>JBDGSB010000033.1:0-28444 GCA_042217765.1 Haloarculaceae archaeon | reverse complement strand
CGCCCGGAACACTAACGGCCGACGTCATCCGTGGGCGGCGTGCCCTGTCGGTCGGGAAACCCTCGTGTCGGGCGGGCGCTCCGGTGGGAGCGCCGAACGCGTCACACGTTCTCCTGTCGCGTGCCCGGGTTCTCCGCGCACTCATTGCACCCACACGGGGTTCGCTCGGGCGGGGACTGGGGCACGCAGGTGGTACTACCGGGGCGTCCGGATTAAGCCTGTCGCGTACACGGCGACGATTGCGTCGTGAGCACTCCAATACGTACCCGGCGGCACGAGCGCTACAGTACGTACTCGTCCTCGCGGAACTGGACGATTCGGCGACCCCGGAATCGGAACTTCGCCGCTCGGTACTGGAGGTAATACTGCAGTCCGGAGACGCCAGCGGCGAGGGCCGAACCGACCGAGAGGTCCCCGCGGTCGACCATCCGGTCGGCCGCACGGAACGCACGGTCCCAGTCGGCCGGTTCGTACCCGGACACGAGGTCGGCCATGGCGACGTTGCGACGGACCTCGTCGCCGATAGCGCGTCGCCACTCGTCGTTGTACCGCTCTAGAGAACCGGTCGCCGCGAGTTCGCCGGCGATGCGGCCCGTCCGGACGGCGACGTGGTCGCCGCCCTCGTGGAAGGCCGAGGTGGCACCCATCGCGCCCCCGACGACGGCCACGTTCGCCCCGACCGGCGACTCGATGGGCATCGTCGAGGAGATGGGATAGGCCTCGGTTCCGTTTTGCTTACCGCGGTCCTCGACCAGCGGGAAGTCCGTCTCGACGTCGTAGTCGGGGTACTCGCGTTCGAGCAGGCGGCGGAGGTAGACGCGACCCGGCGGGATGGCCTCGTCGTCGGGTCGCAACAGCGCGTAGTCGCCCGGATTGGCCACGTCGTCGAGGTCCATCCCGATGGGCATCGTCAGCCCGATACGGGCGACGCCGTCGTCGTTGGGGAAGACCCACGGATAGGCGGTGTGGCCGGGGATCAATCCCCACCAGAACTTGAGGTAGTGGGGATCGAACAGTTCCTCAGGCACCCGCCGGTGTTCCTGGTAGGCGATGTGGTTGGCCCTGTCGGGCGACAGCGCCTCGGCGACGCTCCGGCCGTCGGGGACGAACTGATCGAGGGCGTCCGTGGTGACGGTTCGCTGGGGCCCGTCGGCGAGGATCAGGGCGTCCGCCTCGACGGCGTCGCCATCGGCCAGGCGTACCGTGTGCGTGTCGCCGTTCGAGCGGTCGGTCTCGACGCCGGTGACGCTGGTCCCGATCCGGAAGTTCGCGCCGGCGTCGGTCGCCTGGTCGTGGAGCCAGTCGTCGAAGCGCGCCCGGTGGAACGCGAACCCGAAGTCGGGATACGACGAGTCGATGCTCGTCGAGTGGAGCGTCACCGTCTCGCTGGGTCCGATGAACTCCGCGCCGTCGAGGCGTGCCAGTTTGACGTCCTCGGGAAACTCCTCGATGCCCATGATGTCGACCCAGTAGTCGAGCATCCCGGCCGCGTCGGTCGAGTCCGGTCCGAGTCCATCGCGGTCGGTCCGCGGGACACCCTTCTCGAAGACGACGGCGTCGGCACCGGCGGCGGCGGCTTCCCACGCCGCCGAGGACCCGCCGGGCCCCCCGCCGACGATTGCGACGTCTACGTGCTCCATACGCCTACGCCGCTCCGGCGTGGCTTAAATTCCCCGTCGTTCGGTCGTCGCGGACTTACCGGTTCGATTGCCCGACTCGCCTGTCTCTACCTCCGCCGGCGAGGGGCGGTCGCTCGTTCCGGACGAGTT
The DNA here is from genome assembly GCA_042217765.1 of Haloarculaceae archaeon. Classification (GTDB taxonomy): domain Archaea; phylum Halobacteriota; class Halobacteria; order Halobacteriales; family Haloarculaceae; genus JARUKX01. Next base: position 26,675 of record JBDGSB010000033.1, on the reverse strand, counting down.
CGTGCACCGTCTCCACCAGGTCGTCGCGACGGATGGGTTTCTGCAGGTACGCGTCGGCGTCGATCGATCCGTCCGGACGGAGGCCGCTGACGACCACGATTGCCGGGTCGTGTGCCGCCTGGCGGATGCGATCGAACACGTCGGCTCCCGAGAGACCCGACATCTCGCGGTCGAGGACCACCACCGCGACGGAACCGTCGAGTTCGGACAGCGCCGTCGCTCCGTCACCCGCGGTGCGGACCGAAAAGGAGTCCGCGAGCCACAGTTCGTGTAACTGGCGACACGCCGCGTCGTCGTCGACCACTAGTACGGTCGGCTCCGGAGGGATCATCACGTTCGGAATACGCGAGCCGATCGGGCATCAATTGGGGCTACCGTTTCGGACCGTTCAAACCGTTCAAATCGGCTCTAACGTGGCTTTCAGAGGTATCCGTTCTCCAATAAGAGTTCGCCGTTGAGTACCGACGCGCCGGCGGCTCCGCGCATCGTATTGTGGGCCATGCAGTTGAACTGGAGGCCGTCGGTGGTCTCCTGGACGCCGCCCGTGGAGATGGCCATGCCGTCGCCGAGCATGCGGTCGAGTCGCGGCTGTGGCCGGTCGGGTTCGTCGAAGACGTGGATGAGGGGGTCCGGCGAGGAGTGCAGATCGAGCGATGGGTACTCGGCCATCGCGTCGGCGGCGGCCGCGACGGATGCGTCCTCGGCGGTGTCGACCCACACGTTCTCCAGGTGGCCGTCGATGGTCGGGATGCGGTTACACGAGGCGGAGACGTCGGCGTCGTGATACTGGACTTCCGCGCCGTCGAACTCGCCGAGCAGTTTGCGGGACTCGCTTTCCATCTTCTCCTCTTCGCCGCCGATGTGTGGCAGGGCGTTGTCGATGATCTCCATCGAAGAGACGCCGGAGTAGCCCGCCCCGGAGACTGCCTGTAACGTCGCGACGGTGACGCGTTCGAGGCCGAAGGCGTCGTCCAGCGCCGCCAGCGGCGGCACCATGGTGATGGTCGAGCAGTTGGGATTCTTCAGGAGCGCGCCGTCCCAGCCGCGCTCGTCGCGCTGGACCTCGAGCAGGCCGAGGTGGTCGCTGTTGACCTCCGGGATGATTAGCGGGACGTCGTCGGCCTGTCGGGCGTTGCTAGAGTTCGAGGAGACGACGTAGCCGTCCTCGACGAAGCCGGGTTCGACGGCCTCGCCGACGCTAGAGGGCAGCGACGAGAACAGCAGGTCGACGTCGTCGGGCACTTCCGCGGGGTCGGTCGCCGTGACGGTCGTGTCCGCGACCGACTCCGGAATCGGCGTGTCCACGCGCCATTTGGCCGCCTCGCGGTAACTCTTGCCCGCGCTCGATTCGCTCGCGGTCAGTGCCGCCAGTTCGAAGTCGGGGTGGGGATCGACGTACTGGATGAGTCGCTGTCCCACTGCTCCCGTCGCGCCGAGGATTCCTACCTGGACTGACATCGTGGTTCCCTGTAGGTCAGTCCCCACGCAAAACCGTTTTGGGTCCAATCGACGTGCGGTAACACGTCACGTGCGAACGCGCGGGAAGTTTCGACGAGTCACGAACGCGCGGGAAGTTCCGACGAGTCGCGAATACACGGGAAGTTTCGACGGCCCACGCACGCACGGGAGATCGTCGACTGTTCGCGAACGACGAGAAACGACGCGAACGACGCGAATGCTTCGGAGATGATAGAGAACGTCTGTTTCAGGCCGGCGCGGAGCCGCGCTTGCGGGTCACGTAGCCCGCGATGCGGTTTCGGACGCCTTTCGATTCGATGTTGGTGACCTCCTGGACGACTTCCTTGTTGTGCTCGAAGTCGTCGCCGAAGGCGTCGGGATACTTCTCCATGAGGAGTTTGGCCGTCTTCTTGACGTACGCGGGTTTGATCGCCATGCGTGCCCGTTACCCGCTGGCACTCAAAAATGGTTCGGAACGCGACCGGTTCGATCGCTGGAACTGTCAGTTCGGTCGTTCGCGTCCTCGCTCGTGGGTGTTCGTCGTCCGTTCGCGCCTCCGGTCGCCCTCGCGCCCGTCCGCGAACCACGACCGAACGGCCGCGCGAACCCGGGCGAGGACGACGGGGTCGTCGCTCGGGCGACCGACGCTGACGGCGTCGGCCCCGTAGTCGAGGTACTCCCGGACCGTCCGCTCGTCGCGGACGCCGTTGTTGGCGACGACGAAGCAGTCCGTGGCGTCGGCGACGTCGGCGACGACGGACTCGGAGTCCATCGCGTCGACGTGGAGGAGGTCCGCTCCGGCGTCTTCGACCGCTCGTGCGACTGCCGGGAGGTCCACGCCGTCGACCTCGGTCCTGACCTTGACGCTCACCGTCGCGCCCGTGGCGGCGGCCGCGGCCACCTGCTCGCACAGCCGGTCGGGTTCGCCCAGGAGCGTCTCGCCCGCGCCCGCACGACACATCTCGTCCTGGCGACAGTGGGCGTTGATCTCCACCATCGCGTCGTGGCGCGCACACGTCGCCGCGACGGTCCGGAGCGGGCCGAGCGACGTCGTCCGGACGTTGACGCCGGGCCTGACGGGCGCGTCGGCCAGCACCGATAGCTGCCGGTCGACGAACGCCGCGGCGTCGTCGGGCAGGAACTCCGAACGGTCGCGTTCGACCATCGCTCGCGCGGCCTCGCGGGTCGGCTCGTCGAGCGCCACGCCGCCGAGGAAGGCCGCTCCGGCGTATTCACTGCCGGCGCGCGCCCACGCGGCGTCCGAGTGGCCGCTGAGGCTGGCCAGCGCGACCCGGGGCGCGAACGGCAGCCCCGTCATCGCACTCGCTCCAGCGCGTCGGCGACGGCGCGGGCGACCCGCGCGGCGTCGTCGGCGTCGTCCATTCGGGTGTCGGTGCGCACGACCGGACGGTCGAGGGCGGTCCCGTCGGCCGTATCGAGGACGAACGCGTCCGCGAAGGGATACGCGTCGGCGACGCCGGCCGTGCTCGGTTCGTAGCCTTCCGCTGCCATGAGTTCCGCCGCGGGACCGGAGAACACCTCGTCCTCGACGAACGGCGAGACGGCCACCACCGGCGTCTCCGAGAGTGCGGAACCGACGCCCGCTAGCGCGAGCATCGGCCCGATGCTGGTAATGGGGTTCGAGGGGCCGATCACGACGGGGTCGGCCAGCGCGTCTAGCACTTCGGAAGTCGGGTCGGCCGTGTCGGCCCCACGGAACTCGACGCCCTCGACGGTCGGTTCGCCGCCGCGGGCGACCCAGAACTCCTGGAAGTGCATCGGTCCCTCGGGGGTGTGGACGATGGACGCGACCGGGTCGTCGCTGGCCGGCAGGAGTCGCCACGGGAGGTCGTGGGCGTCGGCCAGGCGGTCGATAACGTCGGTCAGCCGGTGGCCTTCGTCCAGCAGGCTGGTCCGCAGCAAGTGGACGGCCCGGTCGCGGTCGCCGATGTGCATGAACTCCCCGACAGCGGAGAAGCGCCGCCAGGCTGCTATGTCCCGCCCGGCGGTCTGTCGGTCCGGCGGGAGGTATCGCGGAGCGGCGTCGAACCCGGCGTCCGCTGACAGCCGCCGGAGTTCGTCGTGCGTTTCGGCGGTATCGTCCTCGATGCCCCACCACGTCTCGGTGTCCAGTTTCTCGCCGCCGAGAAACAGCACCGTATCGAGGTCCGGACACACCAAAAGGCTCCCCAGTTCCACGTCGTCGCCAGTGTTGGCCACGACGGTGGTCGCCGCGGGATCGAAGACGGTCTCGGCTCCCGACAGCAGTTTCGGCGTCCCCGTGCCGCCGGAGAGGAACGTGACCATAGCGGACGCTCTCTGGCCACCCGGGTAAACGCTTTGCGTTCGCGTCGCGTCCGGTCGCTCACTTCCAGGGCGTGCCGACGACCTCCGCCTGGATGTCGTGGCCGACCCTGAGCCGACAGTCGGCGTCGGGAGCGGCGACACACGGCAGGACGTAGCCCGCGTCCAGCGCGCGGTCTTTCAGCGCCCGCGGTGGCTCGCGGTGGGTGACGCTCCCGTCGAGTAGTTCGGCCGTACACGTCCCGCACGCGCCGTACAGACAGCCGTACGGCAGTCCGACGCCGGCGGATTCGGCGGCGTCGACGATGGACTGGCCGGACTCGACGGACAGCGTCTCGGTCCGACCGTCGGTCCAGCGGAGTTCGACGGTGTAGTCGGACGGATCCTCGCCCATCCGCTCACTGCCAGACGTCGCTGGTGCAGTCGCCGCCGGGCCAGCGAATCTCGTGGGCGCGCGCCGGGCCGCCGGGTGCGTCGCCGAAGTCGACGAGGAACTCCTCGTCGAGTTCCATTCGACCCTCCTCGGGGAAGACGTCCGCCTTCAGCATCAGCGAGCCCTCCTCGGCGATTTCGGGGAAGAACTGGTTGTCCCACGAGGAGAACAGCGACGTCGTCCAGTAGAGCCGCCGCCCGTCACGCGAGAGCTGCAACATCTGTGGTGCGCCCCTGATCGACGTTCCCTGGACCGCCTGGCGGTCGCCGAACAGGCCGCCGGCCCAGACCTGATCGACCAGGCGGGGATTGGCGGCGTCGCTGACGTCGTACATCCGCACGTCGCCGTGCAGCCAGTTCGAGAAGAACAGGTACTGGTCGTCGAGCGACAGGAGGAGGTCCGTGATGAGCGGGGGTACCGGCATGTCCCAGTCCTCGTGTTCGCGTGGCTCCTCGTCGATGACGACGTCCCAGTCCCAGGTCCCACCGTCGGTCTCGTAGAACCGGATGACGTTCGAGGACAGCGCCGCGCCGACGTAGCCCTGCGTCTCCTCCGGGTTGTGGCTCATCCGAACTTCGAGGGGAATCCGTCCCTGTTCGCCGAACTCCAGGGTCTGTACGTGCTCGCGGTCCTCCCACGACCAGATGTGAATGCTGTCGCCGTACTTGCCCTTCTCGACGTCTTCGAGGTCGAATCCCGGGTAGTACGTGTTCGGGGCGGCCCACTCGCTTGATATCAGCACGTCGTGGCGAGGCTGGTACCAGTAGTCGTAGTTCATCTCCATTTCCCCGCGGTCGGCCTCCCAGTGACCGTCGATGCTGAAGTCGCTCTGGTCTAACTGGAGGAAGCCGCCGGGGAGTTCGCCGTCGCTGTCGCCGAGCATGCTGACGACGACCTTTCCGCCGGGGACGCAGTGGACGGTGTGGGGGGCCGACAGGTCGTGTTCGAACACCTCCTCGGGTTCGATGACCTCGACCATCTCCGGATCGCGGGGGTCCTCGGCGTCGATGATGTGGATGCGCGAGGAACGCTGTCCGGGGACGACGAGGTACTGCCGGGACAACCCCTCGGCGTGACACGACGACGAACAGGCGTTCCAGCCGAAGTGGTGCAGTTCGTCGCCCCGATTTGGCATCTCCACGACGTCTACGAGTTCGCTGTAGGTGTCCGACTCCGGGTCCAGGTCGACGACGCCGACGAAATCCGGGCCGTCGTTCTCCATGCCGACCCGGGGTGCCATCACGTACGCCGTCTTCTCGCGGCCGCTCTCGGTGCGCATCGCCGCCGGCGTCGGGTAGCCCGGACCCTCGACTTCGTGGTGTTCGTGTCCGTGGTGCTCGTGGTCCGAAGCGGGTTCGTCGGTACTCATCCCAAGCTATCAATCGTTTGTCCAGGATAATTAATCATACCACTAACTCGGAGGGGATGCCGTGATACGACGTCCATCGACGGGTAGCAGCGGTCCCGATCGGACAGTAGCTGTCGATTACCGGCGTACAGACGAGGGTTATCAATGCTGATTCCGAGTTTCATTGTCGATTCTGAGAACTAGTGGTACATACTCAAGGGGCTGGGACGCGAGCCACGAACGATGATCGACGGCATCATCGGGCCGGCGGACAACGCCCATCGCTTCGCTCCGGCCGCGCCCGAAGCCGAGTACGTCTTCGGTGCCTGCTGTCCCGGCTGGCACACCGCCGCGAACCACGAGCGCGCACTCGACGACTGGATCGCGTTCGTACGGGAACAGGGTATCGAGCGCGTCTGCTGTCTCCTGCCCGGTCGCCAACTCGACCGCTATGGCGGCAACGTGGCCAGATACGAGGCCGCGTTCGGGCCCGAGAACGTTCGACACGCACCGATTCCCGATCACCACCTGGCGGAGGAATCGACCCTCTCGACGGACGTCCTGCCGTTTCTCGACGCGGCCGTCGCGGCGAACGAACCCGTGGTCGTCCACTGTCTCGCGGGCATCGGCCGGACGGGACAAGTGCTTGCCGCGTGGCTCGTCCACCACTACGACTACCACCCCGAACGCGCCGTCGAGACGGTCCGTCAGATGGGACGGGCCCCCGGCGACGCCGTCGACGCCGGCAACGCCACCGAGCAGGAACTGTACGACCTGCTGGCAACGTTTCGATAGCACGCGATCTGGAAGCCACCCTTATGCCGTTCGTCGACGTACGATCGGTATGTACGCGAATCGACTCTCGCCGCGTCGGAGCAGGGTTTCGTGACGAGTGCGATCACCGTCGACGGGGTCGGCAAGCGCTACGGCGACGTCACGGCACTCGACGACGTCAGTTTCGGTATCGAGGGCGGCGAACTGTTCGGCCTCCTGGGACCGAACGGCGCGGGCAAGTCGACGCTCGTTCACGTCCTCTCGACGCTCGTCCGACCGACGGCGGGCGACGCGACGGTCGCGGGCCACGACGTTCGGACCGACCGCGACGGCGTCCGCGCGAGCATCGGCGTCGTCTTCCAGGAGCCAGCGCTCGATGAGGAACTGACCGCACGCGAGAATCTGTCGTTTCACGGGGTGATGTACGGCATTGATCGGGCCGAGCGACGCGACCGCATCGCCGACGTGCTGGCGCTGGTCGAACTCGACGAGCGGGCGGACGACCTGGTCAAGACCTACTCCGGCGGGATGAAACGCCGCCTCGAAATCGCCCGCGGCCTCGTCCACAGACCGGCCGTGCTGTTTCTCGACGAACCCACCCTCGGGCTCGACGCCCAGACCCGCCGGCGCATCTGGGCGTACGTCCGGCGACTCAACGGCGAGGCCGGCGTCACCGTGGTTCTGACCACTCACTACATGGAGGAAGCCGACGCACTCTGTGACCGGGTCGGCATTATCGACGACGGGGAGTTGGTCGAACTCGGCACGCCCGCGGCGCTCAAAGACCGGGTCGGCGGCGACGTCGTCACCGTCTCCGTCGAGGGCGACCGGGACGCGTTCCGGGCGCGACTGGCGGACTACGACTGGCTCAACACCGTCGAAGAGTCCAACGGGGCCTCCGGCGTGGAGTCCAACGGGGAGTCCGACGAGGCCACCGACGGGACGTTTCGCCTGACGGTCGACCACGGCGACGAACGCGTGCCCACGCTCTTTCGTGACGCGCTGGCCGGCGGCTGGGACATCACGAGCGTGGCGATGCGCGAACCCAGCCTCGAAGACGTCTTCCTCGACCTCACGGGCAAAGCGATCCGCGAGCAAGCGGCCGAATCCCGCGTGGAACGGATGGTGCGCGCTCGGCGAGGGCGCTGATGCGCGGGACGAACGCGGCGGCGATATACGTCCTCTGGCTCCGGGAGATGAAGCGCTACCGCCGGTCGAAAGCGCGCATCGCGAGCACGCTCGCGCTCCCGTTCCTGTTTCTCGTCGGGTTCTGGTACGGGTTCGGTACCGTTCGGTTCCCCGGCGCGACCGGCGGCGTGAGCTACCTCCAGTTTCTCGTCCCCGGTATCGTCGGGATGACGATGCTATTTTCGGCCTCGTTCGGCGGCATCTCGGTTATCTTCGACCGCCAGTTCGGGTTTCTCAAGGAGATTCTCGTCACGCCGGTCGACCGCGTCTCCATCGCGCTCGGCCGCGTCGCTGGAAGCACGACGACGGCCGTGATCCAGGGCGTCCTCATTTTGATCCTCTCGATCGGTATCGGATTTCGTCCCGTCTCCTGGCTCGGCCTCCTGCCGGCGCTCGGGTTCATGATCCTCATCGGTGCGACGTTCATCGGCCTCGGCCTGGCCGTTGCCTCCCGAATTGACGACTTCCAGGCGTTCAATCTGCTGTTCAACTTCGTCCTCTTTCCGCTGTTGTTCCTCTCGGGCGCGATCTATCCGGTGGCGAACTTCCCGACGCCGATCCGGTACGTCACGTACGTCAACCCGCTCACGTACGGCGTCGACGGCCTGCGCGGCGTCCTCGTGGGCGCGTCGATGTTCCCGCCGCTGGTCGATTTCGTCGTCGTCGCCGGGTTCGCGCTCGCGTTCGTCGTCGTCGGCGCGTACGCCTTCGAGGGAACCGACGCCGTGTGAACTCCGGGGCGACGTTTTTGCCGCCAGCGGTACTATCGGCGTGGACATGGTCCCCGACGTACGCGCGCTCGTGTGGAACGACGACGAGCGGCGACCGCGGGCGCTCGTCCGGTTGATCGTCGCCGCGGTGCTAGTCGTGCTCGTCAGCGTGGGGACACCCCTCCTGATCGGACCGGCGTTGCGGTCGGTCGCGTCGCCGCTGGTGCGACTCGGCGCGTCGCTGGCGTTGCAGGCGCTGCCCGGTGTCGTCGTGCTCGTCGTCGCCGCCGTCGTCGACCGACGCCAACCCGGTGACCTGGGACTGCACGTCGACCGCGGCTGGTGGCTCGACGCGGGCTTCGGCGTGGTGCTCGGGGCGACGCTCATGACCGGCATCTTCCTGCTCGCGCTGGCGGCCGGCTGGATTCGGATCGTGGGATGGTTCGTCGTCGAGTCGGTCCCGCTGGGTTTCGGCGGGGCCTTCCTCGCGGTGACGGCCTTCTTCGTGATCGCGGGGACGACCGAGGAGTTGCTGGCGCGCGGGTACCTGCTGACGAACGTCGCGGAGGGACTGCTGGGCACTCTCGGCCGACGCCGGGCCGTCGCCGTCGCGGTCGTAGTCTCCTCGCTGCTGTTCGGCGCGGCACACGTGACCAACCCGAACGCGACGCTCGTGAGTACGCTGAGCGTCTCGCTGGCGGGCGTCCTGCTGGCGACGGGCTACGTCCTGACCGACGACCTCGCGATCCCGATCGGTCTGCACGTCGCGTGGAACCTCTTTCAGGGCCCAATCTACGGGTTCCGGGTGAGCGGCATCGCGCTCGGCGTGCGCGTCGTCGATACCGTCGAAACCGGGCCCGACGTGGCGACCGGCGGTCAGTTCGGGCCGGAAGCCGGGCTGCTGGGCGTCGCGGCCGTACTGACCGGCATCGCCGCGACGGTCGGGTACGTTCGCTGGCGCTACGACGCCGTCCGCGTCGCTCCCGGCCTCACCGTCCCGTCGTTGCGCGTTCGACGGGGCGACAGGGACGGCGGAGGATAGCCCGTCGTTCTCTCACCTTCGCCCGTCGTTCTCTCGCTCTCTCGTGGTGACCGGTCCTTATACGGACGCCCGTGCTATCGTCGGCCGATGACGACCATCAAGGACAGCGTCCACGACCACATCGAGGTCACGGACGTGGCCAGGGACTTGCTAGACACGCCGCCGGTCCAGCGACTCCGGCACGTCAAGCAACTGGGGACGGTGACGCTGGTGTATCCGGGCGCGAATCACACCCGGTTCGAACACAGCCTCGGGGTCTATCACCTCGCCGACGAGGCGCTGGCACACCTGGGCATCGAGGGGACCCAGGCCGAGCGGGTCCGGGCCGCCGCGCTGTTGCACGACGTCGGCCACTCTCCCTTTAGCCACAACCTCGAACCGCTCATCCACCGCCACACCGGCAAGTACCACGACGAGGTGACCGATCTGCTGGCGACGGGACCGGTCGCACGCGTACTCTCCGAATACGGCATCAATCCCGACGCAGTCGCCGACCTCGTGGCCGGCGACGGCGAACTCGGACAACTCGTCTCGGGCGAACTCGACGTCGACCGGATGGACTACCTCGTCCGCGACGCCCACCACACCGGCGTCCCCTACGGCACCATCGACCACGAGCGGCTGGTTCGGGAACTCCGCTTCGTCGACGGCGACCTCGTGCTCGACGAGGGCAACGTCCAGACCGCCGAGAGCCTCCTGCTGGCGCGCGCGCTGATGAACCCGACCGTCTACAGCCACCACGTCGCCCGCATCTCGAAGGCCATGCTCCGGCGGGCGACCGAGCGCCTGCTGTCGGTCACCGACGTGACGCCAGAACGACTGCGCCGGATGGACGACCACGACGTCCTCGTGGCGCTGCGCAACTGCGAGGCGACCGCCGACGCCGCCGAGCGCTTCGGCCGACGTGACCTCTACAAGCGGGCGGTCTGGGCGGAGATGGACGCCGTCCCCGAGGCGCTGGTCGACGCCGACCACGAGCGGATACGTGACGCCGAACGCGACGTCGCGGCCGACGCTGGCGTCGAACCCCACGACGTCGTGCTCGACGTGCCGCCGCGGCCGTCCATGAAGGAGTCGACCAGCCGCGTCCTCGTCAACGGCGAGGTGCGACGGCTCGGCGAGCAGTCGACGCTCGTGAAGGCGTTGCGGGCCGCCCAGCGCGACCAGTGGCGACTGGGCGTCTACGCGCCCGAGGCGGTGTCCGAACGAGTCGGCAACGCCGCCATCCGCACCCTCGGGCTAGACATCGAGGACACGCTCGTAAGAGATACCCGTCCGGGCGTCCACGCAACGCTCGACGACTTCGAGACATGACCGACGCCACGACAATCGAGGGAACGATCCTGTACGGCCGGGAGTTCGAGCCGATCGATGGCCGCGTCGTCGTCGAAGACGGGACGATTGCGGCCGTCGAGGAGGGGGGCACGGTTAGCGACACCGTCGTCTGCCCGGCGTTCGTCAACGCCCACACGCACATCGGCGACTCCATCGCGAAGGAGGCGGGCGCGGGCCTGAGCCTTGACGAACTGGTCGCGCCGCCGGACGGCCTCAAACACCGCCTGCTTCGCCAGGCCAGCTACGACGAGACGGTCGCGGCGATGCGGCGCTCGCTGGCGTTCATGGAGCGCAGCGGGACGACCGCCTGCGTCGAGTTCCGTGAGGGCGGCGTCGAGGGCGTCCGCGCTATCCGCGACGCGGCCGACGGCCTGCAGGTCGACCCCGTGGTCCTCGGCCGCGAGACGGTCGACGCCATGGAGGCCGGCGACGGCTTCGGGGCCAGCGGTGCCCGCGACGGCGAGTTCGGCCGCGAGCGGACCGCGACGCGAGCGGCCGGCAAACTGTTCGGCATCCACGCCGGCGAGCGCGACCCCGACGACATCAACGCTGCGCTGGACCTCGATCCGGACTTTCTGGTCCACATGGTCCACCCCGAACCGATACACTTCGACCGCGTCGCCGACAGCGAGATACCGGTCGTCGTCTGTCCGCGGTCGAACCTCGTCACCAACGCCGGCGTTGCCCCCATCGCCGAGTGGGTCGACCGGACGACGGTCGCGCTGGGGACGGACAACGTGATGCTCAACAGCCCCTCGATGTTCCGCGAGATGGAGTTCGCCGCCAAACTCGCCGACGTCTCCGCTCGCGAGGTGCTGGCGATGGCCACGATCAACGGAGCCGACATTGCCGGCCTGAACTGCGGCCTCATCGAAGCGGGACGGGATGCCGACCTCCTGTTGCTCGACGGCGACTCGGACAACCTCACGGGCGCGCAGGACCTGGTCCGGGCCGTCGTCCGCCGTGCCGGCGTCGACGACGTGACCGACGTCGTGTTCGGTGGCGAATAAACGTGGAGTTCGTCGTCGACTCCGATGCGCCGGCCGTCGGGGCCACGCGTTCGACTTCGGGGCCTAGACGGGCGTTCGACTTCGGGGCCTAGACGGACGCTTCCGGTCGGTACTCGCCGAACACGTCGCGGAAGACGTCACAGATCTCCCCGACGGTCGCGTAGGCTTTCACCGCGTCGACGACGGAGGGAACGAGGTTCGCGTCGCCTTCGGCGGCCTCCCGGAGGGCGTCGAGTGCCGCGTCCACGGCCTCGTCGTCGCGGTCATCGCGCACCGTTTGCAGGCGCTCGCGTTGTCGGCGCTGCTCGGCCTCCGAGACGGTCTCCAGGTCGACCTCCCGGTCGTCCTCCTCGACGGTGTACTCGTTGACGCCGACGACGACGCGCTCGCCGCGTTCGATCTCCTGCTGGCGCTGGTAGGCGACGTCCTGTATCCGGCGTTGGACCCACTGGGAGTCGATGGCCGACAGCATCCCGCCCCTCTCGTCGATGGTCTCGAGCAGGTCGAAGGCCTCGGTCTCCAGGTCGTCGGTCAGCGACTCGACGTAGTAGCTCCCGGCCAGCGGGTCGATGGTGTCGGCCGCGCCCGACTCGTGGGCGAGGATCTGCTGGGTGCGCAGGGCCGTCCGCACCGTCTCCTCGGTCGGGATCGAGAGGGCCTCGTCCTTGCCGTTGGTGTGCAGCGACTGGGTCCCGCCCAGCACCGCCGCCAGCGCCTGGTAGGCGACGCGGACGATGTTGTTCTCGATCTGCTGGGCGGTCAGCGTCGACCCCGCGGTCTGGGTGTGGAACTTCAGTTGCTTGCTCTTCTCGTTCTCGGCGCCGAAGCGGTCCTCCATGATCTTCGCCCACATGCGGCGGGCGGCGCGGAACTTCGCGACCTCCTCGAAGATGTTGTTGTGGGCGTTGAAGAAAAAGGACAGCTGGGGCGCGAACTCGTCGACGCCGAGGCCGGCGTCGAGCGCGGTCTCCACGTACTCGATGCCGTCGCCGAGCGTGAACGCGACCTCCTGGGCGGCGGTGGAGCCGGCCTCCCGGATGTGGTACCCGGAGATGGAGATGGTGTTGAACTTCGGCGTCTCCTCGGCGCAGAACTCGAAGACGTCGGTGATGATCCGCATCGACGGCTCGGGGGGGTAGATGTAGGTGTTGCGCGAGACGTACTCCTTCAGGACGTCGTTCTGGATCGTGCCCCGGAGTTGCGCGCGGTCGACGCCCTGGCGGTCGCCGATGGCGACGTACATCGCCAGCAGGACGATCGCGGGGGCGTTGATAGTCATCGACGTCGACACCTCCCCGAGGGGGATGCCCTCGAACACGCGCTCGAAGTCCGCCAGCGAGTCGATAGCGACGCCGGACTTGCCGACCTCGCCGGCGGCCAGTTCGTGATCGGAGTCGTAGCCCATCTGTGTCGGCAAGTCGAACGCCATCGAGAGACCGGTCTGGCCCTCGTCTAGCAGGTATCGGAACCGCTCGTTCGTCTCGGCGGCCGTGCCCATGCCCGCGTACTGGCGCATCGTCCAGAGGCGCCCGCGGTACATCGTCGAGTAGACGCCGCGGGTGAACGGTTCCTCGCCCGGGAAACCCAGGTCCTCCTCGTAATCGAGGTCGGCGACGTCGGCGGGCGTGTACAACCGCTCGATCGTCGATCCGCCGGTGTCGGTCCTGAACCGCTCGTTGCGTTCCCCGAAGCGAGACAGCGTGGGGGCGACGGTCTCCTCGTCCCACTCGCGTTTGCCCTCTCGTATCGCTTCGAGGTCGTCGGGGTCGAACATGATACGCAGATCGGTGCGGGCCGGCCTTAACGTTTGACGGCGCGTGTGATCTGGCCGACGGATTCACACACTTATTTTCAATCGCGATACTGTGAGGGATAGTGTCATAACTCGTGACGGTGGACGTTCGTCAGGAGAGATGGCCGTGGGGGGTTCCACGCACACCGTTACGCTCGTCGACGAGGACGGAAGTCGGGAGGGACTCGAAATCGAGGAGGGCCAGACGATCCTGCAGGCGACCGACGAGGCCGGCGTGGATCTCAGGTACGGCTGTCGAGAGGGGAAATGCGTCAGTTGCACCGGGCTTCTGATCGACGGCGAGGTCGAGTACGTCAGGACACCCGCGGCACTGAACGACCGGCAACGTCGCGAAGGGTTCGTGTTGCTGTGTATCTGTACGCCGAGGACCGACTGCAAAGTCGAGGTGGGAAAACACGTCCTCGCCGAGGCGTTCCCGACGCTCTGGCGCCAGGAATCCGGGTCCAGAGCCCTCGACCAACTCAGGGAAGCCCGTCGCAAGCTTCGAACGGTCAGCGAGGTCGATCCCCACGAGGAAGAGCACCTCGACCACCTGCGCGGCGCGATGGGTATCTTCCCGAACCTGCACGAGATGTACGAGGCCTACCACCGCTGTGACGTGGACGACCACCGCCGTGACGAGAACTAGCCGATGCGGACGATGTTGTCGGCCCACCCGCCGCCGAACTTCGCGTTACAGTCGTCGTTCGGACAGCGCTCGGGCGGAACGTCGGTCTCGGATTCGAACTCGTGACCGCACTCCTTGCACCGATAGTGCGTCATCGAACTGGCCTACGACGCCGGGCGAATAGAAGGTACCGAAATCGAGCCATCACGCCGGTCCATCTGGCCCCTCGGTTCCGGCGGCGTCGACCCGTCAGGTCCCGTCGACGACCCCGGCGAGGCACTCGCGAACGCACTCCTCGCAGACGCACTGCCCGACCGCGACCGGCGCGTCACAGCGGTCACAGCGTGGCTGTCGTTCCATCGTCCGTCACTCGGTGCCGTCGCCGGAAAACCGTTGCGCCCCGTCCCCGTCGGCGACCAGCGACGTCCCGGACGGTGAGGGTCCGATCGCGGTCGGCGAGCGCCCGGCAGCCAGCACGCACTGGCGGGCCAGTTCCGCCTCGATGGCCCTGGTCAGCAGGTCGTGGGTCCCGAGCGGGGACGTGTACGCGACAGTACGATTCGGCAGTCGAAGGCGGTCTGGGACGCGTTCTGTTACGGACTCGTCGTCCGCGACGAACAGCGGGACGACCACGACGTCGTCGTTGACGACCTCGTACCCGACGCACTCGACGGATGGGTCCGCGACGAGATAGCCCGTTACGACCTGGTCGAAACACGCCGACGCCCGGACACGCGCCGCGTGAGACTCAACCGCTCGTTCGGTGCTGGCGGCCCCACCGCGACCGAGTCCGACCAGCACCAGCGACGTCTCGGTCGGTGCGTCGGCCGCGGCGTGCGCTCGGTCGAGAAGGAGGTCCGTGACCGCCGGACTGTGTCCGATCGGTTCGCTCACGCGGACGCCGGTCGGCGTCGCCGCGGCGACGGCGTCGGTCGGGAAGTGCTCGCGGTCGACGACGATCGGAATCACGACGGCCGTCTCCGCTTCGACGTCGTCGAGTGCCGTCGTGACCGTCCGCGTCGGGTTCTGTGTGTACTGTACGACGTGGACCGCGTCGGCCGCGGCACGCTCGCGCAGTCGCCGGGCGTGCGTGGACAACACCTCGCCCGAGCGTTCGGTCCGGCGGCCGACCAGGAGGAGTGCGTCTGTCATTGTTCCTCGCTCGGCGCAGTTAAAATGAATTTGTTTTAACTAAACGCCACTTGTTCTTGGACGAGGACACCGGACGGTATATAATTTGTGGACTCGGTTTGCAGGGTGGCGACCCACCGGTAACGGGTACCCCGAATCCGTAGTAGAGAATTCCTCCCGAGGAAACCGGTATCCTCGCGAAAATCGAGTATTGAAGACGTATTCACTCACGCGGGGTCGAACAGTTCCTCGCCGTCGACCACGTGCTCGGCGACGGCGTCGAGGTCGAGGGTCACGCCCAGACCCGGCCGTTCGGGCACCTCGATGTATCCGTCCTCGATGACCGTCTCCTCGACGAGGTCGGCCCACCAGCCGAGTTCGTAGGAGTGGTACTCGACGGCCAGTGCGTTCGGGATGGCGGTGCCGACGTGGACCGCCGCCATCGTAGCGACCGGGGAAGCGACGTTGTGCATCGCCACGGGGACGTAGTACTGGTTGGCGACGTCAGCGATCTTGCGGGTTTCGCGCATCCCGCCGACTTTCGGGAGGTCGGGCGCGACGATGTCGACCGCCTGGGATTCGAGCAGGCGACGGTGTTCGGTCACGCGGTAGCGGTTCTCGCCGACCGTAATCGGCACTAGCGTGGATTCGGTGACCTCCTCCTGGACGTCGAGATTCTCCGGCGGGACGGGGTCTTCGAGCCACCAGACGTCGAAGTCCTCGATGGCGGCGGCCAGCCGTTTCGCCGATCCACCGGAGAACGTCCAGTGGCAGTCGAAGGCGACGTCGGCGCGGTCTTTCACGCGCTCGGTCACCTGCTCGACGATGTCGGCCTTGTGACGGATTTCGCCGGGCCGGAGGTGACGATTCGCGCGGTCCTTCTCGTGGCCGCTGGGCACGTCGAGGTCGAACTTCAGGGCGTCGTAGCCCAGGTCGTCGACGACGCGTTCGGCCTCGTCGGCACAGGCCTCGGGATCGGCTTCTTCCTCGGTGTGGCAGTCGCAGTAGACCCGTACTTCGTCGCGGTACTTGCCCCCGAGCAACTGGTAGGCGGGCAGTTCGAGAATCTTGCCGGCGAGGTCGTGCAGCGCGACCTCGATGCCGGAGATGGCGGTGACGGTGACGCCCTCGACGGAGCCCTCGCCGGACATCTTCTGAATCAGGTGTTCGTACAGGCGGTCGATGTCGAGGGGGTTCTCGCCGACGACGAACGGCTTCATTCGCTCGACGAGTTCCGGGACGCCCGCACCCCAGTAGGCCTCCCCCGTGCCGACGACGCCGGCGTCGGTGTAGACGCGCACCAGCGTCCACGGGAAGTTCCCGTCGACCATCGTCGTCTGGACGTCCGTGATCTCGACGTCGCGGCCGCCGCCCCGCCTGGCGGTGACGCCCATCGTCTCCGCCGAGAGTTCCCGCATCGTGTACTCGGCGTTCGGGTCGTGGAGTCCGGCGTAGTCCCTGGTCATAGGCCGTTTTTTACTCGAACGCTAGTAAACCTTTCCGACCACGGCCGGAGACGGCGACCGACAGCCACTGTCACCACAGTTCGTACACGCGGGCCTCGTAGGGTCGCATCGAGAAGTCGGCGACTGCCTCGGGCGTGTCGTCGTAGTTGCTCGCCAGCAACGTCTCGGTCTCGTCGGCGAGGTGGAGGTTCACGAGCGTGCAGACGTCGGTGTAGTTGAGGATCACCAGCACGCGTTCGTCGTCGAGCGTGCGGGTGTAGGCGAACACCTGCTCGTCGTCCGGGACGAGGAGGTCGTACTCGCCGTAGACGAGCACGTCGCGGTCGTGGCGCAGGTCGACGAGGTCCCGGTAGTACGACAGCACCGAGTCGGGGTCGGCCCGTTCGCGCTCGACGTTGACCGCCTCGAAGTCGCCGTTGACGGGTATCCAGGGCGTTCCGTCGGTGAAGCCGGCGTGTGCGGCGTCGTCCCACTGCATCGGCGTTCTCGCGTTGTCGCGGGTCCGGTGTTCGACGACGTCTCTGACCTCGTCGTAGGACTCGACGAGCCCGCTGTCGAGCATCTGCTGGACGTTCCTGATGGTGTCGACGTCGTGGACGTCGTCGAGGCTCTCGAAGGCGCGGTTGGCCATCCCGATCTCCTGCCCCTGGTAGATAAAGGGGGTGCCCCGGAGGGTCAACAACAGCGTCGCGAGCATGGTCGCCGACTCGTAGCGATACGCGCCGTCGTCGCCGAACCGCGAGACGCTTCGGGGCTGGTCGTGATTCTCGAAGAAGACGCTGTTCCAGCCCTCCTCGGCCAGTCCGTTCTGCCAGCGCGTGATGACCGCCTTCAGGTCGACGAGGTCCCAGTCCCCGAGGTCCCAGCGCCCCTTCTCGCCGAAGTCCAGTTGCAGGTGATCGAAGTAAAAGACCAGGTCGAGCGGCCCGTCGTCGCCCGTGTACCGCCGGGCGTCCTCGACGTCGACGTAGGGCATCTCCCCGACGGTCATCGTATCGTAGTCGTCGAACACCCGCCGGCGCATCTCCCGGAGGTGGTCGTACACCCGGGGACCGTCGACGAAGTGCTCGCTGCCGACCCACGCCGACTCGGGGTCGCCGTCGGGCAACTCCGGGGGCTTCGACAGGAGGTTGATGACGTCCAGCCGGAACCCGTCGATGCCCTTCTCGAGCCACCAGCGCATGACGTCGTAGACGTCCTCGCGGACGGCGTCGGTCTCCCAATCGAGGTCCGGTTGGCTCACGTCGTACAGATGCAGGTACCACGCCTCCCGGCGCTCGTCGTAGGTCCAGGCCGACCCGCCGAAGTGCGACTCCCAGTTGTTCGGCGGGGTCTCGGGGTCGCCGTCCCGCCAGACGTAGTAGTCGCCGTACTCGCCGTCGGACTCGTCCCGGGACGCGACGAACCAGGGATGCTGGTCGGAGGTGTGGTTGACGACCATGTCCATGATGAGGCGGATGCCGCGGTCGTGCAGGCCCGCGAGCAGGTCCTCCCAGTCGGCCATCGTCCCGAACTCGCGGTGGATGGCCCGGTAGTCGGAGACGTCGTAGCCGTTGTCCTTCTGCGGGGACTCGTAGACGGGATTCAGCCAGACGACGTCCACCCCGAGGTTGTCGAGGTAGTCGAGTCGCTCGACGATGCCCCGAATGTCGCCGACGCCGTCGCCGTCGGTGTCGTTGAAGCTCCGGGGATATATCTGGTAGACGACCGCTTCCTTCCACCAGGCGCGATCCTGGGTACGCTCTCCGTCGCTCATGTGTCTCCGTGCGTTCGTCGCAACGTGACACTGTGTCGCGCGCCGTGCGTCTCGAATCCTGGCGCCCCATCGTCGAACGAACCGCCCGTCACAGCGATCCGAGCCCCTCGAGATCCGCCCGGAGCGCCTCGCGGTCCGATTCGTCCATCCGCCGGAGCGGACTGCGAAGCGGGCCGACGTCGAAGTCGACGTCCCGCAGCGACAGCGCCGTCTTGACGCCGGCCATGTACGGGCCGCGTTTGAGCGCGTCGCGAACGTCGTACACCCGGCTCTGGAGGTCGCGGGCGCGGTCGTCCTCGCCCGCGGCGTAGGCGTCGTAGAGGTCGACGACGAGTTCGGGAAAGACGTTCGCGACGGCGCTGACCAGGCCCGCACAGCCGACCGATAGACCCGGATACAGAAGCGAGTCCGACCCGACGAGAAACGTGAGTTCGGGATGGTCGTCGATCGCCTGCCCGAGCCAGGGGACGTCCTTGCTAGAGTCTTTGACGCCCGCGACGCCGTCGATCGCGGCGATCTCCGAGAGCGTCGACAGCGAGAGCGCGTTGCCCGTCTTGCTCGGGATGTGGTAGACGTAGACGGGGAGGTCGACCGCCTCGGCCACCGCCGCGTAGTGGTCGACGGCGGCCCGCCCGTCTAGCGGGTAGTAAAAGGGCGTCACGACCACGAGGCCGTCGGCACCCGCCCGCCGTGCCGCCTCGGCACGTTCGATCGTCTGGCGGGTTCCCGGTGCGCCGACGCCGGCGATGACGGGTACCTCGTCGCCGACTTCGTCGACGACGGCCTCGACCGCCCGGTCTCGTTCGGCGGCCGACAGCAGGGGAAACTCCCCGTTCGTACCGAGCGGGAAGACGGCCGTCGCGCCGCCGTCGACGACGAACCGCGCGTGTGCCGCCGTCGCCGCAGGGTCCAGCGACTCGTCGTCGTGAAACGCGGTGACCGTCGGCGGGACGACGCCGTGCAACGACAGCGGGTCGTCGCTACCCGACGGGAAGTCCGTGTCAGTCATCGGGCGGGGGTTGACGACGTTCTCCCTTAACCGTTGCGACAGACTTGTTCACAACCGAGTTAATCGTCCAGGGCCGCCAGCCGGTTCAGCGCGTAGGTCATCCGGAGCGGTTCGGAGGCCCGCCCGCGATCGAACACGAGTTCGTCGGTGTCGAGCACGTGATCGAGCACGTCCGAGGAGGCGTGTTCCGGCGCGGCCGCCAGGCCGGCGTCGTGCTCGGCGGCCCACCGCATCACCCGCAGGTCGCTCTTGGAGTCGCCCATCACGAGCGCGAACGGGTCGTCGACGCCGAGCACGTCCAGGGCGGCCTCGACGCCGACGACCTTGTTGAGTTCGAGACTCCCGATTTCGGCGGCGTCGCCCTCGTAGTAGGCCACGTCGATACGATCGAGGGCCGCCGTCACGGCCGTCGGCGCGTCGTCGAGGTCCACCGCCGGCGTCGCGGACGCCGATTCCAGGACGCTCCGAATCTCGGGGTCGGCGTCGGCGTAGTACGCCCGCGTCCAGCCCCGCAGGTCGCCGGTCGCGTCGATCGATTCGCCCAGCGCGTCCGCCAGCAGGTCGAGCTGGTAGACCAGCGCCTGCTCGACCACGTCGCGGGCCCGCCGGGACCCGGTCTCGAAGTTGGGCTTGAGGGTGACGTTGAACTCGTTGCCCTGGAGGTGACAGCCCTGCCGAATCGCCTCGGGGGCGTCCGGGAGCACGTGCGAGCGGACGTAATCGAAGACCGCACGGACGTCCGCGTCGAGGTGCTCGTAGAGCAACTGCTTGGTGTCGGCCCCGTGTCCGGGCGTGAACACGCCCGTCCCGGCCTCGTAGACGATGCTCACGTCGCCGGAGTGAACGAGTTCGTTGCCCAGCCCCTGGATGAGAAAGCCCTTGACGTTCTCTAAGGTCTGGCCGGTGCAGATGACGACGGGCGTTCCCCGTTCGGACAGTTCCGTCAGCAGGTGCAGCGTCTCGCGGGGAATCTCGTTGTCGGTGTTGCCCGCCGACCGGAGCGTCTCGTCGACGTCCAGCACCAGGACGTTGACGCCGCGGTCGTACTTCCGCAGCAGGTCGAGCGCGGTGAACGCCTGCTCGCGGGTCGCGTGAGCGGCCACGTCGGCGAAGGTCTCCCCCGCCGGAAAGGCGTCCCGAACGTCGTCTTTCAGCGCCGCCAGTTCCTCGCTGGCGTCCTGCCAGTACTCCAGGGCGACCCGCGAGTCCACCGGCGGAAACACGTCCACGAAGTCCTGGTGGGCCCGGAGGGCGTCGGTGTCGAACTCGTCGTACAGTCTGTATAGCTGGTCGTACCGTTCCATGGTCTGGTCTCGGCGCGATGGGTCGTCGGGTGCGACTCCGGCCCGGAACGACGTAATACCCGGGGACTACGTGATTATTAGAATATTTACTCTGAAAAGGATAAATCTTTTTGTCCGCTGAACACGTAGCGCTGGACATGCAGACCGTCGCGATACGTCGGGGGAGTTCGACGCCCGCCGTCGTCGAGAAGCCGCTCCCGGAGCCGACGCCGGGCGAAGCGCTCGTGCGGACGCTGCGGATCGGCGTCGACGGCACCGACCGCGAGGTCGTGGCGGGGAATCACGGGGGATTCCCCGACGGCGAGGACCACCTGGTGCTCGGCCACGAGGCCGTCGGGGTCGTCGAGGATTCCAACGGCACCGGACTGGACGTCGGCGAGGTCGTGGTCCCGACTGTCCGCCGGCCGCCGTCACCGGCGGGCAACGACTACTTCGCGCGCGGCGAGCCCGACATGGCACCGCCGGCGGCGACCCACGAGCGCGGCATCGACGGCGCGCACGGCTTCATGGCCGAGTACTTCACTAGCCCGGAGGCGTTTCTCGTACCGATCCCGCGGCCGCTGGCCGACGTGGGATTCCTGGTCGAACCGATCAGCATCACCGAGAAGGCCATCGAGCAGGCGTTCGCCGCCCAGTCGGCCTTCGAGTGGACGCCCGAGTCCGCCATCGTCCTCGGCAACGGCCCGCTGGGCCTGCTCACCGTCGCGATGCTCGGGGAGTTCGACCGGCTGTACTGCCTGGGCCGCCGGGATCGACCGGACCCAACGATCGACGTTATCGAGCGACTGGGCGCGACCTACGTCGATTCCCGGGAGACGCCGGTCGAGGCGCTTCCGGACGCCCACGAGCCGATGGACTTCGTCTACGAGGCGACCGGCTACGCGAAACACGCCTTCGCGGCCGTCCGAGCGCTTGCACCCAACGGCGTCGCGGCCCTGCTGGGCGTGCCCGAGTCGTGGACGTTCGAGGTCGACGGCGGCGACCTCCACCGCGAACTCGTGATGCACAACAAGGCGCTGGTCGGCAGCGTCAACTCCGGCCGCCGGCACTTCGAGGCCGCCGCCGACACGCTGTCGGGGCTGCCGTCGTGGCTGCTCGACGAGTTGGTGACCGGCGTCTACGACCTCGATCGCGTCGAACGCGCCTTCGACGACGGCGAAACGACGATAAAGGCGGCTATCGAATTCGACCAACGATGAAGAACGTCGACGACCTCATGGAGAGTGCCGCGAAGCTCGCCGAACGCGGGCTCTCGAAGGGCGAGATCGCCGACGAGCTGAACGTCTCGCGCGAAACCGCGAGCTGGCTCGTCGAGCGCAGCAGCACCGAGCCGACGACCGATCAGCCGACCCAGCAGTCCCCGGGCGGCCCCCACGACATCCACGTCGACTGGAGCGCGCTCGGCCGGGACAGCGCCCGGCTGCACTACGCGGGGCTGGCGATGGCGGACCTGCTGGGCAAGCAGGGCGAGGCCGTCGACCTCACCATCGGCATCGAGAAGGCCGGCGCGCCGCTGGCGACGACGGTCGCCCGCGAACTCGACACCGACCTCGGGACCTACGCGCCGCGCAAACACCAGTGGGAGGAAGGCGACATGGACGACCTCGGCGGCACCTTCTCCCGGAACTTCGCGGACATCCGCCAGCGGGAGTGCTACGTCGTCGACGACACCATCACTAGCGGGACGACGATGACAGAGACCATCGAGGCCATCCGCGACCGCGGCGGCGAACCCGTCGCCTGCGTCGTCCTCGTCGACAAGCGCGGCGTCGAGGAACTGGCGGACGTTCCGATCTACTCGCTGTTGCAGGTGCTTCGCGTCGGCAACGGCGAGTGAGCGCACGCTCGGCTCCGCTCCGGAAGAGACGAGGTTTTTTTACCCAGTCGGGAAATAAACCTCCAATGACCCAGGACGACCTCCGTGGCTCGCTGGAACGACTCGGCGACCGGTTCGACTTCGGAGAATACGAGGTCGAAGCGTACCTGACCGTTCTCAGACACGGGCGAATGACCGCCTCGGAGATAGCCGACCAGACGGACATTCCGCACCCGCGCGTGTACGACACGGTCCGGAGTCTGGCCGACAACGGTCTGGTCGAACTCCACGAGTCACGCCCCATGCAGGTGTTGCCGATAGACCCACAGGAGGCGTTCAGCGAGATTCAGACGTCGCTCGACGATCTCGTGGACGCGCTCGAAACCCAGTACACGACGCCCGAACGCGACGCGGAGGCCATCACGCTCATCAAATCGCGCTCGACCATCCTCCGGTATCTCCACGACGTCATCGACTCGGCGGAGTACGAACTCATGGTGTCGCTGTCGGCCGATCTCGTCGGTCGCTTCGAGGAGGAACTGGCGGCGTTGCGCGAGGAGGGGGCCACCATCGAGTTGCTCGTCTCGCCGGCCGCGGACGTGCCGCCGCCGGAAGAGTACGACTTCAGCGCCATCGCCACGACGACCCGCGAGCGACGCGGCGTCACCACGCCCATCGTCGTCGTCGCCGACGGCACCTACTCGGTGTACGCCACGCGCGATGCCCTGCGCAACGACGCCGACCGCTACGGCGTCATCTTCAACCGGTCCGAACTGGGCTTTCTCGTCTCTGCGTTTCTCAACACGGTCGTCTGGACCTCCGGCCGGACCATCGCGACCGCCGCCGACCAGCCCGCGTTCCCGCGCCGGTACGCGACCATCCGCCGTTGCGTCGACGACATCACCGCGTTCGACGGCGAGTTCTACGCCAGCATCCGCGGCCGTGACGTCCTCACCGGCGAGCGGCGGACGGTCGCCGGACGCATCGTCGACGTCACGGCCGAGGCCAGCAAGGAACGGGCGGCGTTGACTATCGAGACCGGCGACGAACTCATCGACGTCGGCGGCCAGACGGCGGCGCTCGAAGACATCGAAGCCCAGGAGATACACATCGGGCGCGATTCGCCGCCGGCGTTGTAGGTGGAGTCGCGAAACGACGACGACGCGATTCGCCGCCGGCGTTTCGAAACGCTCGCACTCACGTCCCGCCGTCGTCGAAGGTAACGACGAGAGCAATGGCGGCCAGGATGACGACCGTCAGTCCGGCGAAGGCGACGACGTAGCTCTGGCGCGTGGCCACGACGCCGACGTACGTCGGTCCGACGCTGGCGATGCCGGTGTAGACGGTCTTGGCGGCCCCGAAATCGCCGCCCATGCTGGCGTCTGGGAACGCGTCCATGAAGTACGCTTGCAGGACCGGAAACAGCGCCGACAGCCCTGCGGCCATGACGACGATGCCGCCGACGATGATCGACGGGCGGACGCCGACGACGAGCACCACGAGACCGAGCAGCGCCCCCGCGAGGCTGGCCAGCACGACCCGCGAGCGGTCGAAGCGGTCGCTGAGGCGACCGGCGGCGGGTGCGGAGACGCTCCCGACGACGTACAGCAGCGCGAAACTGCCGCTTGCCAGCGCCGTGGAGAAGCCCTTGTCCGCGTGTAACAGCGTCGGGAGGAAACTGATGACCGACTGGAACGTGAACCCGAACGCGATGCGGACGACCAGCAGCCGCCGGATTCGCGACGAGCGAAGAAGCCGTTCGAACGTCGCCACGACGTCGAGGTCGACGTCTTCGAGTGTGAACACGTACGATTCGTGACTCCACCGATGGAACGACGCGCCCACGAGGACCAGGAGGACGATGGCCGGAAGGAACGCGGCCTGCCACGTCGCGACGTTCAGGGCGACGACGGCGATGCCGGCCGCGAGCGCACTCCCGCCGAGGCCGGCGGTCGCCTGCACGCCGAAGGCCTGGCCGCGGCGCTCGACGAACAGGTCCGACAGGAACGCCCGGGAGGGCGTGAAGTAGAAGGCGGGACACGCGCCGATGAGCAGCGTCGCAACGAGCAACTGCGGGTACGTCGTGACGGTTCCCAAAAGGACGAACCCGATCACGGTGCCGCCGAGTGCCGGCACCATGAGCGTCTTGCGCGAGAGCGCGTCCGAGAGCCGGCCGGCCGGATACTGCAGGAGGGCGTACACCCCCATCATGAGCGTGAGCGCGAAGCCCGCCCGCGCCGACGTGATCGAGAGGTCGTCGATGATGGTCGGCAAGAGCGGCGGGATCACCTGCCGGCCGAGGAGAACGGTCATCCAGCCGAGCGCGGCGAGAGTGACCATCCGGCCGGAGTACCCCGAGAGCAGACGCGTCTCCGCATCGTCGACGTCGGCCGTACTCGAAGCCACGGGTTCGTGCATCGTTGCCTCCCCTCTTAGCCCTGTTCGTTCGTCGCGAAACGGAACGCTCTATTGACACGTCCGTCCCGTGGTATCGTTCCCCGTGACACCCATTCTCTAAAAATTTTATTCGGATACGAATAAACTCTCGAAAGCCTTAAGAACGTCCGTCGCCGAGGAACAGTCATGACGATGGAAACGATACTTCTGGCAGTCGACTCGTCCGACGAGGACCGCCTCCCCGAACTGATCGATGCCGCCGCCGACGTGGCCGGCGACGACACTACCGTCGTGACGCTACACGTCTTCGAGCGGGACTCCTACCGGGACCTGCAGTCGGCGATGAACGTCGATCCGGATTCGGAAACCACGCCCGACGACGTCGCGCGCCGCTACGCGGTCGTTCGCAACGTCGCCGATGCGCTCGAAGCCCGCGGCGTCGACACGCGCGTTCGCGGTGCCCTCGGCGACGGCAGCGACCCGATCCTGCGCGTCGCACGCGAAGAAGACGCCGACCACCTCGTCGTCGGCGGCCGGCGGCGCACCCCGACCGGCAAGGCGGTCTTCGGATCGACCGCCCAGCAGATCCTCCTGAACGCCACCCGTCCCGTCACGTTCGTCCGTGCGGGGACGGCCGACCCGGACGTCGACGACCGCGCCGTCGCCTCCCCGAACTGAGAACGCTGGTCGCACCGCCGAGACACAGCAGAGAATTGCGAACCGCGATTTTTGCGCCCGACTCGCCGCAGTGCGAACGCCGACGGCTTACTCGTCGTCGCCGTCGTCCACGTCTTCGAAGTCGGCGTCGACGTACTCTTCGCCCTGGCCCGCGCCAGCGCCCGCAGCACCGGCACCGGGGCCAGCGCCCGGACCAGCGCCGGCCGCGCCTGCTCCGGGTCCGCCACCGGCCGCGCCGGCACCGGCCGCACCGGCAGCACCGTCGGCCTGTTGCTGGTAGACCTGCTTGCCGATCTCCTGGAGGGTCTCGGTCAGGTCCTCGGTGACCTCCTCGTAGTCGTCCGTGGTGGCGTCGTCGTCTTCGAGCGTCTCCTCGACGGCTTCGATCTTCGCCTCGATCTCCTCGCGGAGGTCGTCCTCGACCTGCTCTTCGTTCTCTTCGAGCAGGCTCTCGGCACTCCGGACGGCCTGCTCGGCCTCGTTGCGCGCTTCGATGCGCTCGCGGCGTTTCTGGTCCTCCTCGGCGTGCTTCTCGGCCTCTTCTTTCATCTCCTCGATCTTCTCGTCGTCGAGACCGGTGCCGCCCTGGATGGTGATGTCCTCTTTGTTGCCCGAGCCCTTGTCCTCGGCTTCGACGTTGACGATGCCGTTCTCGTCGATGTTGAACGTCACCTCGATCTGGGGTGTTCCGGCGGGCGCGGGCGGGATGCCGGTCAGCGAGAACTCCCCGAGCAGTTCGTTCTCGTTAGCGATGTCGCGCTCGCCCTGGAAGACGCGGATCTGGACCTGCGTCTGGTTGTCTGCCGCGGTCGTGAACACCTTCGAGGCCTCCGTCGGAATCGTGGTGTTCTTCTCGATGAGCCGTTCGAACAGGCCGCCTTTGACCTCGACGCCGAGGCTCAGCGGCGTCACGTCCACCAGCAGGATGTCGTCGACGTCACCCGCCAGCACTCCGCCCTGGATCGCCGCGCCCAGCGCGACGGCCTCGTCGGGGTTGACGTTCTTCTTTGGCTCCTGGCCGGCCAGTTCCTCGACTTTCTCCTGGACCATCGGCATCCGGGTCGACCCGCCGACGAGGATGACCTCGTCGATGTCG
>JBDGSB010000103.1:0-29316 GCA_042217765.1 Haloarculaceae archaeon | reverse complement strand
CATGAAGGCGATGTAATAGGCGGCCGGGTACGCCAGCGCGAGCGAGATGACCGTGACGGCGATGGCGATGAAAAACGATTCGACGAAGACCGACCGATAATACGTGGTCGTGAAGAAGTCGACGTAGTTCTGGACGGTGAACTGCACGCTTCCGGTCGCGGGAGCGGTCTTGAGAAGGCTGTAAAACAGGACGAGAACCAGCGCACCACCCAGGAAGAACAGTACCCAGAACAGCCCGGGAAACAGTTGCAAAAACGGGACGGCGTCGCCGTGGTCGTCGAGCCAGTCCTCGACGGGCGTTAGCCACCGCTCGTACGCTCGCTGCTGTAATCGCTTGAGGTTTCGAACGCGCATCGAAATCACGCCCGTATCACCGTACAGTCGTCTTCGGACCACGAGAGTGTCACTTCGTCACCCGTCTCGATCGCCTGCTGTGCGCCGAACCCGGAGGCCTCGGCCATGATCTCCCGGCCGTTTCCGGTGGCGACGTGAAACTGCGTCGTCTTGCCGATGAACGTCTTCGTCGTTATCGTCCCCGTGAGAACGTTCGGGTCGTCGGTCCCGTCGAGGGCGACCCGGATGTCTTCGGGACGGACGTTCACTAACACGGACTCGCCCGGTGACAGCCCGTCGGTCAGCAACCGGTCTCGCGAGATGGTGAACGACCCGACGCCCTCGACGTTCGACTCGAACGACGCCGCGTTCCCGTTCTCGGATTCGACCGTCGCCGGAAGCAGGTTCGCCTCGCCGATGAAGTCGGCGACGAACTCGTTCTGTGGACTGTTGTACAGCGTCCGTGGACTGTCGATCTGTTGTGCTTGCCCCCCGTCGAGAACGAGTATCCGATCGCTCATCGAGAGGGCCTCCTCCTGGTCGTGCGTCACGTAAATCGTCGTGATGTCCAGGGTGTCTTGAATCCGTTGGAGTTCGATTCGCATCCGCTGTCGGAGCTGGAGGTCCAAAGCGGCGAGTGGTTCGTCCAACAGGAGAACCGACGGTTCGATTATGAGGGCGCGTGCGAGCGCGACGCGTTGTTGCTGGCCGCCCGACAGTTCGCTCGGCATCCGTGATTCGTAGCCCCCGAGGTTGACCGTTTCTAGCATCTCAGCGACGCGATTCTCGCGTTCCTCCCTGGACACGCCGTCCATCTTCAATCCGAAGCCGACGTTTTCGCCGACGGTCTTGTGCGGAAACAGCGCGTACCCCTGAAAGACCATCCCCGTATCACGCTCGTGTGCCGGGACGTCGGTCACGTCCGTCCCCTGTATTTCGACTGTCCCCGTCGAGGCTTCTTCGAATCCGGCGATAGTCCGCAACGTCGTCGACTTGCCACACCCGCTCGGACCGAGCAAGGAGAAAAACTCCCCCGCTTTGACCTCGAACGACAGGTCGTCGACGGCGACGATGCTCCCGTACCGCTTCGTCATGTCCGTTAGACGTACGACGGCTTGGTTACCCATATGATGTTTTATAAACTTTCGAACTCTCCCTCTTAGAATTTGTGGTGATCGCTCGGAGCGCAGGTCTGGACTCGGTGTGACCGGGCGCGAAAACATCCGGTCGATCGAGGCGGATCGTCGTCATCGTCGGAGTGACGTCGTGACGGTCGGCAGTTTTCGGGTGCGTCTCGCCGCCGAGACGACGCGAACAGTCGTCGTTCATCGCGCGGTTCCGGCGACGATCCGTCGTCCGAATCCGACGTCGAGGGCAAGATTTTAGCCAGTCACCAGTCGACGTCGTACCATGGCCGACAAGCAACCGGTGTTCGATTACGCTTCCTCGGCACCCTGGGCAGAAGTCGTCGCAGCCTACGGGAGTTGCGACGACGTGAATCGAGCCGTCGAAGCAATGGTCGCCGACGGGACGACGAAAGACGAGTGCTGGGAGGCGATCTGGGACCACGAAGTGCGGCGATTCGAGACGGACCCGGAGTTTCGAGACGACGTCCGGCACATCTACGAGACGGCAGGCGTAGACCTGATCAGTGTCACTCCGTGGACACACGAAGCGTGCGTCTCCGAACGGGCCGGCCAGCGCCGTGACCTCGCGCGGTGGCAAGCACGGTTCGACGCGGCCGAGTGGCTTCGAAAAGTGACGTCGCCCCAGGAGGCGCGAGACGTCTCCGAGAACGGCGACGTCGGAGTCGTTCTGAACACCCAGAACGTCGGCGGCGCGATCGACTCGCTCGACGACGTCGACGTACTGTACAACGAAGGGGTCCGGATATTCCAGTTGACGTACAACGAGCAGAACCGCCTCGGCACAGGCTGCAACGATCCGTCCGAGGGCGGACTCTCCGCGTTCGGACGGGCGGCGGTAGACCGGATCAACGAGTTGGGTGGCGTCGTCGACGTCTCCCACTGCGGAACGCGAACGACGCTCGACGCCATCGAGTACTCCGACGAGCCTGTGGCAGTGACCCACGCCACCTGTCAGGCAGTCTCACCCCACTACCGCGGCAAATCCGACACGGAACTCCGGGCGCTGGCCGAGGCGGACGGCTACGTGGGAATCGTTGCCCTGCCGTGGTTCATTGCCCCCGAGCGAGACGATCCGACGCTCGACGTCTTCGTCGAGCACCTGAACCACGCCCGTTCCATCCTCGGCGCGGACAACGTGGGACTCGGGACAGACTTCTACCCCGCGGACGTGAAGTTTCCGACCGCGTTACTCGACTACTACGAGGGACACATCGTGGACCTCGGGTTCGACGAGGAGAAGGTCAAACAACGCAACATCGCCTCCGGAATCGGCGAGTTTCGTACCTACGAAGACTGGCCAGTCGTCCAGGAGACGCTCGAAGAGCGGTTCGACGCGACGGCCGCACACGGCATCCTGGGGGACAACTTCCTGCAGTTCTGGGGCCGTAGCACGACCTCGACGCACTCTAGCCATTCGTGAACACAATCTGTCAGGTTTGAAGCGGTGCAGCGAGGCCGTTCTGGTCGGTTCTCATACGGATTCGTGTCTTCGGTTGCCGGCGGTTCGCCCGAACGGGTCGGCGACCCACCGGCAGGGAGCGACCCGAATCCGTATCACGCCACCGCAGGCGACTACAAAGCGAGGACAGCGATCACGCCCGCGACGACCGGAACGCCGAACGGTTTCGAGCGCTCGACGCACGCTTCGATCACCAAAACGTTATTACTTTGAGCCTCCGTTGGTTTCTACGATGGCCGTCAACCGGGAGCCTCGTCGCTTTCAGATGGGTTCGCTCCGCGACCCGTCCGAGCTGATGCAAACCGACCGCCTGCTCGCTCTGAAACAAACGCGGTTGAGCTTTGCGCGGTTGCTAATGGACAGGATGATGCGCGAACAGTGGCGGATAACGATACGGCGTGGTCGGATCGACGAAAACGGCGTCGGGCGACTCGTCTACGAGATAGAGACGCCGTCGAAGTTGCTCTCGTTCGGCGTCTTCTCGCACGCGGCCGACGAGGACGAAAACACCGACCGGATCATCGCGACGAACTGGGACATGTGGGGCTTTCTCTGTGAGGGCGAAGCGACCCCCGAACTCATGGACTACCAGTACGAGCAACTCCCGGAGGTTCGTGAGGGACGAGCCACGTCGGACGTCCTCATCCTGACGCGGGCGAACCGGAGCTCGCGGTTCTTCGGCCACGTCGTCGAGTCCCTGGAAGCCGGCCATCAGCCCGACGTCGAGTTCCTGTCGAAAGGCGGCTATCTCATGCGGTCGTCGGGCTACTACGGGAACGGGCTGAACGGCACCAAGGAATTCAGCGCCTTCGGGAGCGATCACCCGCTCGCGTTGCCTTACATGGCCCAGATGCTCTCGGTGTACATGCTGCGAATCTTCAGCTACGACCTCGCCGACCGGATGGCGGAGGCACGAAGTTCGTCGGCGACGACGTTACACAGCGACGTCAAGCGATACCTCGGAACGGGCAACGCCTCGGGGATCGGCATCGTCCACTACGTCGTCAACCACCCGCAACTGATTCACGCGTGGCTTCGGGCACGGGAGGTGGCTCTGGCCCGGGCGAAGTCGATCGAACCGACGGCCGACGACGTCGGTCGATTCGAAGCCCTCCTGGCCGACGCGAAGCGGTGGTTCACGGAAGACGACAGCGAGACGAGGGAATTTTTCCGCTCGAAAGACGAGATCGCGGCGGGGTTGGGACGGATCGAGCGGAAAATCGAGTCGGAGACCGACGCTCAGTCGGAGACCGACGCTCCGATGACGTTCTCGACGTGGGGCGGGTTGTGCGAGTGGACGACCCAGCACTTCGGAACGGAAATTCAGGAGGTGCTGCACTCGCTGTTGCTCGACGTCCACCCCGAGGTGTGCAGGGGTCTCCAGGAGACGCTGACGGTCGCCGAGAAGAGCGATGTGGTGCCGGACATGTCCCTCGAAACGCTGGCGTCGATCCTCACTTCGGAGTATCGGTGGGCGCTCGATATCGACATGTCCGAACCCGGCGCTCGGCGGTACTTCTGGTATCGCTCCGTCGACAGTGAGGAACCCCGTCTGGGAATCCACGACGAACACGACTACGCGGAGTACGGGTTTCCGATCGACATTGCAAATCAGATTCAGCGACTTCACGCCGACCTGCAAGACACGCCGGCGACGGACACGGTGGCCCAATTCCTCGTGGCACATCCCGAACACCGGGCCATCGTCGAACGCGTCCAGACGGTTCACGACCTCGCGTACGCGGAGGTCCGGGCGAATCCGTTGGACGCGGACTTCGTCCCGTTGTCGTTCATCTCCTGTCTCAAGGCGATCTGGGGCATCCAGAAGGCACACCCGAAATCCAAAGGCTGGGTGCGGGGGACCTTCTTCCAGGGAGCACCCCTGCCGGCGGACCTTGAGAGTGGCTGTGAATCGTACTGGCTGTACCCGACGAAACCGGAACGGGCGGCCGTTTGGAGGGACGACGGATGCACGTGAGTGCACGCGAGGTCGTACAACTGTCCGAGCGATGTCTCTCGGCGGCGGGAATCCCGGACGGGACGGCACAAGCGAGCGCCGAGGCGTTCTGGTGGACGCAAGCGTACAGGGGATCGGGACTCACGACCCTCCACGGACTGCTCGACGATCTGTCGGAGTACGACCGGGAACGAATCACGCTGTCGGAGACGGGATCGACGGTCTCCGTCGTCGACAGCGGCGGCCAACCGGGGTTGCTTTCGAGCATACCCCTCCTGGATCTGTGTCGTGCGCAGGCCGACCGTCACGGACTCGGCATCGCCTACACCACGCTTCCGGACGGGGACGACACGCTGTGCACGCTCGGCCACGTCGCGTACAAAGCCGCCAGGCGAGGGTTCGTGGCACTCGTCTCGTATACCGATCCGGGACGACGATCGACCGCGGTCCTGGGCGCACCCGACCAGCCCCAACCGCTCCTCGCGGAACGAGAACTCGACGCGCCTTCGGAGACACACGTGGCGTTGCTGGAAGCCATCGACGAGGGGATTCACCGGCGACGACACGGTCCGCTCATTCAGGCCGTCTTTCGGCGATCGACCGAGACGTCGTATCGGACGGCGATGCGGCGGCTCCTCGACCGTCTCCTGGGTGGTGCGCTCGACCCGCCACGGCGACCGTCCCGCGACGCGGAACCCGGATTGCTGACGGTCTGTATCGATCCACGTCATCCGACCTTCGAGAGCGCGGGAACGGAGACGGTACACCGTCTCGTCGACGACGACGATCACTCACTCACCAGGGTATATCGACCAGAGCGAATGCAAGATCGAATCCGGACGTTACTGCACGACGGCGTCGACGTCGACGAGACCGTCTGGCGCGACGTCTTCGAACGCAGTAGTCGCGTTCTCGCGCCCGAATTCGAGGGGTCACACAGAGGCGCCGGGATGGACATCAACGAGTAGGACGAGCGGTGTCGTCGAGGACCGGTCGTTCGTGGGGCGACTCACCGGCAGGGGGGGTATCGTCGACCCGTAGACGACCGCACTCGGACCGTTCGAATCGGGATCGAAACGTTTAGAACCACGCGTAGAATAGAAAATATACTGGTAGATCGACCCAATAGTCAAATACATGACCCATACGAGTTTCCAGTACATCGACGGCGAGTGGACCGACGGCGAGAGCGACGACGAGATAACGGTACGAAACCCGGCGACCCCGGACCAGCCGCTCGTCTCGTTGCAGGGTGCGAGCCGGGCTCAGGCCAACGACGCGGTGCTCGCAGCCGCGAGAGCGAGCGAGGACTGGCGTACCACGACGCCCGACGAGCGTGATTCGATCATGTACGACGTGGCCGACCGCATCGAAGCGAACCGCGACGCGCTCGCGGAGACGCTGACTATCGAAGAGGGAAAACCGATCTCGTCGAGCCGTGGAGAGGTTTCGCGTGCCGCCGAGATATTCCGGTTCTTCGCGAGTTTCGCGCGGACGGCGACCGGCGAGACGGTTCCGTCGAACGACCCGGAGACGTTCACCTACACGTTCCGCGAGCCGCTCGGTGTCGCGACACTCGTGACGCCGTGGAACTTCCCCATCGCCACGCCGTCGTGGAAGCTCGCGACGGCACTCGCCACGGGGAATACCGTGGTACTCAAGCCGTCGTCCGAGACGCCGATGATCGCTCGACGTCTCGTCGAAATCCTCGCCGAGGCGGGGGTTCCCGCCGGGGTCGTGAACCTCGTCGCCGGAGCCGGATCGACCGTCGGTGACGAGCTAACGACCAGCGAACACGTCGACGCCATCTCCTTTACCGGTTCGACGACGACGGGTCGCCACATCGCCGAGCAAGCGGCGGCTCGTGGTGTGCCGGTACAGACCGAGATGGGCGGCAAAAACCCACAGGTTGTGCTCGCGGACGCCGACGTCTCGGACGCGGCGGACGCGGCCGTCGCCGGTGCCTTCGGGCTAACCGGACAGGCGTGCACGGCGACCAGTCGATTACTCGTCCACCGAGATATCGCCGAGACCGTAACGGAGGCAGTCGTCGAACGGGCCGAAGCACTCTCGATAGGGCCGGGGATGGACGATCCCGACATGGGGCCCGCAGTGTCGGCCGACCAGGACGAAACCAACTTCGAGTACGTCGACGTCGCCAAAGAGGAGGGTGCGACGCTTCGGACCGGCGGAACGCGACCGGCGGGAAGAGACACGGGGTACTTCATCGAACCGACCGTGTTCACCGACGTCGAGTCCGGGATGCGAATCGCACAGGAAGAGGTCTTCGGACCGGTACTCTCGGTCATCGAAGTCGCGGACTTCGAGGAGGCCGTTCGCGTCGCCAACGACGTTTCCTACGGGCTTTCGGCGAGCATCTTCACGTCCGACATGACGGCCGCGCGTGCGTTCACGAAGCGAGTCGAGGCCGGCGTCATCAAAGTGAACGGGACGACGACGGGCTCGCAGATACAGATGCCGTTCGGCGGGATGAAGGCGTCCTCCTCGGAGACGAAAAAGGAACTCGGTCGTCGAGGCTACGAGTTCTACACGCACAACAAGGTCGTCTATCGAACGGACCCCTGACGGGAATCGAAGCGATCGGACAGAAGTATATAAATTACAGAATATATCTTTATCATATGTGTGGGCGAGTTCGATCGGTCAGGAGGGAGTTCGAGGTCGGGAAAATCGTCGAGTCGCGGGAGGGTCGTATTAGCGCAATCGCTCCTGCAGACAGACCTTCAGGATGGACTTAGCGATGGCCGCACCGCCGGAGAGGGGATCGAGTTTGGTCTCGCCGAGGCGGTCGTCGTAGGAGATGGGTACCTCACAGACGTCGTAACCCCGTCCGAGCGGACGAAGCAGGAGTTCAGCCGACAGGCCGGTGTTCTCCGTCCAGGTGATTTCCTCGACCACCTCGCGGCGGTAGGCTCGCATCCCGGTAGTGGTGTCGGTGACGCGAGTACCCAGCAGCGCGCTGGCCAGCAGTGCGAACGCGCGGTTGCCCTGGCGGTTCAGCCACGGCATCGAGTCGGCCCCCCGGGAGAGGCGGTCGCCGCCGACCACGTCGTAGCCCTCGTTGATGCGCGCCAGGAAGTCGGGGAGTCGCTCCATCGGGTAGGTGTCGTCGCAGTCGGTCGTCACCACGACCGGCCGGTCCGGCGTCAGGAGGGCCGTCCGAACCGCGACGCCGTATCCCTGTGGCTCCTGTTCGACGACGGTCGCGCCGTGCTCGCGTGCGATATCGGGCGTCCGGTCGCTAGAACTGTCGACGCAGACGACTTCGGCCTCGCCGTCCGTGACGCGGTCCACGTCGTCGAGGACCGTGGCGATGGCCTCCGCTTCGTTGTACGTCCCCATCACGACGCTCACGTCCGCGAAGGTGTAGCGTCCGGCCGCGTGTCCGTCAGTCGTCGTCCGCGTTGGGTCGCCCGACTGGGTTTGCCCTTCGACTCGACGCATCGGCTGACAGTCGCTCCCCGACGACCTTGAATTTTTAGGTTTGCCAAAATCAGAGCGTCGAGTCACATCAGAGAACGAACACCACCGGTATCAAACCACCTCGGCGAGAAATTCCTCCTGGGTCTGCGCTCGCTCCCAGCAGCGGTCGAACAACTGCCGGCCCCAGCGACGCGCGCGTTCGCTCTCGGCGAGTATCTCCGACCGGGAGTCGTACTTGCCATCGAGCGTCGGCAGCGACAGCAACAGACAGTCCTCACAGACCGCGAGCGCGAAGTCGACGTCCAGGACACGCACGGTCGTCTCGGAGAAGGTCCGGACGTCCGCCAGGGACTCGGCTCGCTCGATGGCCTCCTCGGCGAGGGTGCGGTCGACGACGAGTCGCGCGTTCTCGTGGTCGGGCATGCTGTCGTCGTACTCCCGGACGTAGATCGGCGAGACGATACTGACCGACTCGGACTCGCGGATGCGATCGGCCACGCGCTCGACGACGCGATGGGGGCTCGTCTCCGTCGCCTCGATGGTGTCCGCGTCCACGAGTTCGGGTATCCGTTTCCGGAACTGCCGCGGCAACGCCGACGCGTCGTGCGTTCGCCAGTAGTCGGTGTCCTCGAAGAGTCGTTCGGCCCGATTGCGTCGGCACAACAGGTCGACGACGACCTGCCCTCGGCCGGTCAACTGCCAGCCGTCGTCGTGCGAGACGACCAGTCCGCGGCGTTCGAGCGACCCGAGGGCGTCGTAGACGGCCGACTCGCTGGCGTCGACGGCGTCGACGACCGCCCTCGTCGCGTCGGACGTCTCGACCACTGCCAACAACGTCTCCGAACGGACGCCCGAATCGAGGACGTACTGGACGTGTGGTCGGCCGTTCGTCATACGTCCCCCGTCGTCCGGTCACGATATAATTCACACGCTCGCCGTCGGGTATCGACATCGCAGAAGTGACGGATTCCACACTCGACGGAATTTTCTGTGTGTCATAGAATGTTCTTTTTATAATGGACTCCTGAGTTGTAAGAGTATTGAACTTTTATGTCGGGGGGCTCCGTAGCGACGGACGCCGTCGGCCGGTCGTCTCCGGGTCCCCGCTGACTCCGTCGTGACGTTGTCGACTCACCGTCCGGTCGGGTCGACGCGACGGCTTTCGTCCGGTCTCCGCGTCCCACCCGACACCGCGCGTGTGGATTGTGATGTCACTCCTCCGATGGCAGTAGCCGGGCCACCCGCTCCCGGTCGGGCAGCGCGGTCATCGCACCGTCGCCGGTTACGGCGGCCGCGGCGACTGCGTTCGCGAACGCGAGCGTTTCCGTCGGACCCGACCCGTCCACAAGCGCCGCGACGACGCCGGCGGTGAACGCGTCGCCAGCGCCGGTCGTGTCGACTGGGTCGACGTCGTAACCGTCGTGAAACCACTCGGCACGTCCCCACGGCGACCGCTCGCTCGTTCGGACCGTCGCGCCCGCCGGGCCACGCGTCCGAAAGACCGTGTGCGGACCGACCGCCAGCAGCGACCGCGGTACGTCCGCGCCGACGAACGGGAGGTCACCGACGTCCGCGTCCGTCGCCTTGACGACGTCCGACAGCGAGAGCGCGCGCTTCAGCGTCGCCACACGGTCGACGTCCGCGGCCCACAGTTCCGGCCTGTCGTTCGGGTCGAACACGACCGTACACCCGTGCTCGCGTGCCCGTTCGAGGAGGGACAGCGTTGCCGTTCGCGCCGGTTCGACGGTCAGCGTCACGCCGCCGACGACGACGTACGCCGCCGCTGCCAGCGTCTCGTCGGGGACGACCGCGGTGTCGAGATACGTGTCGGCTCCGTTCTCGCGGTAGAAGGTGAACCCACGGTCGGCGTCGGCGTCGTGACTGACGAACGCGAGCGTCGTCCTGGCGTCCGCGGTCGTCGTCACGAACCGGTCGGGCAGTCCCTCGTCTGCGAGGACGGCCGCGAGGAACCGACCGAACGGGTCCGTCGCCAGCGTCGTGCAGAACCAGGGCGTGCGTTCGAGGCGGGCCAGTCCGACGGCGACGTTCGCGGGCGCGCCACCCGCGCGGCGCGTGAACGTCTCCACCTCGTCGAGCGGACCCGGTCGGTCCGGGATGAAGTCGACGAGCGTTTCGCCGGCGACGAGTACGTCTCTGGCAGTCATCGTCGAAGGTCGGATCGATCGAGGGTTCGGGTCGTCTCGGTCAGTAGAGTTGTTCCTCGCGTTCCTGGCGTTCCCGCTCGTCTCGTTTCTCCGCTTTGCGCTCGCGGCGACCGCGGCGATACTGCCGGAGGCCCGGGACGATCTTGTTCTTCAGATCGAGGACGAACGACACGATACCGTACGCCCAGAAGAAAAACAGCAGCGTGCCGGCACCGAAATACCACAGCAGTCCCGGGTCGGCCATCAGTCGTCGCCCTCCGCGGAGGCCTGTCCGGCAGATCCGGCCGCCCCGACGTCGACGACGCCGTGGACGATAGCGTCGCCCGACGCCGCGTCGAACAGGTGAACGTTCGATCGGTCGAGGACGACCTCCAGAGCCTGGTCTTCCTCGATGTCGCTGTCGGGGGCGACGCTCATCAGGAGTTCGCCCTTGTCGGCACCCTCCTCCATGCTGGCGGTGTCCTCGACCTCTTCGGTCACGAGGTAGACGAATATCTCGTCGCCCATCGGCTCGAGCACGTCCGAGGTCGCGTCGATCGACTCGGTGGGGTTGGCGATTTCCTCGCGCTCCTCGGCCGGGTAGACGTCCTCCGGGCGGACGCCGAGCGTGACGTCGTCGCCGGGAGCGACGCCGACGTCTGCCGGATCGAACGCGACCTCGACGTCGCCGTGGTGCGAGTCGAAGCCGGTCTCGGTGACCGTTCCCGCGACGGTGTTCATCGACGGCGAGCCGATGAACGTGGCGACGAAGAGGTTCGCCGGTTCGTTGTAACACACGAGCGGCGGGGCGATCTGCTGGAGTTCACCGGTGTCGATGACGGCGATGCGGTCGGACATCGTCATCGCCTCGGCCTGGTTGTGCGTGACGTAGATGATGGTCGTATCTAGTTCCTTGTGGAGTCGCTGGAGTTGGGTCCGCATGTGAACGCGGAGCTTCGCGTCGAGGTTGGCCAGCGGCTCGTCCATCAAGAACACGTCGGGTTCCCGGACGATGGCGCGAGCGATGGCGACCCGCTGGCGCTGGCCGCCGGACATCTCGTCGGGCATTCGATCGAGCATCCCCTCGAGTTCGACGATTTCGGCGGCGTCGTCGACGCGGCGGTCGATCTCGTCTGTGGTGTAGTCGCGCAACCGCAGCCCGAAACTGATGTTGTCGTAGACGTCCATGTGGGGAAACAGCGCGATGTTCTGAAAGACCATCGCGATGCCCCTGTCCTTCGGTGGCAGGTCGGTCACGTCGCGGTCGCCGATGTAAATCTCGCCCGCGGTAGGTTTGGTCAGGCCGGCGATCTGCTCCATCGTCGTCGACTTGCCACACCCCGACGGGCCGACGAGCGTCACGAACTCGCCGTCTCGAATGTCGAAGTTCATGTCGTCGACCGCGGTGACGTCTCCGTACTCCTTCGTGACGTGTTCCATTCTAACTCGTGCCATGGATTTACTCCTTGAGTGCCCCTGCAGTC
Organism: Haloarculaceae archaeon; assembly: GCA_042217765.1. Classification (GTDB taxonomy): domain Archaea; phylum Halobacteriota; class Halobacteria; order Halobacteriales; family Haloarculaceae; genus JARUKX01. The sequence continues at coordinate 17,347 of JBDGSB010000103.1, read as the reverse complement.
ATTCCGCTGACGATTTTCTCCTGTGCGACGACGACGAGGATGGCGACGGGCAACACCGCGACGATGCTGCCCGCGGCCATGACGCTGTAGGTCGACTGGAACTGGCCCGCCCGCTGGAGCTGCAGGATGCCTCCGACGATGGGAGCCCAGTTCGACGGCTGGCCGTTGTTCATCAGGAACGAGAAGAAAAATTCGTTGTAGACGGAGATGAACGTCAGCACGCCGGCCGTCGCGACGCCGGGGGCCGACAGCGGCACGATGACCCGGAACAGCGCCCCGAGCCGCGTCGTGCCCTCGACCCTGGCGGCGTCCTCGAGCCCATCGGGTATCTGTCCGTAGAACGTCGTCAGGATGAAGATGGACAGCGGCATGAACAGTGCGCTGAACGGCATGATCATCGCGCCCGGCGTGTTGTACAACTGGAGTCCTGGCACGACCTGGCCGTTGAACAGCCGCCACAGCGGCAGGAAGAAGGCCGCCGGCGGGAAATACGAGATGGCCAGGATGGCGAGCATCAGCAAACTCTTGCCCGGGAACTCTAGCCGCCCGAAGACGTAGCCCGCGAGGCTCGCCAGCACGAGCACGATGACCGTCGTCACCGTCGCCAGGAAGATGCTGTTGAACATGTACCGCGCGAAGTCGATCTGCTGGAAGACGTCGATGAAGACGCCCGGCTCGAACCCGGCCGGCAGGAGGCCGACCTGGTACAGCGCCGACTCCGGGGTCACCCCGAGTACCAGCAGCCAGTAGAACGGGAACAGCGTCGTGATCAGGAAGAACACGGTCACGACGTAGAACATCGCGCGGTAGGCCCGCTCGGGGTCTTTGATACTCTTTGCTACCCATCGCTCGAACGGCCCACGTTCGAGTTCGCCAGTGTTCTGTTCGTTCGCCATGTTATCCCATCTCCTCGCGGCCGTACTGGACGATGTACACCGACACGACGATGGCGATGATGCCGGCCGTGATGAACGCCACCGTCGCCGACGTCGCGTTGAGCGTGTTGTTGAACGTCGTGATCACCAGACACGAAAGAGACGGAACCGTCGTACAGCTAGAGACGGTCTCGATGATGCCGTAGACGCGCATCGCCTGGATGGTGCGAAACAGCATCGCGACCAGCACCGTCGGCAACACGAGCGGGAAGGTGATGCGCTTGAACGTCTGCCACTTCGACGCGCCGGCGACGCGGGCGACGTCGTACAGCGTCCGATCGATGCTCTGGAGTCCGGCGAGGATGAGCAACGCCATGAACGCCGTCGTCTTCCAGATGTCGGCGACGATGGCGATGAGCGTCGCGTCGACGGCGCTGGCGAGTGGCGTCTGTCCGAACAGTCCGATCTGCTGGAGGACGGTCGGATTGCCCTCCCTCCCGATGAACAGGCCGATTCCGGGCTGGAACATCAGGTAGAAGATCATCCCCTGGATGACGATCGGCACCGCCCACGGGATGATGATCGCCACGCGCACCCAGCGGCGGCCACGGAAGTCCTGGTTCAACACCAGGGCCTGTCCGAATCCGATGATCGTCTCGAAGAACACGCTCACGAGCGTGAAGATGAGCGTGACCGCCAGCGCGCTGTTGAACAGTCCGTCGACGGTCAGCGACTGGGGTAAAAACGGCGACGGCATCAGCGGATCCCGTTGCCCCGTCAGGACGGCGACGTAGTTGTTCAGGCCGACGAACTCGCCGAGTCCTCCCGCGAGGTTGTCGGCGAACAGCGACATCCGGAACGTGCTCAACAACGGATACAGCGCGATGACCGTCAACAGTATCAGCGGCGGGATGAGCAGCAGGTACGCGAACTGGGTCTCCGAGAGGTTCTCCATCCAGCGCGTGACGGCCGTCAGCGGTCCGCTCGTGGACCCGACCTCCTCGCTTCGTTGCGTTTCTGTAGCCATTTTGTGGTATGTTACCGTATGGTTTGGGTATCGTACACTCGAAGGGGTCGCGCCCCAGCGTGTTAACTCACACGCTGTTTTCGATCTGTTTCAGCGTGCTCTTGAGGTCCGATACCGCCTTCGAGGCCGATTTCTCCTGCTTGTAGGCGGCGTTGACTTCCTTCGACACCTGCTGGGACTCCTGGGGCCAGACGCGGGTGACAGGCCGGGGAACGGCGTTCTGTCCGGCGACGCGCAGGCTGTCGACGTAGCGGCCGATCAGATCGAGGTTCTTGGCCTTGCTCGAATCGAGGGCGGCCGGAACCGGCGGGATCCAGCCGCCGGTCTCGAACATCCGCAGTTGCGTGTCCCGCTTCGTGAGCGCCTCGAACACCTGCACCGCGGCGTCCTTTTTCTCCTGGGGGGCGTTGGGGTTCAGCGTGACGTGCCAGCCGCCCAGCGCCGCCGGAATGCCGCCGATCTCGGGGCCGTACGTCGACTTCTCCGCGGTGACGCCGTACGGAATCGGCATGACGCCGAGGTCCGTGCCGAACTTGTCCTCCGCGCCGTTGATGTTGATCGAGTACGGCCAGTTGCGATGGAAGAGTACGTTGCCGTTGGTGAACGGCTTGCGCGAGGACTCCTCTTTGTACTGGACGACCGCCTCCGGTGAGATGTTGCCGGCGTAATCGCCGAACTTCCCGCCGGGATTCTCGCCGTAGATGAAGTGGCGAATCATGTTGATGGAGTCGACGACCGGCTGTCCGTCGACGGTGACCGGCCGGTCGCCGACCGGACCGAACTGGTTGTCGAAGCTCCCGAAATACGCGCCACCCCACGAGGACATGAACTCGACGAAGTCACAGCACGCCAGTCCGATGTAGGCCGCCCCCTGGAAGTTGAACCCCTGCATGTCCGAATGAGCCTCCTTCGCGTCCGCGACGACGTTGGAGAACTGCTTCCAGGTCATCGACTCCGTGGCCCACTTCTTGAAGTCGGACTCGGAGTATCCCGCCTCCGAGACGAGGTCCTTGCGGTACTGAATCGTCGGGAAGTCCGCGAACAGCGGGACGCCATAGAGGTTGCCGTCCTGTCCCGTCGCCGTCGCGACCATCGTATCCAGGTAGTCGTTCTCGACCGTGTCGATGACCGAACTCGGCAACGCCTCGTTGAGGTTCGCGACCTGGCCCCTGACGATGAACGGAATCGTCCACCCGTTGTCCATCATCAGCAGCGTCGGCTTCTTCTGGCCGGCGTTCAGGACGTTCTTGTATTTGGTCTGGCGGTCGCCGCTGACGAACGACCCGCCGAGGATTTCGAGGTGTACGTCCTCCGAGACGCCGTTGTCGTGGAGAATCTTGTTGATCTTGGACTGTTTGCCCTTGAAATTACTGTCCGAGGCGAACTGGATCGTCGTTCCGCCACTCCCACTGCTGGCGGTGGTGGTCGTCGTCCCGCCGCCACCGCCACCGTTGCCGGAACAGCCGGCGACCGTGAGCGCGGCCCCCGACGCACCTGCTGCTTTCACGAACCGACGCCGCGAAACACCGCTCGCCTTCCGCCCAGAACGATCATCTGGTGCCATATCCGGCGTCAACTGTGCTCCCTGTTATAAAATAGCTAACGATTTTACAACACCTGTTGTAAAAGTTTTTGCCAGGTGTACCGCCGTACGGAAGCCCGATCGGATAACACGAACAAAAATTTTCTCATTCTCCTCCGAAATAGAGTCGTGGCGGATCGAGAGGACGAGATGACGGACATCTTCGGACGACGAGAGCGCACCGAACCGGTACGCAAACGGACACCGAGTGGCTATCGACGGTCGAACGACTGACGTCGGTGGTCGAACGAGTGGCGTCGACGAGATCGCCGTACGCGAGTCACCGCTCTGGCGTCGCCATCCCCGGGCGAGTCACCGCTCTGGCGTCAGTCCTCGGAGTTCGGTGTTTTCTGGTGCGTCAACGTCCTGAACCGTGAGCCGGGTCGCCTCGTAGTCTTCGACCATCGCGCCCCAGCCCCCGACGGTCACCCGTTCGTCCCCGACGTCGAGCACGACCGACACCTGGCCGGAGAGGCGACCGCCGGCCCCCTCGGTCGACGGCGGTCCGCGAATGGTGTCGACGACCGTTCCCGTCAGGTCAACCGAGGTCCGCGTCTCCTGATCCTGGCCCTCGACCCGGAGTTCGATCTCCACGCCGTCGTCGAGAAGCGGGTCGACGTCCCGGACGAACTGCCGGATGTCGACGTACTCGATGGGGAACTCGTCGCGCTGGGCGGAGTAGATGCGCGGCCACCCCTCCCAGAGACACGTCAGGAAGTACCAGTGGAACACGTAGGTGTGGATGCGGTCGTTGACGAGGACGCCGTACTCTTCGACGGAGTCCCGGTGGTGAGAGAAACAGGTTTTGGTGCGGTCGACGACGGCTACGAACGGGGCGGGAAAGTCCCGGTGGCGCGCTTCGAGACAGACGCCCTCGCATCGCTCGGGGTCGGGCGGTTGTTCGTCCTCTCCGGTGTGGAAACTCAGCCGAACGGTCGCCCCCCGGTCGTGGGCGGCCTGGAGTTTCGGCCGAAGGCGGTCGAAGTCGCTGGGCGTGACCGAGAGTCGAATCTGGTACTGGGCGCTGTCGATGAAGGTGGCCGCCCGATCGATGACGGTCTGAAACCGCTGGACGATGCTCGCTCGCTCGTGTTCGAGTTCGGGCTGGGACCACCGGTCTTCGACCTCGTCGGCGGCCCGTTCGAATCGCTCGGCCCGCTCCTGGAGGTCTTCGAGGACGTCGGCGGGGCTGTGTGCCCGGGCACGAATCGAGTCCGCCTCGTAGGTCTCGACGTACCCGCGGTCGTTCAGCGACGAGAGGACGTCGTAGACTCGTGGTTGTGGAACGTCGCTCGCCTCGGCGACCTCGCTCGCGGACGCGACGCCCAACTCCAGGATCGCGACGTACGCTTTGGCCTGGTACGGCGACAGACCGGCCTCTTCGAGCGTCGTGACGAGGACGTCGGTATCCATCACCCGGACTGGGTCACCGGACGTGTTAAACCTTCGCACGTGGACGGTACTGCCCCGGTTCACGTGGACGGTACTGCCCCGGTTCGCGTCGCCAGGAAAATGCCACTCGTTCGTCGACGGGTGGACGTCACTCGTCCGTCGACGGAGCGGGCCACCGCGGCGTTTTCGGTGCCTCGATGCGGGCGATTTCGTCGTCGGTCAGCGAGACGTCCAGTGCCCCGACGTTCTCTTCGAGGTGGTCGAGCCGCTTCGGCCCGATGATGGGGGCGTCGACGACGTCTTTGTGCAACAGCCAGGCGAGGCTCACCTGGGCGGGAGAGGCGTCCCGCTCGGCGGCGACGGATCGAATCTCGTCGAGCACGGCCCAGTTGTCCGCCGTGAACCGCTGGCTGGTGTAGTCGTCGGTCTCCGCGCGGGTGCCCGCCGCCGGGTCGGCGTCGCGTTCGTACTTGCCGGTCAGGAAGCCGCCCGCCAGCGGCGACCACGGAAGCACGCCGATTCCCTCGGACGTACAGACCGGCAGGACGTTCGCCTCCTCGTGGCGGTCGACGGCGTTGTACTCCGGTTGCATGGAGACGAATCGCTCGTAGTTGTCGAGGTCGGCCTCGTACAGCGCCTTCGTGAACTTCCAGGCGGGCATCGTGCTCGCGCCGACGTACCGGACCAGTCCCTCATCGACGAGGTGATCGAGCGCGGACAGCGTCTCCGCGATGGGCGTGTCGTCGTCCCAGCGGTGGATCTGATAGAGGTCGATGTAGTCGGTTCCCAGCCGCTGCAGGGAGGCGTGCGCCTGATCGAGGACGTGCTTGCGCGAGAGCCCGCTCCCGTTGGGGCCGTCGCGCATCCGGTGGTAGACCTTCGTAGCGACGACCAGTTCCGAGCGGTCCCGTCCCTCGAGAGCCCGACCCACGATTTCCTCGCTCTCGCCGCGGGAGTAGACGTTCGCGGTGTCGACGAAGTTGATGCCCATCTCTAGAGCGCGGTCGACGATGTCGAGGCTGGCCTCCTCGTCGTGGAGCATCCACGGTTCGCCCGTGCCGAAGTTCATCGTGCCGAGACAGAACCGCGAGATTTCCAGGCCGGTGTCGCCCAGCGTCGTGTACTCCATGTCCGGAGCCATAAAATCGTTTACTCGATGGCGAGATAAAACGCCACCGGAGACGCAACCTTGATACGCCGGTGGTCGGTACGACGCGACGATGAGCGAGCCGTCGCTGCTTTCGTCCGTGCGCAGACCCGAATACACGGGTGAACGCCGGTGCTGGCCGTGTACGATCGTCAACCTCGGCGTGCTGTGTCTCCTGGTCGCCGTCCTCTGGGCGGCCACGACCGCCGCCGTCGCCCTGCCCGTCGGGGCCGTCGGGGTGGCCGTCGTCTGGCTCCGGGGCTACCTGGTCCCGTACACCCCCTCGTTCGCGCCGCGACTGGTCGGCGCGCTCCCCGGCGGCGAGGCGCTCTTTCACGAGGGGACGGCAGTGCCCGAGCGCGCGGACTCGCTGGGCGACGCCGCCGACGGCCCCGACGGGGAGGCACTGCTCGAAACGCTCGTCGAGGCTGGCGTCCTCGACGTCGTCGGCGAACAGGTGATCCCGGCGGCCGACTTCGAGACGGCCTGGCACGACGAGATGTCGCGGCTGGCGGACCGACCCACCGTAGCGCTCGCCGACGTGGTGGACGCTGTGGCCGACGCCGGGGACGTGCGAGTCGTCGCGGAGGACGGCCAGGAGTGGGTCGCACTCGGCGGCGAGGGCGTCGGCGTCGTGGCCGAGACGTGGCTCACGCGCCCGGTCGCCATCGCCGAGGTCGGTGCGGTTCGCGCGCTCGAAGCACACGTCGACGACCCGACAGTCAGACGGACGGCCGCCAGCACGCTCCGCACGTTCCTGGAGTCCTGTCCCGACTGCGGAACGACACTCCAGGAGGGGACGGAGGTCGACTGCTGTGGCGGCTACAACGGCGACCGCGAGGTGCCCGCGGAGACGCTGGTCTGTCCGCACTGTGGAGTGCGACTGTTCACCTTCGAGTGAGCGAATCGAGGATTCGTCCGCCGGACGATTTCAGCAGACGTATAACGGATGGCCCGCTGCGTGAACGTAGATGGGCAATGGAGTCTGCCCGACCCAACCGCCGAGTTCGTCGGCTGATGACTCCTTCTCACCGGTAGCAACCATGTCGACGTCAACTGACGACACGCATCCGCTCGTCCGCGCCGAATCGATCGCCCTGATAGCCATCGGCGGGTTCGCCGGGGCGAACCTCCGGTACTTCGCCGGCTTTCTGTTCGCCGGACTGGCCGGTACGCTGGTCGTGAACGCTCTCGGAAGCCTCGCGCTCGGGTTCGTCCTGTACGAGACGCTCTACTCCGGGGTGCTCGCCGCCGAGACCCGGGCGGTCGTCTCGACGGGCTTTCTGTCGTCGTTCACCACCTACAGCACGTTCGCCCTGCAATCGGCCCAGGCCGCGCCCGCGTTGCTGGTCGGGAACGTCCTGGCGAACTACGCGCTGGGCTTCACCGGCGTCCTCGTCGGCCGGGCGCTGGCTCGCCAGGTCGACCGGAGGTGGTCGTAGTGGTGACCTTCGATCCCGCACACGTCGTCGGCACCGGCGGCGCGCTGGGTGCCCTGTTGCGGACGTTCGTGAGCCAGCGCGTCGACGTCGAGGAGTTTCCGGCGGGGACGTTCACCGTCAACGTCGTCGGCAGTTTCGCGCTCGGAGTGGTCACGTTCCTCCTCCCCGACTCCACGTGGGCGCTCCTGCTCGGAACCGGCGCGTGCGGTTCGTTCACGACGTTCTCGTCGTTCTCCTTCGAGACCGTGCGGCTGTGGGAGACGGGCGAACGGGTCCGGGCCGTCGCCAACGCCGTGGGCAACCTCGCCGGCGCGGGCGTCGCACTAGGGTTGGCCTGGGGGGTCGCTCAGGTCGTCGCGTGACGTGGTGATCGCGTGGACACCGCGTCGGTGCGGAACGAGACCGGCCCGTCACTCCTCGTCGCCGATGCGGACGATGTGGACGGGGACGGGAGCGCGCCGGACGACCTTCTCGGTGACGCTCCCGAGGAGAAAGCGGTCGAATCCGGTGCGGCCGTGGGTACCCATGACGATCAGGTCGACGTCGTTGTCCGTGACGTAGTCGAGGATCGCCTCGTGGGGCACGCCCCGGACGATGCTCGTCTCGACGTCGACGCCCGCGGCGTCGGCCTCGGATCGGACGACCTCAGTGGCCGCCTCGCCCTCGGCCTCGAACTCGTCTTGCAGCGAGAGCCACTTCGATTCGGGAAGCGTGTTGTAATCGCGGGTGTCGACGACGTAGAGCCCGTGGACGGTCGCGCCCGTGAGGTCCGCCAGTGACACCGCCTCATTGATCGCCTTCCGTGCCCTGTCGCTTCCGTCGGTCGGGATCAGAATGTGCCGGTACATGCGTGCGGATAGACGGGTCGTCAACATTTGACGTCTTCCCCGTGCCGACACACGAGGATTGCAACGTAGGACAGCGGGCCGGTCGCGTCGCTTTTCTGGCACGCCGTCGTTCGAGTCGACATGGACGTGTTCGAATGTACCGTTCCGATCCGCTTTTCCGACGTCGACGCGGCGGGCGTGGTCAACAACGCCGCGTACGTGACCGTCCTCGAAGAGGCCCGCGTCGCCTTCGCCCGCGACGTCGTGGGCGTCGACGCGCTCGATGAGTTTCCGTTCGTCGTCGCGGCACTCGACGTCGACTACCGTCACCCGATACGCGAACTGGCCGATATCACAGTCACCGTCGAGGTGACGGACATCGGCGAGTCGAGTTTCACGCTGGACTACGAACTGCGGGTCGACGAGCAGGTGATCGCCACCGCCGAGACGGTCCAGGTGGCCGTCGACCTCGACACCGGAGAGTCACGGCCGATTCCCGACCGCTGGCGCGAGCGACTGACCGCCTGACAGAGTCCCGGCCGACAGTTCAGTACCCCTCGCCGGCCTCGATCTGGCCGGCGAACACCGAGTAGAGCACGCCGAAGTACACCAGCACGAGCGGGACGAGCAGCGCCGCGGCCACGCTGACGAGGTTCAGCGAGAGCGGTGCAACGGCGGCCGCCCGGACGGTCAGTCCGGTCGCCGGGTCGACGTAGGGATACAGAAGCGTCCCGACCAGGGCGACGAGAGCGAACGCCGCGCCGGCTGCGGCGACGAAGGCGACGTGATACCGCTTCCGGCGCGTCGCGAGCACGTAGCCGACGGTCGCCGCGGCCGTCAGCGCCACCGCGAGGAGCCCCGGAACGGAGCGGACGCCACCGCGCAGGTCGGCCGAGCGGGTCGCGAGATAGCCGACGGCCACGACGGCGAGCACGAGGTACGCGACGGCGGCCCGCGTCCCGTAGCGCGTCAGTTCCTCGCGGAGCGCGCCGCGGGTCTTCAGGCCGAGAAACGCCGCCCCTTCGACGATCGAGAGGGCAACGAGCGCGACGCCGAACAGCAGGCCGGCCACGGAGACCAGGCCCGGCGCGCCGACGACCCAGTTCCCGGCGAAGACGCCCAGAAAGAACGGCGCGCCGACGCTCCCGGCGACGAAAGCCACGCCCCAGGCGGCCGTCCAGGCGTCGTCGTCGCGCTGTTCGTACATCTCGGGGGCGAGACCCCTGACGACGAGAGCGGCGAGGATGGCGAACATCAGCAGGTAGTACCGTCCGAACAGGCTCGCGTACGCCCGCGGGAAGACGGCGAAGAGGCTCCCGCCGAAGACGACCAGCCACACCTCGTTGCCGTCCCAGAACGGACCGATGGCCGCCAGCAACGTCTCGCGGTCGTGCTCGTCCGACCGGGTCGCGAACAGCGCCCCGATGCCGAAGTCGAAGCCGTCGAGAAACAGGAAGGCACCGAGTAAGGCCATGACGACGACGAACCACAGGTCAGCCAGCGGCAGACCAAACAGCGGCCGCGTGGCGAGCGAGAGGGACGGTCCGGCGGCGAGCGAGAGGAGGAACTCAGTCATCGCCGGCCACCCCAGTCGGCTCGTCAGCGGTTCCGTCGTCGTCGGTTCCGTCGGCGGTGGATCGCTCCTCGGTGGTCGTCGGACCCGTCGCCTCGGGCGGTCCGCGCCGGACGATGCGCCGGACGACGTAGACGTACAGGCCGAGCAGGGCGGCGTAAGCCACGACGAAGGCGGCAAGCGTGGCCGTCGCTTCCGTGCCGGTCAGCCCGGGCGTGACGCCCGCGCCGGTCTTCATCACGCCCTGAATGACCCACGGCTGGCGGCCGACCTCGGTGACGACCCACCCGAACTCGACGGCGACGAAGCCGAGCACCGACGACGCCAGCAGCGCCTTGTGGAGAAGTCGGTCCTCGAACAGTTCGCCGGCGTACCACCGATAACCCGCCCAGAGGGCCAGCAGAACGAACCAGAACCCCATCGCGACCATCGCGCGGAACGCCCAGAAGACGATCGCGACGGGCGGTTGAGGTCCCTCGAACTCCGCCAATCCCGTGATGACGGCGTCGGGGTTGCCCGCGCTGGCGAGCCACGACGCGCCGCCGGGGATGCCGATGCCGAAGATGTCCTTCGCGCGCGGGTTGAAGAGGTGCTCGACGCTCGTCGGGAAGGCGACGATGTACTCGGGGACGTAGCTGTCGGTCTGCCAGACGGCCTCCATCGCGGCGAACTTCTGGGGCTGGGTATCGACGACGTGTCGCGCGTAGGCGTCGCCGTGGACGACCTGCAGCGGCGCGGTGACGAGCATGGCGAGCACCGCCACCTTCAGCGTGGTCCGCCAGAAGTCCGGATTCGATTCCGGTCGGTACCGGACGTGGTACGCGGCGATACCCGCCATCAGCAGGGCCACCGAGAGGACGGCGGCGTTCTGCATGTGGACGAACATCCACGGGAATCGCGGGTTCGCGTACGCGGCAATGGGGTCGGTCAAAAGCACCGTCGGCGTCCCGTTCTTCGTGACCATCTCGAAGCCCTGGGGCGTCTGCATCCATGAGTTGGCGACCAGAATCCAGACGGCCGACAGCCACGTCCCCAGTCCGACCAGCACCGACGACAACAGGTACAGGCGGTCGCTCACCCGCTCGCGACCGAACAGCAGGATACCGAAGAACGTGGCTTCGAGGAAGAACGCCATCATACCCTCGACGGCCAGCGGTCCGCCGAACAGTTCCCCCACCGCTGCGGAAAACGCCGCGAAGTTCGTCCCGAACTCGAACTCCAGGACGATGCCGGTCACGGTCCCCACGGCGAAACTGACGCCGAAGATACGGAGCCAGAACCGCCGCAGTCGCTCGTACATCGGTTCGCCCGTTCGGACCTCCTCGTACGTGAAGTACACCAGAAACGGTGCCAGTCCCATGCTCACGACCGGGAACACGATGTGGACGACGGTCGTGAGCGCGAACTGGAGTCGACTCGCGAGTACTGGATCGAGCATGGTTGGTTCCTGATCCCCGGAGGACGAGTGCGGACCTCGCCCGCGATCGTCCCGCGGACTGTCCACCAGGACGATACGCGCGACGGCGCGGTCCGACGGCGCCGGATCCCGTCCGAGTCTCACTCGTCACTAAAAACGGCCCCAATAAGAGGGGTCGAGCGCGTTTTCACGTCCTGAGAATACCCGGACGCCGGAAGCGTCGAGCGCGAACGTGTGCCTTCCGAGGGTTTTTATTTCGATCCGCAGAACCGACAACCGACACGCGTCGCGGTCGCGTGCGATGTACACATGGACGTCGACGAATTCACGCGCGAGAACGCACCGGACGAAGGTGGCGACACCTTCCAGCTAGAGAACGGCAAGCTCCTGGACATCCACCTTGACGGGTCGGCGATGGTCAAGGCCGGGTCGATGGTCGCCTACGAGGGCGACATCGAGTTCACCGGCAAGTCCTCCGCCGAGGGCGGCATCTCCGGGCTCGTCAAGGAGGCGGTGACAAACGAGGGAACGCCCGTGATGGAGGCCAGCGGAACCGGTCACCTCTACGTCGCAGACCAGGAGAAGAAGATACAGATACTCGCGCTCGACGCCGGCGAGAAACTGTCGGTCAACGGCGACGACATCCTGGCGTTCGAATCGCGGGTGAACTACGAGATCGGCGCGATAGACAGCCTCTCGGGCATCTCCTCCGGCGGCCTGACCAACGTCTTCCTCGAAGGGCCGGGCAACGTCGCCATCACGACCCACGGCGATCCGTTAGTGCTGACACCGCCCGTCCGGACCGACCCCGACGCGACGGTCGCCTGGAGTGGGTCGATCTCGCCCGGCAGCCACGTCGACCAGAGCCTCTCGAACGTGATCGGCCAGTCCTCCGGCGAGACCTACCAGCTCGAGTTCACCGGCAGCGACGGGTTCGTCGTCGTCCAGCCGTACGAGGAGATTCGGCCCGGCCAGCAGTAACCGGCTTGGCCAGCAGTGACCGGACCGATCACGCGCCCTCGCGGAGTTCCTCGTATCGGTCGACGAACCGCGATTTGCAGGACGAGCAACAGAACTCGTAGCGGTCGCCGTCCAGGGTCGCCGTCTCGCCCTCGCTAGTGACGGTGTTGCCACACTCGTCGCACTCGGGGGCGAGTTCGGCCGCGCCGACGCCGGGATCCCACGCCTGGTCGGCCAGCAGGCGGACGTTGTAGGACTCGATCACGTCGGCGTCGAGTGTCGTCGACAGCACTGTGCTCACGTCGCCGTCGGGAACCGTCGCGGTGAACACGAGTCGGTCGTCGACGGTCGCGAAGACGTGTTCGACGCGGTCGGCGTTTCCCAGCGCCTCCCGCGTGGCCGCCCTCTCGCCCGGCCGGAGCGCCAACTCGACGAGGACCGGCACGCCTCCCCGGAGCTTCGAGCGGTCGAGGTCGACGGTGAACCGGCGGACCAGCCCCATCTCCCGGAGGCGGTCGACGCGGTCGGAGACGGCCGGCGGCGACAGGCCGACTCGATCGGCGATGTCGCTGTAGGGCCGGCGGGCGTCCGCCAGCAGCAGGTCGAGGATTTCGCGGTCGGTGTCGTCGAGGCCGCGCATATCGGGACGACGGCGTGCTCGGTGAAACGGGTTTCGACGGACACGGGCGAACGCTGCGGACGACCGACTGCATTCGGGTGGACAGGTCGCGATCGAGCGGGCGTCCGAGACTGGGACCAGTCTACCGTCCGTACACGCGGGCCTCGTACGGCCGGAGATCGAGCGACGGCAGTTCGGCGCGTCCGTCGTAGTTGCTCGCGTACAGCGACCACCCGTCGGCCGGGAGGGCGTCCGGGAGGTCGAACGTCGTGCGAGCGTCCGACCAGTTGAGGACGACGAGGACGGTCTCGTCGTCGGTCGCGCGCGTGTACGCGAACAGCCGTTCGTGATCGGGGTACAGCAGGTCGAACGCGCCGTCGACGAGCGCGTCGGTTTCGTGGCGGAGGGAGAGCAGTCGCCGATAGTAGTGCCAGACGGAGTCCGGATCGGCGCGTTCGCGCTCGACGTTGACCGTCTCGAAGTCGTCACAGACGGGCAGCCACGGGTCGCCGTCGGTGAAGCCGGCGTTCGGCGAGTCGTCCCACTGGACCGGGGTGCGGGCGCTGTCTCGTCCTCGGGCGTTCACGAGCGGCCGGACGTCGTCGTACGAGCAGTTTCGCCGTTCCATCAGCGCTTCCGCGGCGTGGATCGTGTGCGGGTCCCGGAGTTCCGAGAGCGTCTCGAAGTCGGGGTTGGCCATCCCGATCTCGTCGCCCTGGTAGACGAACGGCGTCCCGCGCAGCGTCAGCAGGAAGGTGGCGAGGAGCTTCGCCGAGTGTCGCTCGGCAGCGTCGCCGAACCGGGAGACCGCCCGCGGCTGGTCGTGGTTGCCGAGGTACGGCGCGTTCCACCCGTCGGGATACATGCCCGTCTGCCAGCGGTCGATCACGGCCTTGAACTCGCGCAGGTCGAACGCCACGGGGTCCCAGCGGCCGCCCGGCCCGCAGTCGACGCCCATGTGCTCGAACTGGAAGGTCATGTCGAGGCCGTCCTCGATGTATCCTCGGGCGGTCTCGACGTCGACGTCGGAGGTCTCGCCGACGACCATGACGTCGTAGTCGCTGAACACCTCCGCGTCGAGTTCCCGCAGGTACTCGCGCAGTCGAGGCCCGTTGCCGAACAGTTCCTTCCCGGTTCGCTCGGCGTCGGGGTCGCCGTCGGGGTAGCCCTCTGGCTTCGAGAGGTAGTTGATGACGTCCATCCGGAACCCGTCGACGCCCTTCTCGAGCCACCAGCGGAGCATCTCGTAGATCGCCTCCCGGACCTCGGGGTTGGCCCAGTTGAGGTCGGGCTGTTTCCGGTGGAAGGTGTGGAGGTAGTACTCGCCGGTGCGGTCGTCGTACTCCCAGGCTGACCCGCCCATGAACGACTCCCAGTTGTTCGGCGGTCCGCCGTCGGTGCCAGAGTGCCAGTGGTACCAGTCGCGCCTGGGGTCGTCGACGCTGGAGCGGGACTGCTCGAACCACTCGTGCTCGTCGGAGGTGTGGTTGACCACCTGGTCGACGACGAGTTTGATGTCCCGTTCGTGCAGCGCCGCCAGCAGGTCCTCGAAGTCACCGACGTCCCCGAACCGGTCGTCGACGGCCCGGTAGTCGCTGACGTCGTAGCCCATGTCCGCCTGTGGGGACTCGTAGAACGGACACAGCCACACGGCGTCGACGCCGAGGTCGTCGAGGTAGTCGACCTTCCCGGCGATACCCCGCAGGTCGCCGAGTCCGTCGCCGTCGCTGTCGGCGAAGCTTCGAGGATATATCTGGTAGACGACCGCCTCCTTCCACCACTGTCTGGCGGCGCTCATACCCTGGAAAGGACGCGCCCCTTCAAAAGTATTTCAGTCCCGAATTACAATTTCTTCCCGGTCGATCGCCAAAACGGACGACGAACGACCGGTCCGCGTCAGGTCGGCGTCGAGGACGCGTCGGCCCGCGTCAGGTCGGCGTCGAGGACGCGTCGGCCGTGCGCTCGCCGTCGCCGACCCAGATGGCCTTCGCGATACGGTCGGGCAGTGACACCTCCGAGCCGCCGACGTCGACGGTCACCATTCCGATGGGCGCCACCTCGACGACTTCGAGCGTCGTCCCCGGTGTGATGCCCGCGTCGTCGAGGTACGCGAGTTCCTCGGCGTCGCGGTCGCGGACGCGCTTGACCTCGACGACGTCACCTTCGGCGCAGTCGTAGAGCGTCCGCTCGACGCCCTCTTCGAGGGGATCGAGCGCCACGTTCGGAATCGGGTCGCCGTGTGGGTCGACCTCGGGATTGCCCAGCACCTCCGCGACGCGGCGCTCGAACTCCTCGCTGATGTGGTGTTCGAGCCGGTCGGCCTCCTCGTGGACCGCCGCCCAGTCGTAGCCGAGCTGTTCGGTCAGGTACGTCTCGATGAGCCGGTGGTGTCTGAGTACCTCTAGCGCCACCGTCTCGCCCTCCGGCGAGAGGGTCACCCCCTTGTACTTCTCGCGCTCGACCAGCCCCCTGTCTTCGAGCTTCTCCATCATGCTGGTCGCGGTCGGCGGCGTCACGTCCAGCAACTCCGCGAGCTTCGACGTCGAGACTGGCCCCTCGCCCTGCCGCTGGAGTTCGTAGACCGCCTTCAGGTAGTCCTCCATCTCGGGGCTCAGCATGGCGAGACATTACGGTAACGCGATTAAATACCTGTCGGGAGGTCGAAACGGACGCCGGGACGTGGATTTCACGCCGAGTTCACCACGGGGAGTTCCGGTTCGCCACGGCGAGTCCCAGTCCGTCACGGAGCGACGTCTTCGAGTCGGTCCCGAAGGTAGACGGCGGCCTCGTACCGGTCGGTCCTGTCTTTCGCCATCGCCGTTCGGAGAACGTCGTCGAGTTCGTCCGGGAGCGTCGGGTCCTGCGACGTCGGCGGGGCGGCCTCCTCGTACAACACCGAGTGCATCACTTCCGAGGGACGCCCCTCGAAGGGATGCGTGCCCGTGAGCAGTTCGTAGACGATGGTCCCGAGCTGGTAGACGTCGGTCTGATTGTCCGGCGACCCGTAGGTCTCGCTGTCGAACTGCTCGGGCGCGGAGTACCGCGGTGACAGTCCCTCGACGCTCTTTGAGTGGTCCAGTAGCATCTTCGCCAGTCCCCAGTCGGCGACCTTCGGGGTTCCCGCCGATTCCGTCCCGTCGCTCGCGAACAGGATGTTCGCCGGCTTCAGATCGAGGTGAGCGATACCGCGCTGGTGGGCGTGCCAGACGGCGTCGGTGACACGCGTCGCGATCCGGAGTTTCTCCCCGACGTCGAGGGTCGTCGCCGCCGCGTTCAGATCGCCCCCGTCCATGTACTCCAGGGCGATCCACGGGATGGGGGCGGATCCGTACCCGACCACGGAGACGACGTTGGGGTGGTCGTCGAGTTTCGACCACGTCTCGGCCTCGGAGACGAACCGGTCGATGACGTCCGCGTGGAGCGTGCCCTGCATCCGGGGTTCCTTGAGCGCGACCGTCCGTTCGGTTCCGTCGGCGGTCGCCACGGCGCGATAGACGTCGGCGTTGCCGCCGCTGCCGATCTGTTCGTGTTTCTCGACGGCCGCGTAGGACAGGTCCTCCACGTCCGGGGCGTCCGTCGATCCACGCCGAGACCGGTCCGTTCCGGCTCTCCGATTCTGGGACGGAGACGGGGACGGGGACGGAGACGGAGACGAAGACGAAGACGATTCCGTTCGGGCCCCGTCCGGCTTCGAACGCGACGCGTCAGTCGGTGCGGCCCGATTTTCGGACGGCGATCGCTCGGCGTCCCCTTCGGCGGACCGCTCCGCGTCGAGCGGAATCAGGTCGTCGTCGACCAGACCGAGCGACGTCTTGCGGACGATGTCGGCGTTCTCCTCGCAGACCTCGCGCAGGCGCTCGACATCGTCGTCGTACTCGGTGACGTCCAGGTCCGACGCCGCGGACGCGAGATCGTCGAGTCGCGTCGCGACGTCCGCGAACGTCTCGTTGGCCTCGTCGTAGTCGTCGTCGTGGACGGCCGCGACCGCGCGGGTCGCACGGTACTTCGCGCGTTCGTATCGCGCTCGGACCAGTTTTCTGGCGGCTTCCTGGCGGACGAGTTCGACCTCCTCGGCCCGGTCGCCGTCCAGTTCCGAGACGTCGTCGAGGACCGATTCGAGTTCGGCTATCGCGGCGTCGAAGACGGACTCGTCGACCTCGGGATCGTCCTCGACGTCCGGGACGTCGACGCCGGCGACGCGCTCGCCGTACCGGGAGATTTCGAGCTGATCCCGTCTCGTCTGGACGTCGACGAGGCGATCCCGAACCGCCTCGGCGTCGCCGACGTCGTGTTCGGTCGCGACCGCCAGCGCCTCCTGGTAGGCGTCGATGGCCTCCTCGAAGGCGTCGAGAGCGGCCTCGCCGTCGTCGGCCTCGCGATCGGCGTTTGCATCCTCCTGGTGACGGTCGCCGTGTGCGAGGTGTCGCCGGTAGGCGTCCTGGTACGTCTCCGTCTCGGTCGCTGCCCGCCGCTCCCGGAGGTCGTC
>JBDGSB010000051.1:0-29387 GCA_042217765.1 Haloarculaceae archaeon | reverse complement strand
GAGGCCCACCTCAAAGAACAGACCGACATGCCGCTTCTGGTCCGCGAGGACACCGACAAGTTCCTGCGGGCGAGCGAGGTGCCGTCGCTGTCGGACGCGGCCGTGGACGAACCGGACCGGACGTTCGTGCTGCTCGACGGCGAGGGCCAGCCCCGAATCGCGCCCGGATCGCTGGGCGACCGCGACGGCCAGCACGACGCCAGCGCGAGCATCGAACTCGACTTCGACCCGCGACTCGACGTCGACGCGACCGTCGAGGGGACCGCCGTGCGGTCGGTCTGGAACCGGCTGACCGACGAACTGGCGACCTACACGCCGGAACACGTCCACGAGCGGACCGGCGTCGGGGAGTTCACCTACCAGCGCATCGCCCGGGAGTTCGCCGAAGCCGACAGAGCGAAGATCATCCACGGCAAGGGCGTCAACGACTGGTACCACAACGATCTGGGCAACCGCGCCATCCAGTTGCTCGTCACGCTGACCGGCAACCTCGGCGAGCAGGGCACCGGCCTCGACCACTACGTCGGCCAGGAGAAGATCTGGACCGTTCACGGCTGGAAGGAACTGTCGTTCCCGACCGGGTCCGTGCGGGGCGTGCCGACGACGCTGTGGACGTACTACCACGCCGGCATTCTCGACAACACCGACCCCGAGACGGCGCGACGTATTCGCGAGTCCGTTGACAAGGGCTGGATGCCGCTGTATCCCGAGGAACGCGCGGACGGCACCCGACCCGACCCCTCGACGATGTTCGTCTGGCGGGGCAACTACTTCAACCAGGCGAAGGGCAACGTCGCCGTCCAGGAGACGCTGTGGCCGAAACTCGACCTCGTCGTGGACGTCAACTTCCGGATGGACTCGACGGCGCTGAACGCCGACATCGTCCTGCCGGCGGCCAGCCACTACGAGAAGACCGACCTCTCGATGACGGACATGCACAGCTACGTCCACCCGTTCACCCCCGCCGTCGAACCGCTCGGCGAGGCCAAAACCGACTGGCAGATATTCGAGGACCTCGCGAAGAAGATCCAGGAAATCGCCACCAGACGGGGCATCGACCCCATTCCGGACCGCAGTTTCGACCGCGAGATCGACCTCCAGTCGGTCTACGACGACTACGTCCGCGACTGGATCGACGACGAACCCGGCGCGCTCGAAGACGACCGCGCGGCCGCCGAGTTCATTCTCGAACACTCCGAGGAGAGCAATCCCGCCGACAGCGACGAGCGAATCACCTTCGACGACATCGACGAACAGCCCCGGCGACTGCTGGCCACGAGCGACCACTGGACCTCGCCCATCGAGGATGAGGAGCCGTACACCCCCTGGAAGGACTACGTGCAGGACAAACAGCCGTGGCCGACGTTCACGGGCCGCCAGCAGTACTACATCGACCACGACTGGTTCCTCGACCTGGGTGAGGCGTTGCCCACGGACAAGGAGCCGGTGACCCTCCAGCGCCGCGAGGAGTACCCGCTCCGGTACAACACCCCCCACAGCCGGTGGTCCATCCACTCGACGTGGCGCGACGACGAGAAGATGCTTCGCCTCCAGCGGGGCGAACCCGTCGTCTACGTCAACCCCGAGGACGCCGCCGAACGCGGCATCGAGGACGGCGACACCGTCCGCGTCTACAACGACGTCGGCGAGGTGGAGGTGCAGGCCAAAATCTACCCCTCCGGCGAGGAGGGCACCGTCCGGCAGTTCTTCGCCTGGGAGACGTTCCAGTACCCGTCGCGAAACAACTTCAACTCGCTCGTACCCATGTACATGAAACCCACCCAGCTCGTCCAGTACCCCGAAGACGGCGGCGAACACCTGTACTTCTCGCCAAACTACTGGGGGCCGACCGGCGTCAACAGCGACGTCCGCGTCGAGATGGAGAAAGTCGAGAGCGCTGTCACAGACCAGTCACTCGGCGAAGTCCAGCCAGACGGCGGGGCTGTGAGCGGGGACGGTGACGGCGCGAACGGAAGTGGCGACGGCGACGCTCGCGACCGGGGAGGTGCGTCCGAATGAGTTCCGACGCGTCCGGGAACGCGACCGGGGCCGAACAGGTAGACCTCGCGGAGGGAATCGACCACCAGGTCGCGATGGTGATGGACCTCAACAAGTGCGTGGGCTGTCAGACCTGTACCATCGCCTGCAAGACCCTCTGGACGGAGGGCGGCGGCAAGGACTACATGTACTGGAACAACGTCGAGACCAAACCGGGCGAGGGCTACCCCCGCGACTGGGAGGACTCCGGCGGCGGCTGGAAGTCCGACCAGCACGACGAGCGCCAGCCGGGCGAGATTCCCGCGAAGGAGGACTACGGCGACGCCTGGGAGTTCAACCACGACGAGGTCTTCTACGAGGGCAGCGACGACGCCCTGCGGCCGCTCGAACAGGACCCCGAGTGGGGCCCCAACTGGGACGAAGACCAGGGGGCCGGCGAACACCCCAACAGCTACTACTTCTACCTGCCGCGCATCTGCAACCACTGCACGCACCCCTCCTGCGTGGAAGCGTGCCCGCGCTCGGCGCTGTACAAGCGCGCCGAGGACGGTATCGTCCTGGTCGACCAGGAACGGTGTCGCGGGTATCGCTACTGCGTCGAGGGCTGTCCCTACAAGAAGGTGTACTACAACGCCGTCTCGAAGCAATCGGAGAAGTGCATCTTCTGCTACCCCCGCATCGAGGGCGACGGGCCGGACGGCGAGGTCAGGACGACCGCCTGCGCCAGCGAGTGCCCGCCGCAACTGCGCTACGTCGGCTTCCTCGACGACCCCGATGGGCCGATCCACAAGCTCGTCGAGGAGTACGAGGTTGCGCTACGGCTACACCCCGAGTACCAGACGGATCCGAACGTCTACTACATCCCGCCCTTTGCCCCGCCGAAGCACAGCGACGACGGCGAAAGCATCGACGTCGAGCGTATCCCGAACGACTACCTCGAAGAACTGTTCGGCGACGGCGTCGAGGACGCGCTGAACACCATCCAGGCCGAGCGCGAGACGGTCGAGCGCGGCGGGACCAGCGAACTCATGGACATCCTGACGACCGAGCAGACCGACGATCAGTACCGACTCGAGGTCTTCGACGATGGATAGGCGAGAACGCCGGCGTGCGGTCGTCGCCGTGGCGTTCGTCGCCGTCGCGGTCGTCGCCCCGGCGCTGGTCGCCGCCCGTCCGGCCAACCAGATTCCCGTCGGCGAGTACGACGGCGGCGCGGACCTCTCGGACCCGGCGGCGACGGCGTGGGAGCGGACGCCCGCCGTCGAGGTGCCGCTGGCGAGCGCGCCCAGCGGCCTGCCGAACGCCGAGGACGTCTCGACCGACAGCGTCTCGGTGACGGTGGCTCACACCGCCGAACGACTGTACGTCAGGCTCTCCTGGCACGATCCGACGGCCGACCGGAACGTGACCTCGCCCCGGACGTTCTCGGACGCCGCCGCCGTCCAGTTCCCGGTCAACACAAGCGCCCAGCCCGCCATCGCGATGGGCAGCACGCGCGAACCCGTCAACGTGTGGTACTGGCGAGCAACGACCGGCACCGAGGAGTTGCTCGCCGGCGGTCCGGGAACAACGACGCGGTTTCAGGACCCAATGGTCTCGACGTCGGTCCGCCGGCTCGACGACTCGTGGGCGGTCGTCTACGAGCGGTCGCTGACCGCGGGGACGCCGAACCGGACCTCGATACGGATGGATCGCGACGTCGCCGTCGGATTCGCCGTCTGGAACGGCTCGAACATGGAGCGGGCGGGCCGGAAGGCCGTCAGCGACTGGTACCACCTCCCGCTCGGCGGCGGCCCGGGCGGCCCGCCCTACGAGTCGCTGCTGTGGGCCGTCGCCGGCCTGGCCATCGTGGTCGTGATCGTGACCACACTCGTCGCCGTCAGGAGGACGTCGGCATGACGGGCGAGCTACCGGCGGCGACCCGGGACGGACTCGACGACCTCGACCTCGATCCCGACCCCGTCGGCCGGGGTGCGCTGTACGCGGCGTTCGCCACGCTCGTCGAGGAGCCGAGCAAGGACGTACACGAGCGGCTGGCGGACGGTCGCTTCGAGCAGCGACTCCGGGCGCTGTTCGACCGGACGACGCTCGACGTCACCGTCCCCGAGATACGGACCGACGACGACTACGACGGGCTGTGCGCCCGCTACAACGACTGCTTCCAGCTCGGATACGCCGAGTACGAGGACCGGTCCGACGGGACGCTCAGTTCGAGCGGGCCGCCGGTCCCGATTCACGAGTCGAGCTACCGCGACGACGCCGCGTGGAACGACGTCAACGTCGACCTGACGCGGGCCTACGACTACTTCGGCGTCGAGACGGACGCCGACCGCCGCCGCCACCACGACCACGCGCGTCTCGAACTAGAGTTCATGGGTTACCTCTGCCGGCGCGAGGCGGCCGTCGACCCCGACGTCGCGCGGGCACGCCTCGACTTCGCCGACCGGCACCTCCACGTCCTCGCAACCGGGATGGCCGACGCCGTCGCGACCGAACCCGGCACTGATGTCTACGAACCGCTGTTGACCACGCTCGACGAACTGGTCGACGCCGACCGGCGCGACCTCGCCGACCGACTCGACCGATGACCAGGGGCGACGTCCACCGCGAGCGACCCGTTCCGGGCTGGCTCCCGCCCCGGTCGGACCGGCGACGCGTCCGACGATGGAGCGCTGCCGCCGCGTTGCTGACGGTGACGGCAGTCGCCGTCGTCCGCCTGCTCGCCAACCTTCCCGGCGGCGGCCCCGCGTTCGCGTCCCGCGTGGCACCGCTCGCACGAGCGTCCGCCGCGCTCGTCCCCGCCGCGGGCGCGCTCGCCGTCGGCATCACGACCGACCGCTGGCCTGTCCGCGTCGGCCTCCTCTCGGTCGGCGCGTTCGGCGTCCTCGCCGCGGTCCGGTCGGCCGCTGCAGTCCCGGCCGCCGGTGCTGTCACCGCCGGAGCGGTACTGTTGGTCGTCGACGCCGTAAATCTCGCCGACGACGACCGTCGGCGGTCGCTCGTGGGTGCGCTGGTCGCTGCCGCCGTCGCGCTGTCGCTCGGCAGCGCCACCGGTCTCCTGCCGTCGCCGGCCAGAACGGGCGGTACCGTCGCGTTCCTCGGCGCGCTCGCCCTCACGCCGGTGCTCGCCCGCCCGGGTCGATTCGACTGGTCGCTGGGCGGGATCGCCGCCGCCGGCGTCCTCCTCGTCGGCGTCGCGTTCTCGTACGTGACGGGAGCCGTCGCGCTCGTGGTCGGTGACGTCCTGGGCGCGTCGTTGATCGCGCTTGCGGCCGGTGTCGGCGGCGCGACCGTCGCCGCATCGAGCGCGGCGGCCGACGATCGACCGCTCCTCGCGGCGGGCGTCGCGCTGGTCGTGCTCGCGGGGGTTCCCGCGACCGTTCCCCGCGCCACGGCGGTGGTCCTCGGGGTCGCGCTCGCGTGCTGTCCGCGGGAACGAGCGCGGACGACCGACGATGCCGGAGGTGACCACTACCAGTGACTGACGACGACCACGAGGAGGACCCGTCCGAGGAGTCTCCGGTGTGCGGCGGCGACGACCTGGGCCGCTACCGCGAACAGACGCCAGACCCGCAACTCGATCCGACCCGGAGTCCGGGATTCGGCGTCGATCCGCTGGACCTCGAAGACGTCGACGTCGGCCGGGACGTCACGCTCGGGACGGCCACGCCGGAGGAGTTGACCGCGGCGGACACGGAGCCACTGGACGACGACGACGTCCCCGCGGTCGTCGAGCGACTGCTGGACGGTCCGGTGACCGAGCGGCGACGCGCGGCGCTGGCGCTGGCCGAGCGTGACGTCACCGTCGAGTCGACGGTGGCGCTGTGTCGCGCCGCGCGCACCGACGACGACGCCGACGTCCGGCAGTTCGCCGTCGAGGCGCTGGGCAAACGCGGCGGCGACCGGGCCGAACGGGCCGCGCTGGCGGCGACCGACGATTCGGACCCCTGGGTGCGTGCGGAGGCGTACGTCGCACTCGACAGGCTGGACCGCCAGGGCTACGTCGACCGGATCGAAGCGGGCCTCGACGACGACCACCACGCCGTCCGTCGCAACGCCCTCATATCGCTGTTCAAGAGCCGGGGTCGGGACGCTGAGGGGATGCTCCTGTCGTTCGTCGACGACGACAGCGACCGCGTCCGCGAGTGGGCGGCCCACCTGCTGAGCGGCGTCGAGAGCGAGGCAGCGGACGACGCTCTCGAACGGCTGCAAGCAGAGGATCCGTCCGAGATCGTCCGCCGGACCGCGTCCAGGGCCCGCGACGCCGATCCGGGCAGTTTCCGGCGACAGTTCAGCGGCGCACTCGACGCGGACGTCGACGACACGCCTCGGAACGACACGCTCAACCGCCAACCCGACCTGTGATAGTCTCGAACGACCCGACGGTGAACGGCGTCGACGCCGACCCGGCGATACGACGGGCGACCGCACACGTTCGGAGCAAGCGCTTTCCGCACGGACGGCGACGTCTCGCCCGTGACGGACCTCGTATCCCACGGCGTTCCGGACGACGTCGACCCCGACGACTGGCGGCTTCGCCTGTCCGGTGCAGTTGCGGACGCGCTCGCGCTCACCCGAGCGGACCTCGCGTCGTTTCCCCTGGAGGCGTTTCGCGGTGACTTCGCCTGCGAGGAGGGGTGGGTCGCCGAGGACCTTACGTGGCGTGGCGTCCGCGTCGGGACGCTCCTGGACCGCGCCGGCGTCACCGACGACGGCGAGTACGCACTGGTTCGCGCGATGGACGGCGACTACGCGTGTTCGTTCCCGCTAGACCGACTGGCCGAGTCCGTCCTCGCGCTCGAACTCGACGGCGACCCGCTCGACGTCGAACACGGCGGGCCGGTCAGGCTGGTTCCGACTCACGACGACCGGGACTGCTGGGAGAGCATCAAGTGGGTCTCGGCGATCGAAGTGACGACGTCGAAGCCGACCGGCGACACCGCCCGGGAGATCGCGCTCGGTCGCATCAACTGATACGGATTCGTGTCTCTGGCTCCCGTCGGTTCGCCCGAACGGGTCGGCGAACTGCCGGGACAGAGCGACCCGAATCCGTATGAGCCCCGTTTCCGAGGCGGAGCCGCGACCGCAAGGAGTAATTCCGTGCCGTGGGTCGACAGAGCGGAAGAATCACCGGCACCGAGTACCGAACGACCCGATCAACACACAAGCATCGTCGCGTACACCGTTCCGTCCGGGGCGACGTGGACGTCGACGCCGACCTCGCGGCGGTTCGAGTCGGTGACCGCGTCGCTGGCCCCGAACGTCGTCGCCAGCGACCGGCCGAGTTCGCGGGCTGAGTCGACGTCGTCGATAGACGGGCCCCCGTCGCCAGTCGGCACGACTGCACCGACGACCGACCGGCGACACGAGTAGTCGAATCGGCGAGCGAGGCCGCGCGCGTCCGGGGGATCGCCGCCGTCGTAGGTCGCCTTCACCCGTTTCCGGTTGTAGTAGGTCGCCATCTCGTCGAGGCCGTCGGTCCGGGTCAGGTTCGCGGCCCCGGCCGATGCCCGGCGGTCGTTCAACTGGGCGACGACGACGGCCTCGGCGTCGCCGAGCGAGACGCCGTTCGCGGTCGTCGCCTCGCCGGGGACGTTCGACA
Organism: Haloarculaceae archaeon; assembly: GCA_042217765.1. Classification (GTDB taxonomy): domain Archaea; phylum Halobacteriota; class Halobacteria; order Halobacteriales; family Haloarculaceae; genus JARUKX01. Next base: position 21,787 of record JBDGSB010000051.1, on the reverse strand, counting down.
CGGACGGCGTCCCGCCCAGAAACGCCGGCAGCGGGACGACGCCGGTGAGTACCAGCGCCAACAGCGCCAGCACGACGAGCAGGCCGGCCGCGGCGAGCAGGTACGCCGGACTGGCCAGGTCGACGTAACTCGGCGCGGCCGTATCCGCGAGGTCGTAATCCTGGCTGCGCTTTTCGAGTTCGTAGTTGCCACAGCGACTGCACGGCGGCGAGTACTTGACGTGGACGCGCCCGCACTCGGTGCAGACCCACACCTGGTCGCCGGTCGACTCGACGACCTCCGTGACCTCCTCGAAGTACTCGTTGCCGCAGTTGTCACAGGGCGGATCGTCGTCGTCGTACAGGTCGCCACACTGCGAGCAACGGTAGACCACGGCTACAGTCGGACCGCAACCCCGCGGTCGGCGAGATAGCGTTTCGTCTCCTCGATCGAGTACTCCCCGAAGTGGAAAATCGACGCGGCCAGCCCGGCGTCGGCGTCGGCCTCGGTGAACACCTCGTACATGTCTTCCGGGCCGCCACAGCCCGAAGAGGCGATGACCGGCGTGTCGACGGCGTCGGTGACCGCGCGAACCAGCGGGACGTCGTAGCCGTCCTTCGTGCCGTCGGCGTCGATGGAGTTGACGAACAGTTCGCCCGCACCGCGTTCGGCCGCCTCGGTCGCCCACTCGACGACGTCGACGCCCGTCCCCTCGCGGCCGCCCTTGACCGTCGCCTCGAACCAGACGGACTCGCCGTCGACGGTCTCGTAGTACTCGCCGCCCTCGTCGTACCGGCGACGCGCGTCCACGCTGATGACGATACACTGGCTCCCGAACGCTCGCGCCCCCTCGTCGACGAGGTCCGGGTTCTGTAGCGCCCCCGTGTTGATCGACACCTTGTCCGCGCCGGCGCGCAGGGTCTCTTTGACGTCCTCGCGGGTGCGGATGCCGCCCCCGACGGTCAGCGGGATGAACACCTCGTCGGCGACCGCAGACACCGTCTCTAGCATCGTCTCGCGGCCCTCCGCGGAGGCGGTGATGTCCAGGAAGACGAACTCGTCGGCACCCGCCTCGTTGTAGCGTTTGGCCATTTCGACGGGGTCGCCGGTGTACTCTAAGTCCTCGAAGTTGACCCCCGTGTACACCGCCGCCTGCCCGTCCTCGTCGAGGTCCACGTCGATACACGGGATGATGCGTTTGGTCAGCCCCATTCGATACGGGACACTCGGTGCCCAGGGGTCAAAAGCGGTCCGAACTCCCGATTCGCACACGGATCGTCGGCAGTGATACGGATTAGCGTCTTCGGTTGCCGACGGTTCGCTCGAACGGGTCGGCGAACCACCGGCAGGGAGCGACCCGAATCCGTATGAGTTCCGGCGGTCGCGTTTCCCCCGTACCGACAGGTACAGGTGGCCGCTGGTACAACGGCCGGCCATGGGAGACGACCACGACGAGGACCGACCGGCGTACGACCCGGAGAACATCGACGTCCCCACCGACGCGCCGCCACTGCGTTCGACCGCGCCCCAGAGCGACTACACGCTCGGGCAGGTCGGCGTCGGGTTCGTCGTCCTGCTCGTCGGCCTGCTGATCACCTTCGGCCTGCCGTTCGCGATGGGGTAACTGCGTCCGTCGGCCGACGCCGTGCCGGCCGGGTCAGCAGGATTCGAGGTGGAGCCTCCGGCCGCAACGAGCGAATCCGCTCGGGTGAGCGAAGTGGGCAGGGGTCGGTTACGCGAGTTCGTCCTCGATGATCGACCGCAGTGACGCGATTTTCTCGGCAGTGTAGGCGAGGGTCACGTCGTCGACCGTCAGGTCGAGCGTTCCCGAGTCGTCGGCCCGGCCGAGTTTCACCACGGGCGCGACGCCGTCGAAGGCCTGCTCGACCGCGGACGGGTCGGTCGTCTCGACGACCACGCGGCCCGGGCGTTCGTCGAACAGCAGTTCCGCCGGGCTCCCCGTGCCGGGCGCGTCGACGTCGACGGTCGCGCCGGCTTCGTCGGTGACCATCTCCGCCAGCGTCGCCGCGAGGCCGCCGTGGCTCACGTCGTGGGTGGCACGCGTCGAGGCCTCGTTGGCGACGTCGGCGACTGTCTCGACGAGCGTCTTGGGGTCGCTCGCCAGGTCGGGAAAGCGGTCGCTGCCGCCGAACTGCGCGAGGTACTCCGACCCGCCGAGTCGCGGTCGCGATTTGCCGCCGAGTGCCCGCGCGCCGACGAGCAACAGCGTCCCCTCGCCCGACAGTGCCATCGGAGGCGCGTCGTAGCCGTCTTTCGTTCCCACGAGCGCGAGCGTCGGCGTCGGCGGGATCGGACCGGCCTGAGAGTCGTTGTACAGCGAGACGTTGCCGCCGACGACGGGCACGTCGAGCGTCGAGCACATCTCGGCCAGCCCGTCGACGATGGCCGTGAAGCCGCCGTACACGTCCGGTTTCTCGGGGTTGCCGCCGTTGAGGCAGTCCACCGCCGCCAGCGGGACCGCTCCGTTCGCCGCCACGTTGGTGGCGTTTTCGAGCGCGACCGCCTGTGCCCCCTCGTAGGGCGCGACGGCGGTCCAGTTGGGGTCCGCGCCGGCGGAGAACGCGAGTCCGGTTCCCGTCTCGCGGTCCTCGCCGTTCGACCCGTCCGTGCCGGCGGCCGCGCTCGTCTCCCGAATCGCGGTAATCGCGGCGTCGTCGCCGGGCCGAACCGCGGTCCGCACCTGCACCTCGTGGTCGTACTGCCGGTAGACCCAGCGCTTGCTCGCGGTGTTCGGACTGCCGACGACGGCCTCGAACGCCGTGGCGAGGTCGGCGTCCGGCAGGTCCCGTTCGGGCTGGGTCGGCTCCGTGGCTGGCAGGTCGTTGGCCGGTGCGCCGTCGCCGAGAAAGTCTGCGGGCGCGTCGACGACCGTCTCGCCCCGGAAGGTGCAGACGTAGTTGCCGTCGGTCACCTCGCCGATGACCGAACAGCCGAGGTCGTAGCGGTCGGCCAGGTCTCGCACGCGCTCGACGTTTTCGGAGCGCACCTCGTACAGCATCCGTTCCTGCGATTCCGCCAGCAGGATCTCTACGGCGTTCATGTTGGGCTCGCGCTGGTGGACCCCGTCGAGTTCGATGCGCGCACCCAGGCCGCCCTTCGCGACCAGTTCGGAGGACGCCCCGCCGAGACCGGCGGCCCCGAGGTCGCGGGCGGATTCGACGAGGTCCTCGTCCAGCAGGGCCTCGTTGCACTCGACGAGCAGTTTCTCCGTGTAGGGATCGCCCACCTGCACGGCCGGCCGGTCCTCGGTCTCGGCGTCCTCGCCGAGGTCCTCGCTGGCGAACGACGCCCCGCCGAGGCCGTCACGGCCCGTGGCGTTGCCGACCAGGACGAGTTCGTTGCCGGGTTTCCGTGCCTCCGCGGTTATCAGCCGATCGGCGGAGAGCAGGCCGACGCAGGCGACGTTCACTAGCGGATTGCCCTCGTAGTCGTCGTGGAAGGCGACGCTGCCGGTCACCGTCGGGACGCCGATGCAGTTGCCGTAGTGGCTGATGCCCTCGACGACGCCCTCGAAGAGGTACCGGGAGTGCTCGCGGTCGAAGTCGCCGAAGTACAGACAGTCCGCCAGCGCGATGGGATACGCGCCCATCGACATGGTGTCTCTGACGATGCCCCCGACGCCCGTGGCAGCGCCGTCGAAGGGGTCGACGTAGGAGGGGTGGTTGTGACTCTCGATTCCCATCGTGATGTACGTCTCGTCGTCCCCGTGGCCGTCGGGTGAATCGTCGTCCGACGACGGCAGCGCGATCACGGCCGCGTCGTCGCCCGGCCCGACGACTACCTGCTCGCCCTCCGAATCGAAGGCTCCGAGCAGCGGTCGCGAGGAGCGATACGCGCAGTGCTCGCTCCAGAGGTTCTCGAACAGCGCCTCCTCTGCCGGCGTCGGGTCCCGCCCGAGTTCCTCGAAAACGAGTTCCCGGTCCGAATCGGCGAGGCTCATTACCGGGGGTTGCCAGAGACCAGTGAAAGCCCTTTCCATGCGCGTCGCCGTCGGTCCGCCGGTCGCCGTCGGTCCGCCGGTCGCCGTCGGTCCGCCGGTCGCCGTCGGTCCGCCAGTTGCCGTCCCTCACTCGCCGGTGACCGTCCCCCCACCGATCGATCCGGACGCGCAGACGACGGCCCTATAGTTCGCGCAGATCGGCGTCTGCGGCGTTGTTGCGGACGCTCTCGATGCCCTGTTGGGCCTTCTGCTTCGACGCGTATCCCTCGCCGCTGTCGGCGATGATGTTTCCGTTGTCGTGGCGGAGCCGCCAGCGCCAGTCGCCCTCACGATCCTCGTACAGTTCGAACGTGGCATTGCTCATCGCGTGTTGCACTTTGCGGCGGTCCCCTCATTACTGTTTGCGGAAAAATCGACCGCGTTCGGCGCGGAAAATACCCCGCCTAGAGGTCGGTCCAGTCCGAGGGCGAGCCACCGAGTCCCAGCACTCTGACCTGTCGATCGCCCTCGTGTTCGCGGAGTTCGATGAGTCCGTCGAAGGCCTGTTTGATGACCTGTAAGGTCTGGTCGTCGTGCGCGCCGGAGTCGATGGTGAACAGGCCGAGATAGCCGGCGGCGTCCAGCCGCGAGGAGAGGACGTGACAGAACTTGAAGACGGTCTTCTTGTCGGTGTAGGTGAGCATCGTCGACAGGGAGACGAGCGCGAGCCGGCCGCTGGTGGCACCGCCGTTGTGGAGGTTCTCGATGGACTTCGTGATGCCGATGCCGATGCCCGTGAGGTCGCCCGGCGAGGAGACGTGGTGGACGAACGCGCCCGAGGTCGTGTGGTCCTCGCTCCGGCCGCCTTCACCGCGCGTGTCGACGATGCCGACGCGGGACTCGTCGAGGTTGGGCACCATCTCGCGGTACTCGGTCAGGACGTCGGCGGCGCTGTCGCCTGTCGTGACGACGACGGCACCCTGGCCCTCGCGGGAGCCGTCGGCGAGGATTTCCATCGCGATTCGCTTCTTGCCAGTCATCGCCGGCCCGGCGATGAGAATACCCGATCCCTCCTGGACCGACGAGAGTTCCTCCAGATCTAATACGGTAGACAGGTCGTACATTGTTTGTGGTCGTTCACTGCTCATTGCCATCGCTCAGGCCCCGAAGCGTCGCGATGAAGTCCTCGTCGTCCTCGATACCCCCCAGGGTGGTCGACAGGTCCTCTCGCAACGCTTCGATGCGTTCCTGTAGTTGGTTGTATTCATCGCTGTCGGCCAGTTCGGCACCGCTTTTGGTGGCCTCTAGCGTCGCTTGTTTCTCGACGAGTGAATAGTATTCGGTCAGCAGTTCGTCGTATTCGGACCGTTCGAGCAGGTTCTCGACGGTTTCGTGGAGCTTCTCGCTGCGAATCGGTTTACAGAGATACGCGTCGAAGCCCATCTCGAGAATGTCGAAGTCGGGCTCGACGGCCGTGACCATCGCCACTCGCGTGTCGTACCCGCGCTCGCGGATGCGTTCGAGCACCTCGTCGCCGGACAGACCGGGCATCATCCGGTCGAGCAACACCACGTCGATGCTCTCGTCGAGAGCGTCCAGCCCCTCGTCCCCGTTCTGTGCCATTCGTACGTCGTAGTCGTCGGCGAGCCAGAGATTGTACGTCTCCGCGACGTCGGGCTCGTCTTCGACGATGAGTACGACTGGGTCGTCCGATTCTGTCATCTGCGCTCTACGTCGCGTATTGTCCCTCATCACACATAGCCCTGTGGGTACGATATTCAAAATCGAAAACGACAGGCACAAGCGGAACTCGGACGCTACTAGGGGACGTGATACACAACCTCGCACGGAATCAACGGACGTTCACGAGCAATGTCTTTCTCGTGACTGGTACGCGCCCCACGCTGGTCGACGTCGGCAGCGACTTCGACGTCGTCGCCGCCGCCTACGAGCACGTCGACGACCTCGCGGCCGTCGTGTTGACCCACACCCACTCCGACCACGTCGGGACACTCGACGACGTCACGGCGGCGTTCGACGTCCCCGTGTACGGCTTCGACGCCGACTACGATGGCGTCACCGACCGCCTGGCCGACGGCGATACCGTCCGAATGGGCGACCACGAGTACCGGGCGCTGCACACCCCCGGCCACAAGGACGACCACCTTTGTCTGTACGCCGCCGAGCCCCGCGTGCTGTTCGCCGGCGACCTCGTGTTCGCCGGCGGAAGCTTCGGTCGGACGGATCTCGATGAGGGCGACCGGCCGACGCTCGTCGAGAGCATCGACTACGTCCTCGACACCGTCCCGGACGACCTCGCTGAACTGCACGCCGGCCACGGACCGAGCGTGACCGACAGCCCCTACCGGAACGTCGAACTGGCCCGGCAAGCGGCCTCCGCCTGAGCAGTCCACGTCGATCCGACCAGTCCACGTCGATCCGACCGCTCACTCTAGATCCAGCCCTTCCTCGACGTGGGCGTGTTCCTCGCCGGGAAAGGTACCGTCCTCGACGGCCTCGACGTAGTCGGCGACGGCGCGTTCCATCTCGCCGCGGACGTCGCCGAACTGCTCGGCGAACGCCGGCGGGTCCTCGGTCAGGCCGACGGCGTCGTCGACGACCAGCACCTGCCCGTCGCAGTCGGGGCCGGCCCCGATACCGACGGTCGGGATTGCGAGCGACTCGGTGAGCGACGCGGCCAGGTTCGCGGGCACGTGTTCGAGCACGAGCGAGAACGCACCCGCTCGTTCGTGTTCGTGGGCGAGGTCGCGAATCGTCTCCGCCGCCGCCTCGGAGGTGCCCTGGCGCTCGTAGCCGAGCTGGTGGACGCGCTGGGGCGTCAGTCCGAGGTGGGCCATCACCGGAATCCCGAGGTTTGTCAGCCGGTCGGTCAACTCGACGGTGTGGGGGCCGCTCTCTAGCTTGACGGCGTGTGCCCCCTCCTCTTTGAGCATCCGCCCGCAGTTGCGGACGCTCTCGGCGTCGTCGACGCCGATCGACAGGAAGGGCATGTCCGCGACGACCAGCGCGTCCTCGACGGCGCGAGCGACCGCGCCGACGTGGCTGGCCATCTCCGCGACCGTTACCGGCAGCGTCGAGTCGTATCCCAGCGCCGTGTCGCCCATGCTGTCGCCGACCAGGACCACGTCCACGCCTGCGTCGTCGACGATCGCCGCCGTTACCGCGTCGTAGGCGGTCAGCATCGTTATCGGTTCGTCGGCGTCCCGAAGGGACTGGACGGTGACCATACTCGATTGCTACTCCGCCCCGACTATACGCCTTCGGGTCGCGTTCGGAACCCGCCTCTCCGGCGATAATTCGGCGTTCTCGACCGCTGGGAACGCCACCGAACCGATTCGGCGAACTGCCCAGGGAACGCGGGAGGCAAGTACACACCGTAGGCGGAGACCCGCACGTTCGAACCGGCCTACGATTCACCCATGTTCGAAACTACCAGACGGAAGATGCTCGAAGCGCTCGGCGTCGGCGGCGCTGCCTCGCTGGCCGGCTGTGGCGCACCCAGGGCGCAGGCACCCGACGTGACGACGACGTCCGGCAGCACCACGACGAACCAGGTCGACGTCGACCGGGTGGCCGCCGATCCCGCGGACGTCCCGGACCCGATCGACCGCAGCGAATCCACGCACCACGACGTCACCCTCGAAGTCCAGGAGGTGACCGCCGAAATCGAACCCGGCGTCACCTTCGACTTCATGACCTTCGGCGGGCAGATTCCGGGGCCGATGATCCGCGTGCGCCGCGGCGACACGGTGTCGTTCACGCTGAAGAACCTCCCGGACAACACCATGCAACACAACGTGGACATGCACGCGATCTACGGGACCGGCGGCGGAAACGTCGCGACGACCGCGAATCCGGGAAGCTCCAACGGCGAGACGTTCACGGCCGAGTACCCCGGTGCGTTCATCTACCACTGTGCGGTCCCCAACCTCGATTACCACATCTCCTCGGGCATGTTCGGGATGATCGTCGTCGAACCGGAAGACGGCCTCCCCGAAGTGGACCGGGAGTTCTACCTCGGCCAGCACGAGATCTACACGGACAAGGCCGCCGGGAGTAAGGGCCACCACGGCTTCGACATGGAGGCGATGGCCGCCGAGAATCCGACCTACGTCGTGTTCAACGGCGAGAAGGCCCCGTTCACGCCGGACCGCTACGGCACGATGAACGCCAACCAGGACGAGACTGTCCGGGTGTTCCTCGTGACCGGCGGCCCGAACCTGACCTCTAGCTTCCACCCGATCGGCAACGTCTGGACGAAGGCCTACCTCCAGGGATCGCTCGCGTCCGCCCCCATGGAGTACGTCCAGACCCAATCGGTCCCGCCCGGGAGCACGTTCGTCGGCGAACTCGACCTGCCGGTGCCCGAACGCATCAAACTCGTCGATCACGCCCTCAGCCGCGTCGTCCGCAAGGGCCTGCTGGCCGAAATCGACGTCCAGGGGAACAAGCGCAGCGACGTCTTCGACCCCTCGCCCGACAAGCCCCCGAGCGCCGACGAGGAAGGCCCGCTCTACTGACGCACGCTCCCACCGCATACGGATTCGGGTCGCTCTTTGCCGGTGGATTGCCCGAACGGGTCGGCGAACCGCCGGCAACCGAAGACGCTACTCCGTATCACACCCACCGAAGGACCGAATTCACAACGACTGTTTACGTGCCGGTCGAACGGCCGTCCGTGTCCCCCGTTCAACGAACCGACCCCGAAGGTGTCGACTTCGGGTGGGTCATGCAGACGACGTTCGTGCTCACGATCGTTCTCGGAGCGCCGCTGGTGGCACTGCTGTCGGCGGTCGCGGATCTGCACACCTGGACGGAGATGGCTACCTTCGCGGTCCGGGTGGCCGCGCCGGTCTGGTTCGTCACCGCCGTTGCCGTCTATCTCTATGCGCGCCGCCGGTCGAGCCACTGACCCGCGTACTCGAAGTCGACGCCCGCCCGGTCGGCGGTCTCGGCGTCGCGCTCGGAGTCGCCGACGAACAGAACCTCCCGCGAGTCGACGCCGAGTTTCGACAGCGTCGCCAGCAGCGGCTCGGGGTCGGGCTTCGTCGTTCCGACCGAGTCACGACCCACGACGGCACCGACGTACCCGTCGAGTCCGTGCACCTCTAGCGCGATGCGGCAGGCGCTCTCGGCGTTGAGCGAACAGACCCCGACCGGCAGGTCACACGGCAGTTCGTCCGCCAGCGGGAGCCGTTTCGAGGTCCGTGCCCCCTCGCGTTCGTGATCGGTGATTATCTCTTCGACGAGTCGCCGGTGGCCCGTCTCGTTCGACCCTTCGAGCATGGCCCAGAGGTCGCCGTCGACGTCCACGTCGCGCGCGCGGAGCGCCGCCGCGACCTCCCGTGCGACCGCGTCCCAGTCGACGTCCAGCCGCAGAAGGGTCCCGTCCAGATCGTAGACCACCGCGTCGTAGTCGTCGGTCACGCCCGTTCGTAGGACCGCCGGTCGCAAAGGGACTTCGGTCGTCGAGTCGGTAGTGAACGCGTCGAGGTCGGCCGCGCGGGACAGCGTCGTCTCAACTGTATTCGGATCGACGCAAACGCCCTCGACGATCGGCATCAGCCGAAGCGCGATCCCGAAGACGTACGCTGCGCGACCGGGTTCGCCGGGCGTCACTCGTAGAGGTCGTTGCACTGCTCGGCCAGGTCGACGTCGTTGCCCGTGATGCCGCCCTCCGAGTGGGTCGTGAACCGGACCTCGACCTCACACCAGCCGATGATCATCTCGGGGTGGTGAAACGCCCGCTCGGAGATGCCGCCGACGCCGGCGGCGAACCCGACACCGTCGAGATACTCGTCGAACTCGAACGTGCGGACGATTTCGTCGCCGTCGCGCTCCCAGCCGTCCGGTAGCTGTGCCTCGATTTCCGCGTCCGTCAGCAGCTCTGGCATGACACTACGGCAGACGGGCGCGAGACAGGTAAAGGTAGGGCGTCGGCGTCCTGCCGTTCGGAAGCGCGTCGCCGACGTCCTGGCAGGGGACCCTACGAATCCACGTCCAGAAACAACGAGTGGCATTCTGTTCCGGACGAGTTGGCACAAACGCTCTCGCTGGGGCCAGCCGGCTACGGCGAGGATGGGCAGGACTGGGTGCCGACGTACACACCCGAGCGCCGAAACAAGAACGACCGAGAGACGGTGCTGGTTCGGTTGACGCCGCGGGTGCTACACGAACTGTACACCGAGACGAAAGCGCTCACTCTTCTGCGGCCAGAAGGCGCTTCAATACTATACCATCGAGTTCGTACAACCGTTCTCCGATTTCGTCGTTCTGGACGAGTTGGTAGCGCTGACTCGGACCGGTCGTCCGTGTGTATTCGATAACACCCAACTCAACGAGTTCATCCAGGTGGTCGTATACGGTGCTACGGGCAATTCCCGCCTGCCGTGCAATCTCGCTCACGCTGAGGTCGTTTTCCCGTTCATCGACGAAGACGCTGAGCATCCGTGCCCGAGCAGTATCGCCAAACAACTCAACCAAAGGAGTGCTATCAGCAAATGCCGTCTCCGCGGTGTCGCTGGTTGCCATAATTTACTAATCGTCGCCAGCGGTCGGTTCGGGGCCGTCGATGACGGGACGTTCGACCTCGCGGTCGGTCGCTTCGCCGTCGATGTCGTAGGGGTACTCGCCGGTGACACAGCCCAGACAGAGGTCGCCGCGGTCGGTTTCGAGGACGTCGCAGATGGCGTCGATGGAGAGGTACGCCAGGCTGTCGGCGGCGATGATTTCGCGGATGTCGTCGACGGACTGGTCGGACGCGATGAGTTCCTCGCGGGTGGCCATGTCGATGCCCATGTAGCACGGCGAGACGATGGGCGGCGAGCCGATGCGGACGTGGACTTCCTCGGCCCCCGCTTCGCGCATGAGGTCGACCAGTTGCGTCGAGGTGGTCCCGCGGACGATGGAGTCGTCGATGAGGGTGACGGTCTTGCCCTCGACGGTGGACTTGATGGGGTTGAGCTTCAACCGGACGGCCCGCTCGCGTTCGTCCTGGGTCGGCATGATGAAGGTGCGGCCGACGTACCGGTTTTTCATCAGGCCCTCGGCGAACTCGACGTCGTCGGCGGCCTCGGCGTAGCCCGACGCGAACGAGCGCCCGGAGTCGGGCACCGGCATGACGACGTCGGTGTCGATGCCCGACTCGTGCCAGAGGCGGCGGCCGAGTTCGCGCCGGACCTCGTAGACGAGGTGGCCGTCGATGCGCGAGTCCGGGCGGGCGAAATAGACGTGTTCGAAGAAACAGTTCGCGGTGTTGTCGTAGTCGAACAGCCGGTAGCTGTCGTAATCGGAGCCGTCGGGCCGGAGGACGACGAGTTCGCCGGGTTCGACGTCCCGCACCAGGTCGCCGTCGAGCGTGTCGATGGCGGCGCTCTCGGAGGCCAGCACGTAGCCGTCGTCGAGTTCGCCGATGCACAGCGGCCGGTTGCCCTGCGGGTCGCGCACGCCCAGCACCGTCTCGTCGTGCATGATGGTCAACGAGTACGACCCGTGGATGCGCGACATCGTGGACTTGACCGCGCGGACGAGGTCCTCCGCCAGCAAATTGCGCGCCAGGTCGTGAGCGATGACCTCGGTGTCGCCGTCGGAGGTGAACGCGTGACCCATCGCGGCGAGTTCGTCGCGGATCTCGTCGGCGTTGACGAGGTTGCCGTTGTGACTCAGCGCGAGCGACCCGCTCTTGAACGAGACGGTGAACGGCTGGGCGCACGAGGAGTCGACGCTGCCCGCGGTCGGATAGCGGACGTGACCGATGCCGTTGGTGCCGTTGAGCGCGGCGAGGTCCTCGGAGTCGAAGGCGTCGCCGACCAGCCCCATCTCGACGTGAGCGTGTTGCTGGAAGCCGTCGTGGGTGACGATGCCGGCCGACTCCTGGCCGCGGTGCTGGAGGGCATACAGTGAATAGTAGAGGGGTCGGGCGGCTTCACGGTCGGCCAGGGAGAGGCCGACGACGCCGCACTTCTCGTGCATCCTCAGTTGTCGCCGGCCTTGTCCTGCCAGGCGTAGTCGCGGCGCTTGGCGGACTTGCCGAAGCCACAGGACGCACAGACGCCCTTTCTGACGTGGTAGGACTTGTTCCCACAGCGGCGGCACTTGACGTGTACCGTCTGGTTCTTCTTACCTTGGCTCGGGGTTCCTTTGCCAGTCATGGGTTGATGGAGACGACGTTATCACCGCGTATAATCGTTGTGTCTTCGCCGTCCTCGATGACGAGATTCATGTGCTGGTCGTAGCCGGCGAGTTCGCCGGTGAAGACGCCGCCGTCCTTGATGGTCACCGTGACCTCCTCGCCCAGCGACGCCTCCAGCACGTCCAGCGGTCGTCCGCTCATACCCGAAAAGGCGCGGAGACGAACGCTTAAACGTACCGTTCTGTCCCTCGTCGCACCGATGCCGTCACCACGGCTCAGCAACGACCGGAGAATCTCACCCGTGGTCGAACCGAGACAGCGGACGTGTGCGTATTCCGCCGATGCGTGGCGCTGGAGTTTGTCCAGCGTGTGTTTCGTGAGGACCGTCTTCCCGACGCCGCTGGGACCAGAAAGGAGGACGTCGTCGGCCGGTTCGCCGTCCAGGGCGAGATCGAAGACAGAGGAGAGAACGCCAGCGGCGTGCTCACGGTGCGGAAGTGACCGCGGAACGAACTTCTCGTCGAAAACCTGCGGCTCGAGTAGCATGGGCGGCAGTGGAACGTGGCTGGATATAAAGACGGGCTAGGTTTCCGGGTGTGCGGATTTTGGGTGGCAACCCCCGAACGCTTATCCGACTATTCGACCTACCGACGGGTAATGGCAAGCTCGACGGACGCTGACGAGTACACCCGTGAGGAGGAGATTCACGTCTGGCGGGAAGGCGACGCATGGGTCGCCGAGGACGTCGAGACGGGCGTCGCGAGTCAGGGAGAGACCCGCGCCGAAGCGCTGGAGATGCTCGATGAGGCGGTAGCGCTCCACAAGGGCGAGAAGGGCCGTCCGGTCACTGACGAGGACCTCGAAGAGTTGGGAATCGATCCCGAGAGCGTTCCCGACGAGCCCCAGGAACCCGACGCGCCGTGGTTCGACGAGGAGTAACGTGACGCGGACGGTCTTTACCGGCGAGGAGATCGCCAATGCGCTCGTCGAAATGGGATATCAGCCCGTCGACCGGACCGGCAGTCACTTCCAACTCCGATACGTCCACCCCGAAACCGGCGAAGTCAGGAACGTGACCGTCCCGATTCACGGCGAAATCAGTACTGGGACCCTTCAGGATATTGCCGATCAGTGCGGCGCGAAGGACTTTCACGCCTGGTGCGAGTGGATCGAGGACGTGCTATAGTGCTCGATTAAGCGATTTCGGTTTTCTCGAAGGCCTGATCAACGACGTCGGGCGTGGGGACGTTCAGATCTCGACGGTGTAGGGCGCGAACTCGTCGGCGCGTGCGGCGACGGCACCCAGCAGGTCCGCCAGGGCGTCCAGATCGGCAAGGTCGATAACCTCGACGGGGGTGTGCATGTACCGGTTCGGCAGGCCGACGTTCAGCGACGGGATGCCGCCGGCGGACGTGTAGAACGCGTCGGCGTCGGTTCCGGTTCGGGTTCCGGCGGCCTGCAGTTGCACGTCGAGATCGCGGTCGTCGGCGACGGTCCGGACGGCCTCGACCAGCGCGGGGTGGTTCGTGCTGCCGCGGGTGACGATGGGACCTTGGCCGAGTTCGACGCCCGTCTGTTTGTCGGCGGGCGCGCCGGGGTCGTCCATCGCGTGGCTGACGTCGGTCGCCAGCACCGCGTCGGGCGAGAGGTCGAATCCGACCATCTTCGCGCCCTGCAGCCCCAGTTCCTCCTGGACGGTGCTGACGGCGTAGACGGTCGCGTCGGGGTCGGCGTCGGCCGCCCGACGTAGCGCCTCGGCGGCCGCCCAGATGCCGATGCGGTTGTCCATTCCACGGGCTGACAGCCGGCCGTTTTCGAGTTCGACGATTTCCTGGTCGAAGGTGACGGGGTCGCCCCGTTCGACCAGCGCTTCGGCTTCCTCCCGGTCGGTCGCGCCGACGTCGACGAACTGCTCGCGGATTTCCGACACCGAATCGTCCTCGGGATCGCGCAGGTGGATGGCCGTCTGCCCGACGACGCCGTCGACCGGTCCGTCGTCGGCGTGGACGACCACCTGTTGGCCGCGCGTGACGGTCTTGTCCGAACCGCCGATGCGGCCGAGTCGCAGGAAGCCGTCCTCGGTGACGTCGCGGACGATGAACCCGATCTCGTCGCCGTGGCCCGCGACGGCCAGTTCGCAGTCGACGCCAGGATCGCCCTCGAGGACGGCGACTGCGTTGCCGTACTCGTCGGTCCGAACCTCGTCGGCGAATTCCGAGACGTAATCGATCCAGACCCGCTGGCCGGGGGCCTCCCATCCCGAGGGGCTGGCCGTTTCGAGCAAGTCGATCAGAAACGCGCGTCGTCGCTCTTCCATACCGAGGATATCGACGCTGGCGGCATCAATGTGTGGATCGAGACCGTGCTCGCGGGAGTCCGGCCGGCGTCGACCCGGCGCTCACTCCCGGTGCTTGCCGCCGGTCACGGTGACCGGGACGTCCGAGTCGAGGATGACCGACTGGGTGACGCTGCCGAACAGCGCCTTGCCCGTTGGACTCCGCTTGCGGCCGCCCATGACGATCAGGTCCGCGTCGACGTCCTCGGAAAGCTCGAGAATGCCCTTCGCTGGCGGCGTGCTTGCCTCGACGATGTCGACGTCGTAGCCGTCGTCCTCGAGGACGTCTCTGGCGTCCCGGACCGTCTCGACGCGGTCGGGCCGGCGCATCGCGTCCGGGGCCTCGGTCTCCGCGCCCTGCAAGACGTGCGTCAGCACGACCTGGACCTCCCCGGTGTTTACGGGCAGGCCAGCGACGAACGCGGCCTGTGCCTGCGATCGATTCTCGTCGTTGTCGATGGGTACGAGTATCGTGTACATGGTGACTCGCCGAGGGAGCGTCTGGTAATCTCCTCGATCGGCCGTTCGAACCCGGTCGCAGTAAACCTTGCCACCGGACGCCGACGCGACGACTGGCCGACGGAATCGATCGGTTCGGGTCTGCAACAGTCGAAACCGTCGTCACAGTGGCTGCTCTCGTCTCGTAGCGGTACTGCATCGTCTCGTATTGGTGATCGTCGCCAACGAGGGTGGCAATCGTCGGGAGACAGCGAGTACAGGCAGGTCGTGGCGGCACGCTCTGCCCCCCGAAAGCTATGTACGATGACACTGTATCGGAACTCGATCATGACGTGGGTCGGCGGACGGACGGGTGGTAGCGACCGGGGACGGGGTCCCGGCCGCGTCGGAACGAACCGACGACGTATCGGAACGATGCCAGGGGATCGAGCGAGCGCCGCGACTGGCTCTCGACGCTCGCACCGACGGGAGTGGCGTTGAATGCGAAGGGATGCGGTTCCCGCCGTCGCGGTGCTCGTCGTCGTGTTGCTGACACTGGTGACCGGTGCTGCAGGATCGGCGACGAGCACGCGGACGGCGCGAATCGGCCGGGCGACCGCCGTCGACAATCCAGGCCAGACGGCGAGCGCGGTCGAGTCACAGGATTCGGGCGTCACGGCGGACGCGTCGATGTCGGCGGGCAAGCGACCGGCCCCGCTGATCGAACAGTGGAGCGAGACCTACGACAACGAGCGCGGCGACGTGATCTCCGACTTCGAGAAGGCGAAAGGATCGGTCGTGTTCGTCGGCCAGACGCGGCTTGCGTGGGACGAGTCGCCGACCACCGAAGCGTGGCTCGGGAGCGTGGACACGCTCACCGGCGACCTCCGCTGGCAGCACCAGTGGGGCGACGGGAAACAGAGCGTCTGTCCGTCATCGGGCAACTGCTACGACACGCACCCTAACGACGAGGCCACGGCCATCACCGCCGACGGGACCGGGAGCTTCCTCGTGTCCGGCTACTCGGAGACGCTCGGGGTACGGTACGTCAAGAAGACGGGCAAGCGCGATTGCAGGTACAACGTCCTGCTCGGGCACGTGGACGCGGGCGGCGGGTTCGACGCGAA
Organism: Haloarculaceae archaeon; assembly: GCA_042217765.1. Taxonomy (GTDB): domain Archaea; phylum Halobacteriota; class Halobacteria; order Halobacteriales; family Haloarculaceae; genus JARUKX01. The sequence continues at coordinate 5,816 of JBDGSB010000051.1, read as the reverse complement.
GGGCGCTGGCGACTGCACCGGCTGGACGGGAGGCGCGAGCGGCGTCGCACCGGGATCGACCGGGTCGGTCGTCGCCGGCCAGCATCTCGCGGAGTACCGGGCGGGCAAGACGAAACCCGAGTGGACGGCCTTCCAGAACTCGGGGATCGGATTCACCGACGTGATCGCCGTCCCGGACGGGTACGTCGCAGTCGGCTCCGAATCCAACGGGCCCGGCCACCTCGTGAAGGTCGGCCCCGGCGGGTCGGTCAAATGGTCGCGGACGATCGGCGCGGGCCGAGTCAGGCTAGAGCGCGTCATCGAGACCGAAAACGGCGGCTACGCGTTCACGGGCTGGAGCCAACAGCACGGCGACCTCGAAGCGTTCGTCGGTGAGGCGACGTCCAGCGGCGACGTGAACTGGACGATCACCTACGGTGGCAAGGGCTACCAGTCGGGCTACGACCTCGTCGAGGTGTCCGGTGGCTACGTCGTCGCCGGCACCAACGCCGAGACCCTCCCCGCGTCCTCGAAACTCCCCGGCGGAGCCATCAGACCGCCCTACGGCGACGGCTGGCTGTTCAAGGTGAGCACTGGCGGTCGACCGCGCTGGGAGCACAACTTCAGCCGAACCGACCAGGTCGGCGGCTTCGCCGCCATCGAGAAGACGGACAACGGGTTCGTGATGGGCGGCGGCGTGAAGGATTCACAGGGGTTCGACCGGGGGACGCTCGAATCCCGGGACGGCTGGGTCGCGCGAGCGCTTCGCTGTGTCGATACCGACGGCGACGGGACCAGCGACGACGACGGCGACGGCCTCTGTGACAACTGGGAAGACGACGGCATCGACGTCGACGGCGACGGACAGACCGACCTCGACCTGCACGGGATGGGTGCCGACAGGGAACACAAAGACGTCTTCGTCGAGATCGACTACATGGACTGTGCGGCCGAGGGCGGCGAGTCCTGTGTGGTCCCCCACGACCATCGACCGGCGTCCGAATCCCTCGACCGCATCGAGGCGGCGTTCGCCGACGCGCCCGTCGACAACCCCGACGGCGACCCGGGCGTGGACGTCCACCTCCAGGTCGACGAGGCCGTCCCCGAGAACCGGATGCTCGATTTCAGCGCGTCCAACGGGTACGACCTCGGCGAGTTCAAGCAGATCAAGTACGGCGACGATCGCTGTGGCACTGGTCCGCACGATGGCCACTTCGGCACGGAGGCGGAACGTCGATCCGACGACTGCAAGAAGATCCTCCAGGCGCGACTGCTCGCCTACCACTACCTGCTGTCGGCACACAACAACTCGATCGGTGCGCTCGGACTCGCGCCGACGCCCGGCAACGACGTCATGGCGTTCGCCACGGGACCCAAAGCCGACGACGCGGTCAGGGACCGGGCGCGATTCAGCCACATGAAGGACTCGCTGTCGGAGACGACCGTCCACCAGGAGCGCGTCTGGCTCGAGGCGGTGACGATGATGCACGAACTCGGGCACAACCTCGGGCTCAGACACGGCGGAGCCACCGACCGCAACAACAAGCCGAACTACCTGAGCATCATGAACTACCAGTACGCCCACAACTACGTGGGCCGGGCCACTTCGCTTCCGGGCGTCGAGGACGACACCTGGACGCGCGTGGACGCCGACCTCGACTACTCGCGCGAGCGACTCCCGACGATCGACGAGAACGCCCTCGACGAGGGAGTCGGCCTCCGAGGGCCGGGCGATGAGCGCTCCATCTACATCCGCAACGCGAGCCACGCCGCGTTCCCCGCCCGCTACGTCGTGCCGGCCTCGGGAAGCGTCGACTGGAACCGCAACGGCCGGATCGCGGGGTCGGTTTCGCTGGACGCGAACAACGACGGCCGGACGACCGCGCTGTCGGGACACGACGACTGGCCGTCGTTGCAGTACAACTTCCGGCGGACGGAGTGGTTCCGGAATCAGTACGCCAAGCTCTCGGACTTTCGGGCGGGCTGGACGATCGGGGCGCACCTCGACGCCGGACTCGGGTCTCCCGACGCCGACGACGACGGGGTCACGAACAGCGCGGACAACTGTCCCCTGCTGGCCAACACCGACCAGGCCGACGGCAACGGCGACGGGCAGGGCGACGCCTGCACGCGCGATACCGAACCGCCCGTCCCGCGATTCGGCGTCGAGCGGGCCGGCGGGGACGCGACGCTCCGGTTCGACGCCGGGAACTCGACGGACCCCGAGGACCGCGGCGTGATCGCGTTCACCTGGCAGTTCGGGGACGGCTCGGTCGGGCACGGTCTCGCACCCACGCACACCTTCCCCGAGGGTGGCCGGTACAACGTGACGCTGACCGTCGAGGACTTCGACGGCGACACCGCGACGCGCCACCGGATGGTTTCGGTCCGTGCCGGCGAGGGGAACGACAACGGCGACTCCAACGGCGGCGGCTCGGACAGCGGCACGACCGGCGGCTCGAACGGCGACGTGACTGCCGACCAGTCGACGGGCGACCGGACCGGCGACGCGGCCGTCGGACCGCTCTCGACGCTTCCAGGCGGGTTCGCCGGCCTCGCGCTCGGGTACGGGAGCGGACTCGTCGGCGGCACCGTGCTGGTCGTGCTGCTGGCGGTCCTCGGCGTCCTCCGCAGCAAGCGGCCATAGCGCGGCCGGCCACGGGACCGGCGACGACGCCCGGATTGTCGCCTGCAACGCCCTTCGACGGTCGCTCGCGACGTATCCCGAGGTCCGTCACCGGCCAGCCCCCGCCGCCGGTCAGCCGCCGCCGAATCTGTAGCGCCGACCGCCGAGGACGACGCTCGTCGCCAGGCCGAGCACCAGGCCGACGAGGACGGGGATCGGAACGCCCAGCGGGCCACGTCCCGAGAGCGCGGCGGGCATCGCCGGCCGATCGGTCGAGCGCGTTCGGGTCGACGCGTCGCCACCGGCGGACGCCGCGGTCCCGCCACTGGCGGACGCTGCATTCCCGCCACCGGAGTCGGTACCCGTCGCGCTGGCGTCGTTCGGGCGGGCGGCGTACGACACGACGACGCCGTGGGACTGGACGTAAATCGCGTCGTTCACGGCCGTGAACGCCGGCGAGAGCGCGTCGAAATCGAACTCGTACCGGACGTCGCCGCTGTCCCCGTCGTAGACGGACACCCCGGATCCCGTGGTCGTCGTGCGGAGGACGTAGAGGTCGCCGCCGGATTCGTCGAGGTCGCGGACGGAGTTGAAGTCCTCGAAGCCCTGGCTCCAGTCCGCTGGCGGGAACCAGCCGTCCGCCGACGAACCGTCGAGGTTGCTCGCGTGGGTAGCGGAGACGCCGCCGTCCGAGTAGATGTAGAGGTTGCGTTCGCCGGCGGAGACCGCCCACGACTGCCCGAGGCGGTTCCAGTCGACGGCCCACTGGACGCGTCCGGCGCTGTCGTTCACGGCGACGAGCGACCGCGGCTGTGCCGTCTCGTTTTTCGGCGACCACGAGACGGCCACGACCGTCGACGCGGACGGATAGACGCCGATCGGCCAGATTCGCGTGTTTCCGGGCGCGGCGACCCAGTAGTCCTCCTCGCCGGTCGCGGCGTCGAGTGCGCGTACGGTCGCCACCGCGCTGGTATTGAGCGGGGCAGGTCGAGTCACGTACACCCGACCGTCGGCGGCGGCGGCGACCCGGAGCTGTCCGTAGTAGTTGCCGTTCGGGTGGGTCCACAACGTCTCGCCGGAGGTGGGATCGAGCGCGACGACGCCGCCCTCCGTGACGTTCGTTCCCGGCCGGTAGCCGGCGTAGAGGCGCTGGCCGTCCGTCTCGACGCCCGCGACGACGCCCTCGTAGCGCCAGTCGACCTCGCCGGTCACGGGATCGAGTCCGACCAGCGCCTGCGGGCCGGCCGCGACGGTCAGCGTCACGACGTGCCCGCCGAGAGTGTACACCGGGTGCAAGTCGTTGTGGGTCGCGGCGGCTTTCAGGTGGTCGTCGTAGCGTACCGCCCCGATCTCGCGTTGCCAGCGTTGCTCGCCGGTCGCCTCGTCGAACGCGTGGAGGACGTACGTGTTCGGTCCGGACCCGTTGTGCTCGAACACGACGAGATAGACCGTCCCGTTCGCCACGACCGGCTCGCCGTGGGGCTCCGCCTCCGGGAACTCGACGCGCCAGTCGGGTTCGAGCGTCGTCGCGTTCAGCGCGTACAGCGACGAGAAATACCGCTGTTTGGCCGCGTCGCCGACGACCTTGTTCCCGGTGAACACGCCGTAGACCCGCCCGTCCGCGACGACGGGTTCGCCTCGCATCGAGGTGTAGTTGCGGTCGGTCGCCGCCGAGACGTCGAACCACGCACGCCGCACGACCGTGACGTTTTCCCCGCGCTCGACGACCGTGGCGTTCGCCGTTCGTGCCCCCTCGGCGGCCGCGCCCAGGTCCCGCACGTCGGGGCCGTCCGTGCCACCGGCCGCGCGTCCGTCGAACGCCGCCACGCCCGCTCTGCCGACCGCCGGTCGAGCGGGTCCGCCCGCGACCGCCACCCCGGTAACTGCGGCGACGACAGTCCCGAGGGCCGCTGCGGTGACAATCAGACCGGCCACGACCGCGACGCGCGCGGTCATCGGTCCTCCAGGGCGAATACGAATCCGTTCCCATCGGGAGACGTCCCGCTGACGTAGATCCGATCGTCGGTGATCGACGGCTGGCCGTAGATGCCCCCGGAGAGCGTGAACGTCCATCGATCGCTGCCGTCGTCCGGGTCGATCGCGTGCAACACGCCCTGCTCGTCGTCGACGACGTAGACGGTGTCGCCGGTCGCGACCGGGCTCTGGGAGACGGTGATGTCCCGCACCCAGGTCTGCCCGCCGGTCTCGGCGTCGAGCGCGTGGAACTTGTCGACGAGGCTGACGCCGGTGTAGACGGTGCCGTGGGCGACCGTCGGCGTCTGATAGACGACCTGGCCGAACGTCGGCGACGACCAGACGTGTTCGCCCTCCGCCGTGGGATCGTAGGCGTAGACGTGCAGCGGGCCGGCGACGTACAGACGGCCGTACCGGTAGGTCGGTGCGGACGACGGCGGCGTCAGCCCGGCGGGTTTGAGGCTCCAGTGTTCCTCGCCGCTCTCGCGGTCGATGGCGAACAGCATCGCGTTCGTGGTCAGATAGAGGGTGTCGCCGACGACCGCGGGCGGCGTCCGTATCTGTCGGGTCCCGGTCTTCAGGTACCACTTTCGGTCCCCACCGGAATCGATGGCGTAGAACGTGTCCCCAGCCCCGACGTAGACCGTCCCGTCGACGACAGCGGGCGTGCTCGCGTGGATACCTCCCGTCTCGAAGGTCCAGCGCTGGGAGCCACTCGCCCGGTCGATCGCGTGGACCGCCGTCTCGCCGCCGACGTAGACCGTCCCGTCGTCGATCGCGACGGTCTGGACGCCGAGGGGGACGTCTCCGACCGCATCGTAGACCCACTGTTGTTCACCCGAGGCAGCGTCGAACGCCCGGACCGCTCCGGCGTCGGACTCGGCGACGAAGACCGTTCCGCCGTCGACGACCGCTGGCCCCGCGTTCCCCACTTGCGCGTACCACGCCATCGTGGGTTGGTCGTCGAACCCGATCCGGTCCGTCCGGGCCCCGGTGTTCCAGGCGTCGTAGTGGTACCGCGGCCACCCGTCGGGATCGGGCTTGGGCCCGTCCGTCGGCGTCGCGGTCGCGTCTCCACTCGTCTCCGTACCGGCGTCGGCGGTGCCGTTGGCGTCGGTTCCCGAACCGCCGATTCCGAACCGCTCGCGGAACCGCGCGGTACTACACCCGGCGAGTCCCGCGACTGCGGCCGCGCCCACCGTCGAGAGAACGTGTCGACGTCGTGCCGATGACCGTC
>JBDGSB010000047.1:0-29763 GCA_042217765.1 Haloarculaceae archaeon | reverse complement strand
ACGCCCTGTCGCTTGACGTGTTCACTGGGGCCATCGCTGACGCAGTACCGGCGGTTGACCGCAACACAACTGGCCAGTACGGCGATGGGCTCGGGTCAGAAGACGAGGAACGTCAGGTGGAGTTGCTGCTTGACCATCTCCGCGAGACGGACGACCGCTACGAAGAGGTCAACCGCGAGGTGCCATATCCTGATAGCAGCGAGAAATGCGATCTTGTTCTGCCGAACGGGATGCCCATCGAAGCGAAACTGATCCGCTACTGGCGGGCGAACGGCGATCCGGAGCCCGCTATGTACGGCCACGTGTTCAGCCCGTTCCACCGGAACACGCTCCTGACGGACGCCCGACGGCTACACGCGTCTGATCTCGCCGACCGCTGCGGGCTGCTCGGCCTGTTCTATACGCGTGCCGACGACGACCCGGAGACGGTGAAGGCGCTCCCGGAGCGGTACACGCCGGAGGACATCGCCGAGAAGGTTGTCCGCGACATCGACTACTGGTACGACGCCGGGGCAAGCGTGTGCCACATCGCCGATTTCGACGGCCTCCGACATAACATTCACAGGCAGGGAGCAGTCATCTCGTGGATAGTCGAATGAATTTCGCACGTTATTGAAATCTACGCGCTTCTATCTCCAAATTTGGACAACAGATGACTCTGTCTGATGGATCTTCACGTACAGGAAAGTCAGTAGTTTATATGCAGTGGGCGCTGGTACTCGCCGACAAAGACGCCTATTAAGAACCCAATATGGTGATTCAGCATAATGTGTTTACCAAATCAGTTATCATTCCTATCGTATAGAACCGCTACCCTCATCGCATACGTTTTCGCGATCTCAGGCTTGGTTATCGAGATATTCGGCGTTAGCCTGATCACCGCTAGGGATTCCAGCCGGGTGAGAGGATTACTACCATCCCGGTTAAAAAGGAAACCTGACAAATTAGTAGAATTGAAACACGACCTTTTCGGTACTGTACGGTCAGTTGAGAGGGCGGTTGATGAAGACAATACGTTCGAACGACGATCGTTCCTTGATAAGGAGGATGATCGTTTTAGATTATTTCACGACACTATCGTCCCAGAGATATGGCGCGATCAAGGCATCAGTTCTTTTGATGTGATTGGGGAAAAGGTCGAAAAAGGGGAAGGTACCGGAGACTTTGGCGACGACGAAGGGGTGAAGATTCAGATTCAACCGGACTCCTCGCCGTCGATCCACGTAGATAACTGTGCAGATAGGATAACAGACGCCATCAGTACAAGCTATTATTTCAAAGGGTGGGTAGCCGTCGGTCTAGGATTCGTGGCGCTTCTGATAGCCCAGCTTATTCGATTTTGTATTTTCCTGTAGTGTCTCGGCCCCGTCCAGATCGAATCGAACATCGCGTTCATCCAGCAATCGCCCTCAATTCGGCACCCATTTCCGGTTCAACCCCGTCTATATTACTATGAGTGAGGTTTCGCCGGCAGTTCCTGCGCGGAACATGTCAAGGAATTTGGTGAGGTACGTATGACAGACCGGGATAAGTACTACAACAAGGCCAAACAGGAGGGCTATCGCGCCCGTTCGGCCTACAAACTGCAACAGCTCGACGAGACGGCCGGGCTGCTACGGGAGGGCGCGACCGTCGTCGACCTGGGGGCCGCACCTGGCGGCTGGATGCAAGTCGCCGCCGAGGCGGTCGGGAGCGAAGGGACGGTCGTCGGCGTCGACCGCCAGCGTATCGACGCCCTGGAGGGGTACGAGGCGACCGTCGAGACGGTGCGCGGCGACATGACCGACGAGGAGACGCGGGCCGCCGTGGTCGACCGCGTCGGCATGGCCGACGCCGTCGTGTCGGACATGGCTCCCGACATGACCGGCGAGTACGACCTCGACCACGCTCGCTCGGTCCACCTGGCGCGACAGGCCACCGACGTGGCTCTGGAACTTCTCGACACGGGCGGCGACCTCGCTGTCAAGGTCTTCGACGGCCGCGATCTCGACGATCTGGTGGCCGACCTGGAGGCGGAGTTCGAGTACGTCCGACAGGTCCGGCCCGACGCCTCCCGTGACTCGTCCTCGGAGCTGTACCTAGTCGCGAAGGGGCGGCTGACCGCACCGGTCCGCGAGGGCGATACGCTGGACGTCGAGGTCGTCGACACCGGCCACCAGGGCGACGGCATCGCCAAGGTCGACGGCTTCACGCTGTTCGTCTCCGGCGTCGAAGAGGGCGAGACCGTCCGCGTGCGCGTCGAGGAGGTCAAACCCACCTACGGCTTCGCCGACCCCGTCGAGTAGGCGTCCGTCGCGGCCCGTTCGCGTCTCGACGTGTCCGCTGAGCGCCCCGCTACGTCCGTCGCGTGTCGCCGGACCGCCTGTCCGGTGAGCGTCCGATCAGTGCTCGTCGTCGAGTCGACCCTGCCGTGCGTCGATCTCGTCGAGCAAGTCGAGGGTCTTCCGGATGGACGCCCGGATGGCCTCGCTCCGGTTGACGAACTTGCCGTCCTCGCCGACGTGGTCGTCGAGGTCGTCGAGCAACTCCTGGGGCACCTCGACGCTTATCTTGGGCATACGTCGTTCACCGTGCGAGACGATAGTAAGCGTTCGGCTCTCACGCGGACGTCTCGTTTCCCACGACCTCGATCCGATCGGTCGTCCAGCAGCCGTCGTACACGCCGTGCTGTCTAGTGAGCGAGAACGCGAACCGTCCCGTCACGGTGTCGTTTCGACGGGTTGCGACGCGAACGCGTGCGCTGTCGTCGTCGACGCGCTCGGGAGCGTACGCCGCGCTGTCGTAGGACAGGAGCGCGTCGTACGGCGGGGCGGACACGAGGTCGACGAACTCCCAGTACGGGATCGTGCGTCGAGTCGACGGGGAGAAAAACCCCCACACCGTCCGGAGGCCCTCGTTTGTCGTGTCGTCGTTGTACCCGAGGGCGTTGACCTGTATCTGGACGACGAGGAGAAACGAACGGTTGCAGGTCGGATGCACGTTCACGAACCGAGCGTCGCTGGTGGTCGGTCCCACGCGCCCCGCATCGGTTCGCTCGCTGGCCGTCGTCGTCACCGTCGCTGCCGCGTCCGCCGTCGTGGTTACCGTTGCCGTCGCGTCCGCCGTCGCCGTCGGCGCTGCCGCCGGGTCCGCGGAGGTCGCAGGCGCGACGGTCGTCTCGCCGCGGCCATCGCCGCCGACTGCCGTAGATTGACGAGACGGCACACCGTCGCCACCGTTTCGCGCTGGCACGTCGCCACCGTCGTCGAACATCGACGCGGCGACGAACGCGCCGCCGCTGCCCGCCACCGCGAGCACGACGAGGACGAGCGCGATCGTCCGCCACGTTCCGAGTCGACGGGTGAGCCGGTGCAGTCGAACGCGTTCGAGTGGCGCGTCGGCGGTATCGGTGGCCATCACGGCCCCTCCGTCGGCGTCACCCGACTCCGTCGCCGTCTGGTCACCGTTCACGACCCGCTCGGCCGACGCGTACGCCGCCGAACGCGCGGGCCGATCGAGAAATCGCTCACAGAGGTCGTCGGCGGTCGCGGGCGGAATCGCGTACAGCACTCGCTGGCGGAGTTCCGTCGGGCCGACGACCTCGACGTCGGCCGCGTCTTCGTCGGCGGTCCCGATAGCATCGACGGTTGCGTCTTCGTCGGCGATTACGACGGCGTCCACAGTGGTCGTGGTTCCGTCGGTCCGACTCCCGTCGGTCGTGGTTCCGTCGGTCCGACTCCCGTCGGTCGTCACGAGAAGCTTGCGCCGACCGGCGGCCGTCTCGACGGTCACGACCGGCGGATCGACCGTCACCTCGTCGGCGGTGGTGCGAAACAGGTCGCCGACGAACTCGGCGAACGTCTCGGCGTCGAGTCGCCGGATCGCAGCGGCGAACGCCGCGGGCGGGATGTGAGACCGGTCCGTCATCGTCGATCACCGTCGGGGATAGGCACCTCACGGGGCGCAGACGGAAAAATGTACACTCGGCAACGCGACCGCCGTCGCAGGAACGCGTATCCGTCGCGAGCGGTCAGTCCGCGGGTTCGCGCTGGCCGGTGGTCGTCCGGCGACCGCCGAGGGTGTAGACCCACAGCAGGCCCAGGCCGGTCAGGTACGCCAGCGACGTGGGGACCGCGACGATCAGCATGGTGAAGATGTCGTCGGGCGTGGCCAGCATCGACACGACGAAGATGGCGATGACGACGGTCCGCCAGCGCTCGACCATCGTCTCGTAGGGGACGAGTCCGCCGCGGTGAAACAGCACCATCGTCACGGGAATCTCCGCGAGCAGGCCGACGCCGACGGTGGTGGCGACGACCAGCCACCCGAAGTTGTTGATGCGGTAGGCGATGACCATGTGCGCCTGCAGGGCGTCGGTCGCCAGCCACGAGATGATGAACGGGGCGACGTAGAGAAAGCCCACGAGACTGCCGCCGACCAGCGCGGCGATCAGCGTCCCGCCCCAGACCGCGAGGACGCGCCGGTCGCCCGCGGCGAAACCGCGTTCTTTCAGCGCCGGCCAGGCGTAGTACAGCACGACCGGCACCGTCGCCACGCCGGCCAGCAGGGTCGCGAACTTGATCTCGAAGATGAGCGCCTCGACGGGATGGAGCGTGACGATGTCGACATCCGGAACCATCGACGGCGGCATCCGTCCGAGGAAGGCGTTCTTGATCGTGCCGATACCGCCGTAGTACAGGAACCCGAAAGTCGCGACCATCACCGCCATGAACACCGCGACGAGGCGGAACGATTTGGCCGTGAGACTGTCGACGATGAACGCGATGTCGGTGTAGTAGCCGCCGATGTCGTCCTCGGTCGTCTCCTCCTCGGTGAACGAGTCGACGACGCCCGCGGTCGTCCGCGTCACCACGTCCGATTGTTCCTCGGTCGTCGGCTCCTCGTCGGGCGGGCCGTCCACCGGTTCCATCGCCACGCCGTCGGTCTCCTCGCCGGATTCGGTCGCACTATCGGTCTCGCCGGAGTCGGTCGCACCGTCGGCCTCCTCGCCCGTCGACTCCGCGGCCGCCTCCTCGCCCGTGACCTCGTCGAAGCGGTCGAGGATGGCGCGGGCCTTCTCGGCGTCGCCCTCGTCGACGGCGCGCTGGGCGTGTTCGACGGCGTCGTCTTCGGACATCGCCTCGAAGACTTCCGGCGGGGCCGCGCGGACCCCGTCGGCGGGAATCTCGTCGACGTCGATCGCCGACGGGTCGCCGACGCCGGCCGACGAGCGTGCCGCCCGGGCCGCCGCTTCGTCGAGCCGCTGGGTCGCGAAGTAAAACAGGACGACGCCGGTGACCACCGCGGCGACGAGCACGGCGACGATTGCGGCGGCAACCTGGTTGGGAAGGTGCGTGGCGACACCGAGCGTCGGGAGCGATCGAGCGGACATCCGCGCGAGCAGGTCGTTCACTGCGGCCACGCCGCCGCGAGTGAAAAAGAGATAGACGGCGACCGCGACGACCAGGGCGGTCCCCGCGAGGACGTTCCAGCGGTCGCGTGCCAGTTCCCGGAAGTCGACGGACTCGCTCGAACGTTTCGTCTGGACGACGAGCTTCGTCAGCCCCAGGCTGAACGCGTACAGGCCGACCAGGGGAATCGCCCACATGACTTGCGTGAACGGGTCCGGCGGCGAGAACACGGCACCGAATACGAAGATGGCGACGATGGCGTAACGCCACTTGTCCCGGAACGTCTCGTAGGGGACGATCTCGGCGTACGCCAGCGCGCTCATCGCCAGCGGCAGTTGCGCCGCCAGCCCGAACGACAGCGACAGCAAGAAGATGAACTGCGCCCACTTGACGATCGACCACGTCGGGTCGAAGCCGGCCCCGACGGCGTTGGACGCCAGGAAGTTCAGCATGATGGGGAAAAACAGCAGGTAGGCGTAGCCGACGCCGAGGACGAAGAGGGCAACGACGACCGTCCCGAGGACGGCCAGCCGGAGCCGGGAAACCCGGTTGCCCGGCCACCAGTCTCGTTCGCGGAGGGCGTCGCGGGCGTAGTAGACTAATACGGGGAGCATCACGAGCACGCCGACGACCAGCGCGATCTTCGCCTGCAGGAGGATGACGTCGAACGGCGTCACCGCGACGACCTCGATGTGCGGATTGGTGTTGAGGTCGGCTTTCAGGACGTCCCAGACGACCGTCCGCAGCGCGTAGAAGGTGAGCAGGAAGCCAGCGACGAACACCATGAACACTCGCTGGAGGTCCTCCTGGGCGGACGACAGCATCGCGCCGAGCGTCTCGCGCCCGCTGGCGACCGCGCGTCGGGTGTCCTCGTCCATCGAACCGGCCATGTCCCTCGTGGCTAACCGGTTGGCCGTTATCAATTTTCTCATCCTGCGGGGTCGGGCGGAAAAGAAGGCTTACAACGACCGAACGCCAATCGGGGTGCGAATGGGAGACGGCGAACCGGCAAACGCCGACGACGCGTTCGACGCAGGACCGCCCGGCGACGAGCCGTCGGGATTCGACGCGCCGCCCGGCCCGCTCGACAACGAACCGACGGCAGGCGCGCCCGACGACGAGGAGATGCCCCTCAGCGATCACATCGAGGAGATGGTCCGCCGGCTAGGGATCGTCCTCGTCGCGATGGCGCTGGTCAGCGGCGTCGTCTTCCCCCTCGCCGACCAACTCATCAACTTCCTGTGGTACACGTTCCTGCCGGGGAGTTTCGCGCAGTGTCCGACCACGACCGCGACCGCGCAGGTGGCTTGCCCGCGGCTGTATCACCCGCTAGCGCTGGTGCTGGCGCGGCTGAAGGTCGCCACGTTAGTCGGGTTCGTCGTCGCGTTGCCCGTGTTCGTCTACCAGACCTACCGGTTCATGCGTCCCGGCCTGTATCCACGCGAACGGCGCTACTACCTCGCGTCGGTCCCGACGAGTCTGGTGCTCGCCGGCCTCGGCGTCGCGTTCGCCTTCTATCTGGTGTTGCCGGTGCTGTTTGGCTACTTCACGGGCTACACGACCGGTGCCGCGGACGTGGCCTTCGGCCTGACCGACACGTTCGACCTCATCGTCCTCGTGTTGGGCTTTTTCGCGCTGATCTTCCAGATACCGCTGCTAGTGATGCTGGCGGTCATGATGGGACTGACCGACCGCAAGTGGCTGGCCGATCGCCGGCTGTACTTCTGGGGTGGCTTTCTCACCGTCGCGTTCATCTTCAGTCCCGACCCGACCGGGATGGCCCCGTTCCTGGTCGCGGCCACGATGGTCGGCCTGTTCGAGGGGACGTTGCTCGTGTTACGGTGGCTGGAACGCGACTCGCTGGTTCCCTCGCCCGCGGCGATGGCCGCGACGCGGCCGTACGTCTGGGTGCTGGCCGCTCTCGTCGGCTACCTCGCCAGCACCGCGCCCATCCCGTCGGGCTACTACGGGAACCTGCCGCCGCTGGTGACCCGAGCGTTGATCGACGCGAACCTCGTCCGGGCCACGCCCTTGCTCGTCGCCGGCGGCCTCGTGGCCCTCTTCGAGGGCGGCGCGTTGCTGTACAGGCGGACCGCGGCGGGCTACCGGGCGGGCGCGAGCGCCGGTTCCGGTGAACCGGTCGACACGGTGGCCGGACCCGGCGACCGGACGGCCGGCCGGAGCGCCGTCGGGCGAGCGATAACGCGGCTGCGTATCCCAGTCTGGGCGCTGGCGCTCGTCGTCGGCTACTTCGGCAGTCCGGACCCGGCGCTGCTAGACGTCGCCCGATCGGTGAGCCTGCCGCCCGTACAGGCCGGTGCCGTCGCCGTCGGACTGGCGGTCCTGTTCGAAATCGCGATCGTGCTCGCACGCTGGCGGAGGGACTGACGTGGCGCGACTCCTGTGCGTCCGTCACGGCGAGACCGACTGGAATCGCAAAGGGCGGATTCAGGGCTGGGCACCGACCACGCTGACCGCGACCGGACGCCAGCAGGCCCGCGACGTGGGCGCCCACCTCGCCAGCACCGACGACGTCGACCGAATGGTCGCGTCGGACCTGCAACGATGCAAGGAGACGGCGACCCGCATCTGTGAGAGCGGCGTCGACGTCGAACCGACCTTCCGCCGGGCGTGGCGCGAGCGGGACTTCGGCATCTACCAGGGCCTGGCCCGCGAGACGGTTCTGCAACGTCGACCCCGCGCCCGGAAGACCGACAGCGTCACCGCGTTGGAGCACCTCGACAACGGCGAAAATCTCGACGACTTCCGGACGCGCGTCCTCGACGCCTTCCGGCGACTGCGGGGCGACCTGGCGGCCGACGAGACGGTGCTGGTCGTCACCCACGGCGGACCGCTCCGGGTCGTCCTGGGCGAAATCAAGGGGCTGTCGGTCACCGAGACGTTCCAACAGGAGTCGCCGGCCAACTGTGCGATCACGGAACTGGACGTCGCGTCCGGTCGGCTACGGCGCGAAAACGAGACCGTGTGAAATTCGGCGTCAGTCGTCCGTCGCGTGAAATCCAGCGTCAGTCGTCCGCGGAGGGGTACTCGGCGTCGAAGACGTCGCTCACGACGTCCTCGTCGGCCCGGTCGCCGTCCGCATCCGCATCCGCAGTCGAGGAGTCGGTTGCGGCGTCGTCGGGGCTGACGCTTCCGGTCCGGTAGCCGTGTAAATCGAGCGTCACGTGGTCGAATCCACAGTCGGCGACGTGGTCGCGGGCCGCGCGGACGAAGTCGGGGTCGAGCGCGTCTTCGAGTTCGTCGTCCCCGACCTCGATGCGGGCCAGTCCGTCGTGGTCGCGGACGCGGAACTGCTCGAATCCCCACGTCCGGAGGAGGCGCTCGGCCTTCTCGACGCGGGTGAGTTTCGCCTCGGTCACCGACAGCCCCGTCGGGATGCGCGAGGACAGACACGCCATCGACGGCTTGTCCGCGACCGAGAGGTCGTACTCGCGGGCGATGGCCCGGACCTCGTCTTTGGTGATGCCGTGTTCGAGCAGCGGCGAGTAGGCGTTCAGTTCCTCGACGGCGCGCAGGCCCGGCCGGTGACCGTCGCCGGGATCGGAGGCGTTGGTCCCGTCACAGACCACGTCGATGCCGAGTTCCTTCGCGCGATCGAACATGGCCGACAGCCGCATCGACCGACAGTGATAGCACCGCTGGTCGTCGTTCGCGACGAACGCGTCGCTGGCGAGTTCGCTGAACTCGACGAGTTCGTGGCGAATCCCGATTTCGTCGGCGACGGACACCGCGTCCTCTAGTTCGGCCGCCGGCAGGGTCTCGCTTTTGGCGGTACAGGCGACGGCCGCCTCGCCCAGTGCATCGTGGGCGATCGCGGCGACGACGCTCGAATCGACGCCGCCCGAGAACGCGATCAGGACGCCGTCGCGATCGGCCAGGTCCGCGCGGGCGGCTTCCAGTTTCTCCTGCACGGTATCGGCGGGCATGGCCACCCGTTGGACGGCCACGCGCAAAAGACCGTTGACACGCACCGCGCGCCCCGAACGCATCCGTCGCGCCGTCGACGGCCGTCGTGGCCGCGATCCGCGTCGTCGACGAGCCATCCCGCCGCAAGTGCGAATCGCCGACTATGTTCCGCGAGGGCGACATCGTCACACGGTTCGCAGGATTTATTTTTCCCAGTATCGTCGGGAAATACGTAGATGGGTGTGTACGCGTTCGCAGGGGGAAAGGGTGGCGTCGGAAAGACGACGACGGCGGTAAACGTCGGGGTTGCACTCTCGAGAAACGGCTACGACGTGCTGGTCGTGGACGCCGACCTCGGAATGACCGACCTCGCGCGATTGCTCGAAGTCGACGCCGAACCCGGCATCCACGGCGTGCTCGCCGGCGAGGCACCCATGTCGGCGGCGCTCGTCGACGGCCCCGAAGACGTCGACGTCCTCCCGGGCGCGACGGACCTCGACGCCGTCGAACGTGCCGACCCGGCGAAGCTTCCGGCAGTCCTGTCGCACCTCTCGGACCACCACGAGTTCGTGCTAGTGGACACGAGCGCCGGACTGAGCCACGAGGTGCTGGTCGCGCTCGGTGCCGCCGACGGCGTCGCGTTGCTCACGACGCCCAAAGAGACGGCACTGGGTGACACCGCCCGGACCGCCGACCTCGCCGCACGGGTCGACGGGACCGTCCTCGGAACCGTCGTCTCGCGCGCCACACACGAGACCGACCTCGACGCCGTCGAACAGCGCGTCGGCGAATCCGTCGTCGGCGTCGTCGCCGACGATCCGGCAGTCACCGACACCGGCGTCGTCGCCGCGACGCCCGGCGATCTCGACACCGCCGCGGCCGGGTACCACTGGGTCGCCGATCTGCTAGAGGCCGTGGAATTCGCCGACGACGTCGACGACGCCGTTGCCTCGTTCACCGATCCTGACCTTCCGCCGGAACCCGACCCCGCCGATTCCGATGTCGATTCCGACTCCGATTCCGAGTCACCATCCGACGACGATGCGACTGTCGGCGACGGAGACGGCGACGGCGACGACGGCAGTGGCCGGAGCCTCACTAGCGCCTTCGATCCCGGTATCCTCGGCGGGTGACCGAGACTTCGGGAGACGGTGCCGTCCCGACCGACGCGTCCCCGCGGAGCCGGGAGGTACAAAGTGGTGGCCGCCGAACGGCCCGACAGATGGACATCGAGGCCATTCCGGGCGTCGGCGAGAAGACCGCCGCCGCGCTGGCACAACTCGACGACCCCGAGCGCGCTCTCCGGGACGGCGACGTCGCCGCCATCGCCCGTGCTCCCGGCATCAGCGACGGCCGCGCGGCCCGCATCGCCCGCGCGGCGATTCGACACCGCCACGACGACCCCGGAAACTTCCTCGGGACCGACCGGGCCCGCGAGATTTACCGCGCGGCGCTCGCGTTGCTCCAGGACCGAACCGTCACCGACTACGCGGCCAGTCGCCTGGAGACGCTGTACCCGACCGGCGTCGCGAGCCGCATCGAGGAGGTGCGGACTTTCGCCGAGGCGGCGATGGAGCGCCAGCCGTCGCCCGCCCTCGACGCGGCGTTGGCCGACGTCGAACCGCTGGCAACCCCCACGGACGTCCGCGTCCGGGATCGCTGTCTCGCCACCAGCGACGCGGAGGTGTACGCCCAGGCGCGCGAGGCCGTCCCCGAAGTCAGCGTCGAGGTGGTCGACGACGCGCGCCAGCTCGCGGAACTGGCCCGCGGATACGCCACCGTGATCGTCCTCGACGAGGCGTTCGCCGGCGTCGACGTCGACGGTGACGTCCGCGTCGAACCCGACGCACTAGAGCGTTCGGCGACGGTCGTCCCCGAGCGAACGCTGTCGTTTTTCGCGCGCAACCGCGAGCGAGTCCGGGCGGCCATCGAAGTCCACCACATCGCCGACCTGGAACCCCCCTGTGACCTCGACGCGCTGGCGGCCGCGCTCGACCGGCTGGACGAGGATGGCGAGGTCGTCGGCGACGACGAACTCGACCGGCTCACCACCGCCGTCGACGACCTGGACGCCGCCGTAGCGACCGCCGAGAGCGTCGCAAACGACCGGCTCCGCGAGGCCATCGAACAGCGCGACGTCACCATCGAGGGCGCGGACCTGCTGTCGCTGGTCGAGCGCGGCGCTGGCGTGGACTCGCTGCTCGAACGCGAACTCGCCGACGAGTACGCCGCCGCCGTGGAGGCCGCCCGCGACCATCTCGTCGACGCCCTGCAACTCCGGGATACGGAGGCCATCGCCCGACGTGCCTTCGCGGACGACCCGACCTATCCCGTCGAGGCCAGCGACGAGGTGGTGAGCCGACTGCGCGAGGAACTCACCGCCGCCCGCGACCGGCGCGCCACCCGTCGCAAGCGGGAACTGGCCGCCGAGTTGGCCGACGCCCGTGACGACGCCGAGCGACTGGTCGCCGACGCGCTCGAACTCGACGTGGAACTGGCGGTCGCGCGCTTCGCCGACGACTTCGACTGTACGATACCGACCGTCGGCGGCGAGGGCTTCGCCATCGACGGCGGCCGGTCGCCGCTGCTCGACGTTCCCTTCGAAGACGTCGAACCGGTCGACTACGCCGTCGACGGCGTCGCGCTGCTGTCGGGCGTCAACAGCGGCGGCAAGACTTCGACGCTCGATCTCGTCGCGCTGGTGGCCGTACTCGCGCACATGGGCCTGCCCGTGCCCGCCGCGGACGCACGCGTCGAGCGGATCACCGCGTTGCACTACCACGCCAAGACCCAGGGGACCCTCGACGCCGGCGCGTTCGAGCACACGCTCCGGGAGTTCGGCGACCTCGTGGTCGGCGTCGAAACCGACGACGAGCGCGTGCTAGTGCTGGTCGACGAGATGGAGAGCATCACCGAACCCGGCGCGAGCGCCAACATCATGGCCGGCATCCTCGAGGCGCTGGCCGAACGCTCGGCCACGGCCGTGTTCGTCTCGCACCTGGCCGGCGAAATCCGCGACACGACCGACGCCGACGTGGGCGTCGACGGCATCGAAGCCGAGGGGCTGGTCGACGGCCACCTGGCGGTGAACCGCTCGCCCGTGAAGGGCAAACTCGCCCGGTCGACGCCCGAACTCATCGTCGAGAAACTCGCCACCGGCGGCGACCCCGACAGCGCGCGTCCTGACGGCACGCACACCGACGACGAACGCGCGGCGTTCTACCGCCGCCTGCTAGCGAAGTTCTGAGCCACGATCCAGTCTCGCGACAGCGAAACATATACTGTGACACGTCGCAACCACCCGAAACATGGACAGTACCAGGCTCATCGCCGCCTCGGTCGTGTTCGTCGTCGCCGGACTCGGACTGTACTGGTTGCACTTCGGCGCGGTAAGCAAGTACGGCGGACTGATCCTGACTCTCGTCGGGATGGTACTCGCACTGTACGCCTCTCTGTCCGCGTCACGAGCGTCGTGAACAACGACCCGGACGCTCGCTTACCGATGCGCGTCCGGCGAACCGCGCTCCCGCCGGTCGCGCGGGCGCTCGCTTACCGATGCGCGTCCAGAAACGCCAGCAAGCCCTTCTGGGCGTGCAACCGGTTTTCCGCCTGGTCCCAGACGATGGCGTCGTCGCTCTCCATGACGGCGTCGGTGACTTCTTCGCCGCGGTGGGCGGGCAGACAGTGCATGAGTTTGCGCTCGCCCAGCAGATCGGCGTCGACCTGGAAGCCGTCGAAGGCATGGACTTTCTCCGCGCGCTCGTCCTCCTCGCCCATGCTGACCCAGACGTCGGTGTAGACGACGGCGGCGTCCTCGACGGCGGTTTCGGGACTGTCGACGACGGTGACGGCGCCGTCGTACTCGCTCGCGCGGTCGAGGACGGCGTCGTCGAGGCCGTACCCGTCGGGCGTGGCGACACGGAGGTCGAGGCCGGCCATCGCGGCCCCGACGGCAAACGACTGGCCGACGTTGTTGCCGTCGCCGACCCAGGCGACGGTGCGGTCGAAGTCGCCGAGGTGCTCGCGGATGGTCAACAGGTCTGCGAGCGTCTGGCAGGGGTGAGCGTCGTCGGTCAGGCCGTTGACGACCGGGACCGTCGCGTAGGCGGCCAGTTCCTCGACGTCGGCGTGGTCGAACAGCCGCGCCATGACGAAGTCGACGTAGCGCGAGACCGCCCGCGAGGTGTCCTTGATGGGTTCGCCGCGGGACAGTTGGATGTCGTCGGGGCCGAGGAAGATTGCGTGGCCGCCGAACTGGGTCATCCCCGTCTCGAAGGACACCCGCGTCCGCGTCGAGGGCTTCTCGAAGATCATCGCCAGCGTCCGGTCCCGAAAGCGGTGGTCGGTCTCGCCGGCGTGATAGGCGGCCTTGATGTCGCTGGCGCGGTCGAGGATCTCGTCGAGTTCCGCGGGCGTCACGTCGTCGATGTCGAGGAAGTGCCGGACCATGTCAGTCCTCCAGCAGGGTCGCGGTGGCGTCTTCCAGGACGTCGACGGACCGCTCGTATTCGTCGAGGACGATGTGTTCGTCGGGCGCGTGGTCGAGGTCGGAGTCGCCGGGACCGTAGGTGACCATGGGACAGTCCCAAGCTTTCGCGTAGACGTTCATGTCGCTTGTGCCGGTCTTTCGCAGCAGTCGGGGCTCGCCGCCGGCCCGGCGGACCGCGCCGCGGAACGCGCGGGCGACCTCGGTCCGGGGGCTCTGCATGACGGGTTCGACGCGATCCTTCCAGTTGACGGTGCCGTTGTCGAGCATCCCGTCGGCGCGCTCGCGGATCTCGTCGGTGGTGTAGCCCGGTGGGATGCGCAGTTGCACGTCCATCGTCGCCTCGACGGAGAGACCGTCGCCGCTGATGCCGCCGTCGACGTCGGTCGGCTTGCAGGTGATCCGTTCGAAGACCGGCTTCCACTCGTCGGTGTCGAACTCCTCGACGACGCGGTTCCACCACTCCATCGCGTCCTGGATGGCGTTGTTCTCCGGCCGGGAGGAGTGACCCGACTCGCTGGTGGCGACGTAGGTGCCCGCCAGCAGGCCGCGGTAGCCCAGCGTGATGCCGTCCCAGCCCGAGGGCTCGCCGTTGACGACGGCGTCCGGCGCGGACTCGCGGTCCTCGACGAGGTAGCGACCGCCCGTCGAGTCGACCTCCTCGCCGACGACGCCGACGAAACTCGCCCCCGTCGTCACCGCGGCGGCGGCCATCGCCGCCAGCGGCCCCTTCGCGTCGACGCTGCCGCGGCCCCACAGCACGTCCTGGCCGTCGTCGTTCTCCTCGACGGTCACCGGGATGTCGCCCGGGACGGTGTCGATGTGCGACGTCAGCAGGACGCCGTCGTCGGCCGGCGCGCGGACGTTGCCGACCTCGTCGATCCAGACCTCGCGGTCGTGGGCCTCGAAGAACGCCGCCAGCCGCTCGGCGCAGGGCCGCTCCTCGCGCGTGACCGACGGAATCTCCACGAGGTCGATTAGCAGTTGCCGCGCGTCGATCCGTGCGGTGGTCTCGCTCATCGTATCGTCTCCGCGATGGCGTTCACGACCGTCTCGACGTCGTCCTCGTCGACGGTCAGCGGCGGCAGCAGACGGACGACCGTCCGGCCGGCCGGCAGCGCCAGCACGCCGTGGTTCAGCGCCAGTTCCTTCAGTATCCGGTTGGCTCCGCGACCGACCTCGACGCCGACCATGAGGCCCCGTCCGCGAATCTCGCGGACGTCCTCGCCGACCGTCTCCTGCAGCCGCGTCTGTAGCAGGTCGCCCATCTCGGCGGCGTGGCCCGGCAAGTCGTCTTCGACGATGGTCTCGACGGTGGCGTTCGCGGCGGCCGAGACGACGGGCCCGCCGGAGAACGTCGAGGCGTGGTTGCCGTACTCGTCGGCGATCCAGTCGCGACACAGCGTCGCACCCACCGGGAAGCCGTTTCCCAGCCCCTTCGCCGAGGTCAGCACGTCCGGGACGACGCCGGCGTCCTCGCAGGCCCACAGCGATCCCGTCCGGCCGAGGCCGGTCTGGACCTCGTCGAAGATCAGCGCCGCGCCCACCGCGTCGGTGACCTCGCGCGCGGTTTCGAGGTACTCGACCGACGCGGAGTTGATACCGCCCTCGCCCTGGATGGGTTCGAGGATGACGCCGGCGGTGTCGTCGTCGACGGCCTCCGCGAGCGCCTCGCCGTCGTCGTAGGGAACGAACTCGACGTCGTCGAGGAGCGGCTCGTAGTGTTTCTTGTACTTGTCCTTCCAGGTGATCGACAGCGACCCCATCGTCCGCCCGTGGAACGCCTGCATCGCCGCGACGAATTTGGTGTTGCCCGTCGCGCTGCGGGCGAACTTCAGCGCCGCCTCGTTGGCCTCGGTCCCGGAGTTGCACAGCCACGTCTTGTTCAGGTCGCCGGGCGCGACCGCCGCCAGTTTCTCGTAGAGCTCGGTACGCACGGGATTCGGGTACGACGCCTGCACGTAGGTCAGCCGGTCGAGCTGGTCGTGGGTGGCCGCCAGGACGGCGTCGTGGCCGTGTCCCAGCGGGACGCAGGCGTAACTCGCGCCGAAGTCGAGGTACTCGTTGCCCTTCGAGTCCGTGAGGGTCACGTCGTCGCCGTCGACGATCTCGATGGGCTTTTCGTTGAAGATGAATCCGCTCACCGTCCGCCCTCCGTGGCCGTTTGGGCCCCGTCGGCGGTCGTGTCGTCTTCGCCGTCGGCGGCGTCGTCGGCCGCTCCGTCCGATGTGTTTTCGACGACCGCCTGCCGGGAGACGTGCGTGCCCGCGCCGTCGAGCGCCGCCAGCACGGGATCGTCGACGTTGGCGTCGGCGACGATAGCCTCGGGCGCGCCGCCATCGAGTGCCTCTTCCAGCGCCATGACCTTCCGGCCCATGAAGCCCTCGGCGGCGTCTTCCAGCGTCGCGAAGTCGTCCGCCGTCTCGACGGATTCGACGAGCGTCGTCTCGTCGTCCGGGTCTTCGAGGATGCCCGGCACGTCCGTCAGCAACACGAGCGTCGCGTCCAGCGCGGCCGCGACGGCCGCCGCAGAACGGTCGGCGTCCGTGTTGACGGCCAGCCACTCCTCGCTATCTTTTCCTGCCATGGGAGGAGACGCCACGGGCGTGTACCCGTCAGCGAGTAGCGTCTCTAGCAGGCCGGCGTTGACCTGCTTGATGGTCCCGGAGTGGTCGCCCCGGCGAATTTTTCGCGTGCCGTCCTCGACGACCCGGACCGCGGACTTGCGCGGGCCCGCGAGTAGCTTGCCGTCCACCCCCGAGAGGCCGACGGCGTCGACGCCGAGGCTCTGGAGGCTCGCGACGAGTTCCGTGTTGATGATGCCCGGCATGGCCATCTCGAACGCCTCCATGGTCGCCTCGTCGGTGAACCGGCCGACGACGCCCGACGGCGTCTCGACGTACTCCGGGTCGATGCCCAGTCGTTCGAGCGTCTCGTCGACCTTCGTGGAACCGCCGTGCAGGACGACGGCGTCCGTGCCTTGTTCGACGAGCGATGCGACGTCCGAGAGGGCACCCGCGGGATCGACCGCGCGAGCGCCACCCACTTTGATGACTACTGTCATGAAAAGACACCTCCGGTTATGGCGCGCCGACGGGATGGAGGCCGGCAAACTCCAGGCCCGCCGTCTCCTCGAGGCCGAACGCGACGTTGGCGGCGTGGACCGCCTGGCCGGCCGACCCCTTCATCATGTTGTCGATGGCCGAAAAGACCACGACGCGCTCGTTGCCGGGGTCGAGTTCGAAGCCGACTTCCGCGTTGTTGGTGCCAGCGACGGCCTTCGGTTCGGGGTAGCGGTAGACGCCGCCACCGCCGGCGACGAGTTCGACGAACGGTTCGTCCTCGTAGCTGCCGCGGTAGGCCCCCCAGAGGTCGCCCTTCGTGACGGGTTCGTCCGGGAAGACGTGGCAGGTTGCGCTGGCACCGCGGATCATGTCCACCGCGTGGACCGTGAAGGCGACGTCGACGCCGAGGAACGTCTCGATTTCGGCCTCGTGGCGGTGGCCCGTCGGCGCGTACGGGCGGACGACGCCCGATCGCTCGGGGTGGCTCGACGCCGCGCCGCCGCCGGCCCCGCCCTCCGAGGAGCCGACCTTGACGTCGACGACGACCCGCTCGCTGCCGTCGAGTACGTCGTTGTCGAACAGCGGCAACAGCCCCAGGATGGTCGCGGTGGCGTTGCACCCGCCCGACGCGACGAGGTCGGCCCCCGGCAGGTTCTCGCGGTTGAGTTCGGGCAGCGCGTACTCTGACTCCGCGAGCAACTCGGGCCGGGAGTGGCCGTCGTAGTACTCGTCGTATTTCGCCTCGTCGTTCAGCCGGAAGTCCGCCGAGAGGTCGACGACGGTGCCGGCGGCCTCACGGAACCGGTCGATCTGCCCCATCGAGACGCCGTGGGGCGTCGCCGCGAACAGGACGTCGACGCCCGCTAGATCGTCGGGGTCGGAGAAACGCAGGTCCATCCCCCGGAGGTTCGGGTGGGCGTGGCCCACCGTCTTGTTGGTCGCGCTCCGGGAGGTCGCCTGCACCACCTCGAAGTCGGGGTGGCCGTCGAGCAACCGCAGCAGTTCGCCGCCGGTGAAGCCGGTACCGCCGACGACCGACGCGGTCAGCGACGGTTCGCCCTCTGCGGACATCAGGCAGTCACCTCCTCTTCCGTCTCGTCCTGGCCGGTCGCGCCGTCGGCTTTCCCCTCTAGCCAGTCGACGACCGTGCCGGGCACGTCCACGTCGACGACCTCGTTCAGCGCCTTGAACTCGACGGTGTGGTTGACCTCGTGGACGGTGTATCCCGTCGGATTGCCGTCCGCATTCTCTCCGACCTCCATCAGGTCGATACCCAGCAGACCGCCGCCGACGGCGTCGGAGGCGCGCTCGACGAGATCCAGCGCCTCGTCGTCCAGTTCGAACGGCGAGGTCGTCGCGCCCTTCGCGGCGTTGGTCAGCCAGTGGTCCGACGAGCGGACCATCGCGGCGACGGGGTCGCCGTCGACGGCCAGCACGCGGATGTCCCGGCCGGGCTTGTCGACGAACTCCTGGATGTAGAAGACCTTGTGCTCGTAGTGGCCCAGGGTCTCCTTGTGCTCCAGAATGGCTTCGGCGGCGTCCCGGGAGTCGATCTTGGCCATCAGGCGACCCCACGAGCCGACGACCGGCTTGAGGACGCAGGGGTAGCCGAACGCCTCGATGGACTCTAAGGCGGCGTCTTTGGTGAACGCGACGTCCGTGTTGGGCGTCGGCACGCCCGCGGCCGTCAGCGCGAGACTGTTTTTGACCTTGTCCGAGCAGACGTCCGCGGTGTGGGGGCTGTTGACCACGGGCACGTCGTAGGCCTCGGCGAACTGCGAGGCGTAGACGCTCCGGGACGTCGCCAGACACCGGTCGACGACCAGGTCGAGGTCGGCGAACGTCTCGGGCTGCTCCTGGATGTTGAACCGCTGTTTGCGCACGTCGATCTTGACGACCTCGTGGTCGCGCTCGCGCAGTTCGTTGAGCAGGAGCTTCTCGTCGCGGCGGATCCGCGAGTAGAGGATTCCGATCTTCACGTCACTCCCCCCAGTCCTCTTCCAGCTCGGGGGCCTTCTCGAGGACTGGCGGGCTCTCGTCGATCACTTCTAGCTCCGCGCCGCAGGTCGAACAGTCGACGATCTCTCCGATCTCCGCGTCGTCGTGCAGGGACACGTCGGCCCCGCACTCGGGACATTCCGTCATGGTAGCACCAACTCTGCTGTCTACCCACTTAAACCCTTCGAACTTATCAGAAAGAAATAGTGAACTATACTACCGTCTAACCGTGTCTTCGTGGCGATTTTCGCGTTGGAGTAGGTCTGTATATCTAATATCTGTTAAATTCCCCTCGCGGGGCTGGTCGCTCGTTAAACATGCGAGTCCACCTCCGTCTGCAAGGTCGCCAGCGCGTCCGCCACGGCCTCGCGACGGCCCGCCAGCAGCGCCGCGTGTTCCTCGCGGACGGCCCGCGCCGTCGCGAGTTGCGCCTCGACGGCGTCGGGCGCGGGACCGCCCCGCGAGTCGCGCATCGCGACGCTCTCGCCGGGGTCGAGTGCCGTCTCGACCGCCTCGCGGTCGAGGGACGCAGACAGCGGTTCGTCGAGCACGTCGTCGGCGACGGCCGCCAGCGTCTCGTAGTCGGGAGCGTCCGCGTCGGTCCCCTCGACCTCCTCGGCGGCCGCCGCGACGACCTCGTGTGCGGTGCGAAACGGCACGCCCGCGGCCGCCAGCAGGTCCGCGACGCCGGTCGCCGTCGAGAAGCCCTCGCCGGCGGCCGCCGCCAATGTCTCCGCGGGCCAGTCGGCGGTCGCGACCGCGCCGGCGGCGACTTCGACGGACGCCTCGACGGCGTCGACGGCGTCCCAGACGTGGCCGGTCGCGCGCTGGAGGTCGCGGTTGTACGCCCGCGGCAGCCCCTTCAGCGTCGTCAACAGGCCGTTCAGCCCCGCCGTCGCGTCGCCGGTGCGGCCGCGCACTAGCTCGAGCGTGTCGGGATTTTTCTTCTGGGGCATGATGGACGAAGTCGAGGCGTAGTCGTCGTCCAGGTCGACGTACCCCCGGTTGGCGAACACGATCAGGTCCTCCGCGAGTCCCGACAGCGTCGTCGCCAGGGTCGCCACCGCCGACGTCGTCTCCACGAGGAAGTCCCGCGCCGACACCGCGTCCATCGAGTTCTCGACGATTCCGTCGAAGCCCAGCAGTTCGGCCGTCCGCTCGCGGTCGACGTCGAACGACACCCCGCCGAACGCGCCCGCGCCGAGCGGACAGCGGTTCACGCGGTCGTAGGCGTCCAGCAGCCGTTCGGCGTCGCGCTCGAGGGCCTGCTCGTAGGAGGCGACCCAGTGGGCCACCGTCGTCGGTTGAGCGGGCTGGAGGTGCGTGTACCCGGGCATCACCGTCTCGGTGTGGTCGCCGGCGACCGCGAGCAACCGCTCGCGTGCGTCGACGACGGTTTCGATCAGGTCGATCAGGTCCTCGCGCAACCGATAGCGGATGCACGTCGCCACCTCGTCGTTGCGGCTCCGGGCGGTGTGCATCTTCCCGCCGTCGGGCCCCACCGCGTCGATGACCGCCGTCTCGATGGCCGCGTGGACGTCCTCACCGTCGGGCAACGCCGCGTGGCCCGCCGCCTCGACGTCCTCGAGCGCCGCCAGGATAGCCGCGGCGTCGTCCGCGCCGATGATCTCCTGGTCGGCCAGCATGATCACGTGTGCGCGGTCGACGTCCAGATCCGCCGCGAAGATGCGCTCGTCGGCCGCCAGCGAGGACAGAAACTCCCGGGCGGGGCCGCCGCTGAAGCGGTCGCGGCGAACGACGTCCGAGCCGGTGCCGTCCTCGCTCATCGGTTCACTCCTCGGTACTGTCGTCGGCCGTCCCACCGTCCGCGACGGCCTCGCTCTCCTTGTCCGCCCGCACCTTCGCGGTGACCCGCTTTGCCAGCCGTGACTGGAAGCCGTGGTACTTCGCGACGCCCGTGGCGTCCGTTTGCTCGATGCCACCGGTGACGTCCTCGCTGTCGAAGGAGGCGGCCTCCTCGCTGTAGACCGCGTACTCGCTGTCGCGGGCGACCGGGCGGCAGTGGCCGCCTTCGAGTTTGACGGTGACGGTGCCGGTCACGCGCTGCTGGGTCGAATCGACGAATCCCTCGAGGGCCTCGACGATGGGGGCGTCGATGAGGCCCTGGTAGGCCTTCTGGGACCACTGCTGGTCGACCTGCGCTTTGAACTGGCGTTCCTCCTGTGTCAACACGAGTCCTTCCAGCGCCTCGTGGGCGGTCAACAGGACCGTCGCGGCGGGGTGTTCGTAGTTCTCGCGGACCTTCAGCCCGAGCATGCGGTCCTCCATCATGTCCGTGCGGCCGACGCCGTGTGCGCCCGCACGCTCGTTGACGGTCTGGATAAGGGCGACCGAGTCCAGGTCCTCGCCGTCGACGCCGACGGCGATGCCGTCCTCGAACTCGATTTCGAGCAGTTCCGACTCCTGGCCCTCGGGATTGGCGGTCCACTTGTAGATGTCGTCGTCGGGGATCGTCGCCGGGTTCTCGAGTTCCGAGCCCTCGATGGAACGGCTCCAGAGGTTCGTGTCGATGGAGTAGCGACCGCCGTCGCCGCCCTCGACGGGCAGTCCCTTCTCGGCGGCGTACTCGTTTTCCCACTCGCGGGTCAATCCGAGTTCGCGCACCGGCGCGACGACCTCCAGGTCCGAATCGCGCCAGACCGCCTCGAAGCGCAACTGGTCGTTGCCCTTGCCGGTACAGCCGTGGGCGAGGGCGCTACAGCCCTCCTCGATGGCGACGTCGCGAATCGCCTTCGCGATGACCGGCCGGGCGAGCGCCGTCCCCAGCGGATAGCCCTGGTAGTCGGCGTTTGCCGTCACCGCCTGCAGACAGAGGTCCGCGAAGTCCTGGCGGGCGTCGACGACGAAGTGTTCGACACCGAGCATCTCCGCGGTCTCCTCGGCCTCCTCGAACTCGTAGTCGGGCTGGCCGACGTCGACGGTGACGCCGATTACCTCGTCGTAGCCGTACTCCTCTTTCAGCAGTGGCACGCAAACTGTCGTGTCGAGCCCGCCGGAGAAGGCGAGCGCGACGGTTCCGTTTCCTTCTGGCATGTGTATGTGTGTTGGGTGTCGGGGTGACGTGACCGCCCAGAACCCGACGGTGGCGGCAATTCGAAGTCGAACGAGACGACGTGAGGGAGTGATGCAAGCGGGCCTAACGGCCCGGTCGTCGTCGCCGTCGTGGGGTCACACGCCGACGGCGTGAAAGAAGCGAAACGGTCGCACCGCTGGCCGGCGACTGCGAGCCAGCGGCGCGTGTCCGTAGCATCGTATGGGACGATACTAGCAGGTCGCTATTAAAACCTTCCGAGATGAGTCCGGAACACGACTCAAAGCGCCGTCACCGGAAGCACGTTGTCGGGCGTGACGTGGAGTACCCGTCGATCCGGGTTCGCGTCGTACTCGTCGATGTAGTTCTCGCTGTCTAGGTATCGCCGCCCGAGTTCGTTGAGGTGGTCCGCGCCGCCCTCCTCGGTGATGGCCGTGACGTCGCCCTGCACGGTCAGGTACCGGTACTGCGTTTCGGGATCGATGACGGTCACGGCGACGGTCGGATTCCGTTGCACGTTCCGGTGTTTCTGGGTGCCGTTCGCCGTATTGACGAGCACGGTGTCGCCGTCGCGGTCCACCCAGACCATCGTCGAGTGGGGAATGCCGTTTGGTTGCATCGTCACGAACACGGTGGGCGACGGTCGATCGAACAGGTCCTCGAAGTCTTCGGGAATCGACGCCATATCTGCTACTGACGGGAAACGATCATAACAGTTGGTGCTCAGACGAGCCAGTCGGGAAGGACGCGACCGACCATCCCGAACGCGGCGTCGAGGCTGGCGTCGGTGTTGGCGTTGGCGTTCGCGTTGCCGGGACGGTCGTTTCCGCCGTTGCCGTTGCCGGAATTGCCGCCGCCGTTCGCTCGTCCCGTGTCGCCGCCGCTCGCGCTGCCCGCGGCGACAGTGGTATCGTGTCCCGGAGCGGCCCCGTTCGATCCCCGCGTCGCGTTGGTCGCGTTTCCGGCCCTGTTGGCCTGCCCGGGGACGCCGTCGTTCGCCGACTGGCCCGTCGTCGCGCCGTCGGGTGGTCCCTGCGTCCCGTTCGGCGGGCCGCGGGTTCGATTGCCCGGCGGGCCGCGGGTTCGGTTTCCAGTCGGGCCAGCGCGTTTCGGTCGCCCGACCGCCCGGCCGCCGATGCTGCGGGCGATCGCCGCCACCTGCGGCCCGGTCAGTTCGCTCGCGTTGTGCTTCAGTCGCTGGATCGCAGTCGCGTTGATGCCCCTGGCTCGAAGCTTCTCGGCCGGCAAGCCGTGCGTCGCGTTCTCGGTCTCGTTGGCAAGTTGTCGCACCGATTGCGTGCGGGCGTGCAGTTCGGCCATCTCGGCGTGGAACTGCGCGTCGCTGATCGAGCCGTTGGCGTGTGCGCGCTGGAGGTCGCGCTTGCGTTCGGTCAGGTTCCGGAGTCGCTGGCGCAGATCGCCGTACTGCTCGGCGACGACCGTCACTTTCGAGTTGTTGCTGTGGGCGGCCGCCACGGCCAGGCCGAACGCGCGACCGTCGACTTCGCCCTGCAGGTGTGCCTGCTGCATTCCGACGACGCCGCCGAGGCGCGCGCCCGGCGAGACGGTCTCGTTGTCGTCGGTCGCGTTGTCGTCTGCGACGTCGTCGGCCGTCGTGGTCGTCGTCGCGCTGGCCGTCGTGGTCGTCGTCGCGCCGGCCGTCGTGGTCGTTCCGCCGTCGGTCGTGGTCGTCTCCTGTGCGACGGCCGCGGTCGGGACCACGGCGGCCGCACTCGCGATCAGGAGAGCCGCCACGACGAGCGAAGGGACACGTCTCATTCGTACCCGTCCCTACAGTCCGACACCACGTATAAACCGACGGTACTGAACCCGAATTAGCGACGCTTAACCACGATTAAGCAGGATTCGAGGCGGCCGCAGTCGTGCGATCGTCCGGAGTGGTCGCCGATCCGGTACACTGAACTATCGAAACGTTTATTTAAGACTCTCCTCGGGCAGGGTAACGACGTTCTCGCGTCCCAGCCGGAAGGTCTCTATCTCGTCGTCGTCGCGCAGGGTGCCGACGACCTGGCTCGTCTTGGCGTCGGTCCAGTCGAGTTCCGACGCGATCTCCTGTTGTTTCATCCGGCCGCCGTTGTCCTCGAGAAGTTTCAGCACGCGTTCCTCGTTGCTCAGTAGTTCCGCTGGTGGTCCCTCGTCTCCGTCCGCGCCAGCGTTCGCGTCGCCGTCGCCACCGTCGCTGCCGGCCGAATCGACGCTCTCGGCTTCGGCGTCGCCGTCACCGTCGCCGCCCCGCGTCGTCAGCCAGTACCCGCCGCCGACCAGCACCGCGAGGACGACCGCGGCGGCCGCCAGCAGGGCGGGCGACGGGCCGCCACCGCCGGAGCCGCCGGGCGTCGTGGTCGTGGGGCCGGGCGTCGAAGTCGTCGAGGTGGTCGAGGCCGCTGCGGGCGTCGGTTCGACGACGACCGCCGGCTCACCGTCGTCGAACGACAGAGGACCGACCCACAGCACCTCGTCGGTCTTCGTCTCGGCCGGTTCGGGGTCGGGCGTCGCGGCGAGGCCGTAGCGTTCGGGCCAGGAGACCCGAAGCGACGTCCCCGAATCGATGTACAGTCCCGAGATGGCGTCCCCGGCGCGGACCGTCTCTCCGTCGACGGCCGCGAAGTTCGTCCACGCGAACCGATAGGTGACGACGCCGTACTCCTGTGGGAGGAACTGGCGTTCGGTCTCGACGGTGACGTTACGGACGGCCATCTCGCGGCCGGTCGCGTTCTCGGCGCTCCGGGCGGTGCGTCGCATCCCCGTCGCGAACCGCTCGGTGAAGGTCGTCCGATTGGCCCGGACGTCGTCCCGGAGGCTCTTGAAGGCCTGCGTCGCGTTGTCGTCGTCCAGCCGGATACGATAGGCGACTTCCCAGCGAGCGTCGCCGTCGGGCCGGAGCGCGACGTGCATGACGACCGCGTCCGGTTCGACCTGCTGGGTCTGTGCAACGCCGCTCTGAACCCCGAAACCGCCGGCCACCGCGGGTGCCGACGCCACGAACAGCAGGCTCGTCACGAGTGCGACGCGAATCGCGCGTGCTCTCATCTGCCACCGGCTATTCCCGCATCGTTCAAATGCTTTGTTGCCCGAGGTGAGGTGGTCTAGAGAGTGCCTACCGCACCGGAGTGGTCTGCATTACGTTTGGACCCTGCACAGCGGCGCTTCGACCAGCCTGATACGGATTACTGTTGCTTCTTACCGGTGCTTCGCCGGAACGGGTGGGCGAAGCACCGGTAAACAAAGACAGTAATCCGTATGAAAGCCCCAACCGGCTCCACTCCCGGGCCTCGTTGCGCGCGCTCGCGTTCGCTCGCGTGCTTACGTCGGCCGGGTTCCCGGAGCCGGTTGCCCCTTTCGTTCCCACCCGCGTAGCTTGGTTCATCAGCCGAGACGGGCGGGAACGAACGGGGCTTTCAGGCTGTTGGCCACCACGTCTCGGCAGACGCAGACGTTTCGCCGATCACTCTGTCCGGTAGTACTCCCGCGTTCCGACTGCAACGGCGAGCCGGCACCGCGACCACCGACGGCCTTTTCCACGCCGGCCGGAGACGACCGACGGCCTTTTCCACGCCGATCGGTTCGGTCCGGCCGTGTACAGCCTGAACGTCCCGGTTCCCCCGGAAGTCGCGGCGCTTGCGAGCGACCTCGCCCGCGACCTCCCCGGGGCTCGCAGCCGGGCGCGCGGCGAGCACACGCTCGTGCTCAAGCGGCTCACCGGCGACGACACGACCGCCGACGGGTATGCCCGCCTCGAAGCGCGGGCCCGCGACGTGCTTCGTGGCGCGCCGGCCCCGGCCGCCCGAATCACCGGCGTCGACCGCTTCGATGAGGCCGCCAGCGGCCCCTCGCCGGTGGTCTACCTCGCCGTCGAGAGTCCCGGCCTCCGGACCCTCCACGCGCGACTCGTCGAGGCGTTCGACCCTGTCGACGGCGTCGAAGGCGACGACTACGTCCCCCACGTCACCGTCGCTCGCGGTGGCTCCCCCGACGTCGTCGAACGCGCGTGCAACGCCGACGTCGACCCCGTCGAGTGGACCGTCTCGCAACTGCAGTTTTACGACGCCGAACGCGGCCAGCCCGTCAGCACGCTCGCGTTGCCGACGTAGTCGGACGGCACGTCACAGCACGCTCCCGAGGACGGCGACCGTTCCCACGCCGACGACCAGCGCCGCGAGGACGCTGTCGGTTCGCCAGGCGACCACCGCCACCAGCCCCGCCGCCAGCCACTCGACCGGCCCGCCCGCGGCCAGTTCGGGACCGAGGATCGAGACGACGACGGCTCCCGGGAGCGCATCGAGTCCGGCCTCGGCACGGTCGGACACCTCGATGCGACCCAGCAGCCACAGGCCGCCGGCCTTCGTCGCGTAGGTGCCGACGGCCATCGCGGCCACGACGCCGACGACCAGCGGGTCGAGTTCACTCATCGTAGCGGACCACCTCTAACAGACTGCCGACGACACCGCCCAGCAGGATGTACCACTTCCCCGGGAGGACGGCCGACCCGACAACGGCGGCGACGAACGCGCTCGCCCACGGCAGCAGGTCCGACCGGCCGTCGAACAACTCGACCGCGATGGCGACGAACACCGCCACCAGCACGAAGTCTAGCCCGTAACGGGACGGGTCGCCGACGACGCCGCCGCCGACCGCGCCGACGACGGTCGCGACCACCCAGAAGACCCAGATGGCCAGTCCGCTCCCCAGCAGGAAGGCCCCCTGCCGGTTGCCCGCGGTCAGTTCGCCCATCGTCAGCGCCCAGTTCTCGTCGGCCGTGAAGAAGACGCTTCCGTACGCCGCCAGCGGCGAGAGCCGCCGGAACCACGGCCGCAACGCCGCGCCCATCAGGACGTACCGGAGGTTCACGACGACGGTGGTGACGACCACTGCGACGACGCCCGCGCCGCTGCCCCACAGGTCGACCGCAATCAACTGCGCCGCGCCCGCCAGCACGGTCGCGCTCATCAGCGTCGCCTCCGCAACGCTCAGTCCTGCTCTGCGCGCCAGTACGCCGAAGACGACGCCGTAGCCCGCGACTCCGAGGGCGACCGGGACACACCGCAGGAACCCGGCGCGGACGCCCGCGAGCGTGAACGTGACTTCGTCGTCCGGAGTCGGTGCGTCGTTCGCGGGTGGGCCGTGCTTCGTCGTCGACGTCTCCCCGTCCATCGACGGACGACCACGTGATCCGGCTACCTAAAAGCTCGGAGAAACGCGGTTCTCCTGGATCGTCGAGGGGTCCGGGCCGTCGCGTCAGGACTCGACCGTCGCTTTGCCGACGATCAGCCGTCGAAACAGCCGCCGGCCGCGGACGGTCAGTTCGTAGCCGTCGTCGCCGTCGGCCACCAGTCCGTCCAGTCGCCGGAGGTGGAAGTTCAGCCGGCCGTTGTCCTCGACGGCCGCCGCCTCGCGGAGATCCGTGTAGGACAACGGGCCCTCGTGGTCGGCGACGGCGGCCAGGATCGCGAGCCGCGTCGGGTCCGCCAGCGTCTCGAAGGTGTTGCTCACGCCGTCGACGTCCACGCGGTCGAGCGCCGAGTCGGTCGATTCGTCGGCCGACGCTCCCGTGGCCGTC
Organism: Haloarculaceae archaeon; assembly: GCA_042217765.1. GTDB lineage: Archaea > Halobacteriota > Halobacteria > Halobacteriales > Haloarculaceae > JARUKX01. Next base: position 2,267 of record JBDGSB010000047.1, on the reverse strand, counting down.
GCACTCGACCCGTCGGTCGACGAACCGGCACCCGCCACGCCGCCGGACGCCGCCGCGTCCTCGTTCCAGCGCCAGGTCGGAATCGCCATCTCGACCGGTGCTTCGTGCGCGCGTCGTGATAACGGTGACGGGAATCGATTCCAGTGCCGGGAACCGGTCCCGGTGTCGGGAACCGATTCCAGTGTCGGGAACCGGTCCCGGTGTCGGGAACCGATTCCGGTGCCGAAAGTCGATCCCCACCCGGTGTGCAACGACGCCGAGAGTCGGTCTCGTTGCTAGACGCCGGGAGCCGGTTCCGTTGCCGGACGCCAGGAGTCGGCCCCGTTGCCGGACGACGGTGGTCGCATGGGGAGTCTTTTAGTCGCCGCCGCCCGTCGGGGTGGATATGGATTACCGGGAGGTCGACGGGAGCCGCGAGTTCCTCGCGCGGCTGACCCACGGCGAGGATTGGCGCGCCCAGATAGAGGACTTCGCCGCCGCCGAGTCGGTCGACGGTGCCGTCTTCTTCGGTCTCGGAGCGGTCGAAGACGCCGAAGTCTTCTACTACGACCAGCAACGCCAGGAGTACGAGTCGGTCACGTTCCCCGAACCGCTCGAGGTGGCGTCCTGCGTCGGCAACGTCTCGGAACTCGACGGCGAGCCGTTCGCACACACCCACGCCGTCCTCTCGCGGGCGGACGGCACGGCGCTCGCGGGACACCTCAACAGCGCGACGGTCTTCGCGGGTGAGCTGTACGTCCGCACCTTCGAGACGGCGTTTCACCGCGAGCGCGACGAGGTAACGGATCTGGACCTCTGGCCGCTGGACGACGCATGACCGGGGCCAGATCCCGCGCGGCCGAGAAGCGACCGGACACGACGGAGGTGCGACCGAACGAATGACCGATATGCGGCCGGAAGACGAACGCTACTTTCGGCGGCTCGAAACCGAACTCGACGACGCGTTCGAGGTGGCACGTGCGGCTCGCGAACGCGGCGGCGACCCGACGAAAGACGTCGAGATTCCCGTCGCGAAGGACATGGCCGACCGCGTCGAGAACATTTTGGGCATCGACGGCGTCGCCGAGCGCGTCCGGGAACTCGAAGGCGAGATGAGCCGCGAGGAGGCCGCCCTGGAACTGGTCGAGGACTTCGTCGAGGGGACCGTCGGCGACTACGACACGGAAGCGGGGAAAGTCGAGGGCGCGGTCCGGACCGCCGTTGCCCTGCTGACCGAGGGCGTCGTCGCCGCGCCCATCGAGGGCATCGACCGCGTGGAGGTGCTGGAGAACGACGACGGCACCGAGTTCGTCAACGTCTACTACGCCGGCCCGATCCGCTCGGCGGGCGGGACCGCACAGGCGCTGAGCGTGCTGGTCGCCGACTACGCCCGCGCCCTGCTGGGCATGTCCGAGTACGAGGCCCGCGCGGAGGAAGTCGGTCGCTACGCCGAGGAGGTCGACCTCTACGACCAGGAGACCGGCCTGCAGTACTCCCCGAAGGAGAAGGAGACCAAATACATCGCCGAGCACATGCCCATCATGCTCGACGGCGAAGCCACCGGCGAGGAGGAGGTCTCGGGCTACCGCGACCTCGAACGCGTCGACAGCAACGCCCCCCGCGGCGGCATGTGTCTCGTCCTCGCGGAGGGCATCGCGCTGAAAGCGCCGAAGATCCAACGGTACACCCGTAACCTCGACGAAGTCGAGTGGCCGTGGCTGCAGGACCTCATCGACGGGACCATCGGGAAGGCCGACGGCGACGACGGTGGAGTGGACGACGAGACCGACGCGACCGACGCCGAATCCGACGATGGGATCGAGCACGCCGACGACGGAACCGGAGACGACGGAACTGGGGAGGACGACACACCGGCCGAACCAGACGGCCCGCCGCGGGTCGACCCCGCCACGAAGTACCTGCGGGACCTCATCGCCGGCCGGCCGGTCTTCTCCCATCCCATCGAGACGGGCGGGTTCCGCCTGCGGTACGGCCGCTCCCGCAACCACGGCTTCGCGACGGCGGGCGTCCACCCCGCGACGATGCACCTCGTCGACGACTTCCTCGCGACCGGGACCCAGATCAAGACCGAACGTCCCGGGAAAGCCGCCGGCGTCGTCCCCGTCGACACCATCGAGGGGCCGACCGTGCGACTGGCCAACGGCGACGTCCGGCGCATCGACGACCCCCAGGAGGCGCTAGAAGTGCGAAACGGCGTCGAGAAGGTCCTCGACCTGGGGGAGTACCTGGTCAACTACGGCGAGTTCGTCGAGAACAACCACCCGCTC
>JBDGSB010000029.1:0-29856 GCA_042217765.1 Haloarculaceae archaeon | reverse complement strand
CCCGATGGAGGACATCAACCTCCACTTCACGGGCGACCTGCACGCGCTGACCGCGGCGCACAACCTCATCGCCGCGATGCTGGACAACCACATTCGCCAGAACAAAGCGCCGCGCATCGACACCAAGGACGTCGAGTTCAAGCGCGCTCTCGACCAGAACGACCGCGCGCTGCGCAACACGGTCGTCGGCATGGGCGACACCGGCGGGGCCATCCGCGAGGACGGCTTCCTCCTGACGGCAGCGTCGGAACTGATGGCCGTGCTGTGTCTGGCCGACAGCCTCGGCGACCTCAAAGAGCGTATCGGCAACATCATCCTCGCGTACGACGAGGACGGCGACGCCGTCACCGTCGACGACATCGAAGCCACCGGCGCGGCGACCATGCTGCTGAAGGACGCGCTGAAACCCAACGTCGTCCAGACCATCGAGGGCACGCCCGCGTTCGTTCACGGCGGTCCGTTCGCCAATATCGCCCACGGCACGAACTCCCTGATGGCCGACAAAATCGCCGAGCGCAAGTCCGACTACGTCATCACGGAAGCCGGCTTCGGGTCCGACCTCGGTGCCGAGAAGTTCATGAACGTCGTCTGTCGCTTCGGCGACATGGAGCCCTCGGCCGTCACCATCGTCTCGACGGTCCGCGCGCTCAAGTATCACGGCTACGACATGTGGCCGGCCGACATGGACAAACTCGACGAACCGAACCCCGACGCCGTCGCAGACGGCCTGGAGAACCTCGACAAACACATCGCGAACCTCCAGCAGTTCGGCGTCCCCGTCGTCGTCGCGATCAATCGCTTCCCCGGCGACACCGACGAGGAGATCGAGACCATCCTCGACCACTGCGAGAACGACCTCGGCATCGAGGCCGGCGTCTCCAACGTCTTCTCCAACGGCGGCGAGGGCGGTATCGACCTCGCGGAGAAACTCAAGAAGTCCATCGAAGAGAACGACCAGGACTTCGAGTACCTCTATGACACCGACGAGTCCGTCAAGACGAAAATCGAGACCGTCGCCACCGAAATCTACGGCGCGGACGGCGTCAACTACGTCGGCTCCGCCGAAGAGGACATCGAGCGCATTCAGGAGCAGGGCTTCGACGACATGCCGGTCATCATGTCCAAGACGTTCCACTCCTTCAGCGACGACCCGAGCAAGAAGGGCGCGCCCAGCGACTGGGAACTCGACGTGCGTGAACTGTACGTCTCCGCCGGTGCCGGCTTCATCGTCGTCCTGACCGGCGACGTCCTGACCCTGCCCGGCCTGCCGTCGCGGCCGGCCGCCGCCGACATGGACATCGACGGCGAGGGCAACATCTCCGGCCTGTTCTGAAATCCAGAACGTAACCGTCCCGTTTCGAGGCCCGAACCGACGACCGACCTCGATTTTTCAGTCACGGTCGCCGAGCGACGTCGTTCGCTCGGCCGTGAACGCGAAGAACGCGTCGCCGCGAGTCGAGTCACCGCCGGAACAGCGAGTACGTGATGACGAGCAGGCCAAGCGCCGTGATCGAACTCTCGACGACGAGTGCCGTGTTCGTATCGACCTGGAGCACCTGATCGGCGAATCCGGCCACGAGCGCACCGAGCGTCAGGAGGCCGAATCCGACCGCGAGGGCTCGAAACGCGGGGGTCCCGGTCCGCCGATAGGTCTTCCCGGTCACGTAGGTGATCACGCCACCGAGGAGCAGGGAGACGGTCTTGAGACCGACGACCAGCGCCATTAGATCGGGCATGGGAGTCCTGGCCACGGCTATTCGACCGCGTGACAAAAACACACACGTGCGTTCTCGATGTGCGAGACGCGTCCCGGAGATGTTCGTGGCGTCGATCAAACCTCGTCGCGGTCGTCTCATAGTGTGTATTGTGACTATGTACCGGTGACTCGCCACCTCCTCCGGCGAGCCACCGGCACGGACTCACAATAGACACTATCAACGAGGTCACGGAGCGCCTTCCGCACGATGCGTTCGGTGTTCTCGTCGGCGTCAGCGAGAAACGCACGGGACCGCTCTCGACGACCGCGCTCTCGATCAGTCGTCCGAGCGGGCCGGGCGAAGCTTTCGCGGGTCAGCCGGGTGCTTTCCGAGACCGGTCACGCGGACGCTAGAGACCTTGTACTCGGGGATACCGCTGGTGGGGTCGAGTTCGCCCTTGGTGAGTTCGTTGACGGCACCGCTGGCGAAGTGCATCGGGATGAAGACCGTCCCCTCGTCGACGCGGTCGGTGACCTCGACTTTGACGACGATGGAACCGCGACGGGATTCGACGCGGACGTAGTCGTCGGTCTCGACGTCGAGCGCGTCGGCGGTCCGCGGGTGGAGTTCGACGAAGCTCTGGCCGACGTGGGACATGCTGCCCTCGACGCGGCGGGTGAGGGTGCCGGTGTGGAAGTGATAGAGGACCCGCCCCGTGGTGAGCGTCAGCGGGTACTCCTCGTCGGGCATCTCGGCGGGCCGGCCCATGTCCGCGGGGACGAAGCGGGCCTTGCCGTCCGGGAAGTTGAACCCGTCCTCGTAGAGGAAGCGAGTCCCGTCGTGATCTTCGTCCCAGCAGGGCCATTGCAGGCCGCCCTCGGCTTCGAGGCGGTCGTGGGTGATGCCGCCGTACAGCGGCACGAGGTCGGCGATTTCGTCCATGATCTCGGCCGCGCTGTCGTAGTCCCAGTCGTAGCCAAAGCGGTTGGCGACGGCCTGGAGGATCTCCCAGTCCTGGCGGGCCTGCCCGACCGGCTCCATGGTCTGGTTGACCAACTGGACGCGCCGTTCGGTGTTGGTGAAGGTGCCGTTTTTCTCGGCGAACGACGCCGCCGGGAGGACGACGTCGGCGTACTCGGCGGTCTCGGTCATGAACAGGTCCTGCACGACGAGAAAGTCCAGTTTCGCCAGGCCGTCCTCGGCGTGGTCGAGGTCCGGTTCGGAGAGGGCGGGGTTCTCGCCCATCACGTACGTGCCGCGGACGTTGCCCTCGTGAATCTCCTCGAAGACCTCGGGTACTTTGAGACCGACCTCCTCGGGCGGGCGTTTGCCCCAGGCGTCTTCGAACTTCGCCAGCACGTCCTCGTCGTCTACGTCCTGGTAGCCCGGCAGGCAGTTGGGCAGCGTCCCCATGTCGCCGCCGCCGCCCTGGACGTTGTTGTGACCGCGGAACGGCGACAGCCCGGAGTTTGGCTTGCCGAGGTGTCCCGTGACGAGCGCGAGATTCGACATCGCCAGCAGGTTCTGCGTGCCGTGGCTGTGCTGGGTCAGGCCCATCGCCCACGCGAACACACAGGAGTCGGCGGTGGCGATGGTCTCGGCGGCCGTGGCCAATTCCGCCGGCGAAACGCCGGCCAGCCGCTCGACCGCCTCGGGCGTGAACGGCTCGACCTTCCGTTTCAGGTCCGCGAAGTTGTGGACGTTCTCCTCGACGAACTGCTCGTCGTGCAGGTCGTGCTCGACGATGTACCGGATCATCCCGTTGATCCACGCGACGTCGTGGCCCGGTTCGGTCCGGGTGTACTGGTCGGCGTGGCGGGCGATGTCCGTCTTGCGGGGCTCGAAGACGAACAGGTCCGCACCGTCGCGGACGTTCTGTTTGATGCGCGTGGCGATGACCGGGTGCGATTCGGTGGTGTTCGACCCCGAAATCAGGTAGCAGTCGGCGTTGGCGACGTCCTCGATCGAGTTGGTCATCGCGCCGTAGCCCACCGTCTGCTGGAGCGCGGCGACCGTCGAGGAGTGACACAGCCGCGCGCAGTTGTCGACGTTCTTCGAGCCGAACACCTGCCGTGCGAGCTTCTGGACGAGGTAGTTCTCCTCGTTGGTACACTTCGAGGACGCGAACGTCGCGACGGCGTCGGGGCCGTCCTCGTCGATGATCGTCGAGAGGCCCTCGACCACCCTGTCGAGTGCCTCCTCCCAGGAGGCCTCGCGGAACTCGCCGTCGTCGCCCCTGACGAGCGGCGTCTCTAGACGGCCGTCGCTGTTGACGAAGTCGTAGCCGAACTTGCCTTTCACGCACGTCGAGAAGCCGTCGTTGGCGGGGGCTCGCTCGGCGTCTGTCGGCCGGACGCCCAGGAACTCGCCGTCTTTCGTGTAGACGTCGAACCGACACCCGACCGAGCAGTACCCGCAGGTCGTCTCGGTCGCGTCGATGCTGTCCATCCGGTACTCGCCGACGGTGCTGGCGACGTCGAACATCGTCCCCTCGCTCAGTACCGAGGAGACGACGTCCTCGGAGACGTGTTCTATTTCGGACATCGCGCCGCTCGTAACGTCTCGCGCCGTGGCCTTCGCCTTCGCCATCATCCGGGCGATGCCCGACTTCTCTGTGGGGTCCGGGCCAACCCCGAGCGCGCCGCCGGCGTCGACGTCGCGGTTGGGCGACGTCGAGTCGTCTAGCGTCTCGACGGGATCGGACTCGACGACCTCGCCGACGGAGTTCTCGTGGGAGAAGCCTGGGATCGGAATCGACGTTTCGTCGACCAGCCCCTCCTCGGTGAGCGACCCGGTCGGACAGACCGTCACGCAGTGGCCACAGGAGACACACGAGGAGTCGTCCATCGTGTCGGCGTCGCCCTGAAAGCCGATGCGGGTGTCGCTGCCGGTCCCCTCCATCCGGAGGACGCCCTCGACTTGCACGTCGTTGCACGCCTCAACGCAGCGGTTGCAGAGGATGCACTTGTTGCGGTCGATCTGGATGACCGACGAGGTGCCGTCGATGGGTTCGTACTCGTCGCGGTCGTCGAGCACGCCGTAGCGGACGTCCTCGACGTCGTTCTCGATGGCGGCCTCCTGGAGTTCACACCGGCCGTTCTTGCTACAGGCCGAACACCGGAGGTTGTGATTCGACAGCACCAGATCGAGGTTGACGTCGCGGGCCTCCGCGGCGGCCTCGGCGTCGGTCCGGACCGCCATGCCGTCCTCGACGGGGTGGCTGCACGCGGGGACGAGTCCCGCGGAGTCGGTTTCGACCGTGCAGGTCCGGCAGGTGCTCCGGGGGCCGATCTCGTCGCCGAACTCGTCGGCGTTGCAAAGCGCCGGCACGGCGTCGGCGGTCTCGACGGCGTCGATCGCGTCAAGCAGCGACGTCCCGGGTTCGACCGCGACGGTCTCGCCGTCGACGGTCACCTCGACCATCGACCCCGCGTCGGCGGGGCGGTCGCCGGTCGCAGCCGCGTCGTCCGCCTCGCCGGCCGCGGGCGGATCGTTCGCGACGCCCGGGGAGAAGTCCTCCGTCAGCGGCGTCTCGGTCTGTGGGTTCGCGACGTCCGGAACCCGCGGCAGGGCCGTCCCGTCGGCGTTTCCGTCGTCGACCGATGGCTGTGCGTTCTCGTCGTGTCCGGTCCTCGTGACCGGGTCGTCCATGCTCATACGTGTACCTCCCGTTGCTCCAGGCAGGCCCCGCTGGGACACTCGCCGTCGGCGTGTGCGGCGAACTCGTCGGCGAAGCGTTCCAGCGCCGTCGCGACCGGCCGAGCGGCCGCGACGCCGAAGTCACAGAGACTCGTCGACTCCATGACCCGGGTGAGTTCCTCGATCTTCGCGCGGTCGTAGCGGCCGTCGTAGACGTCCCGCAGCAGGTCGGTGAGTTGTTTCGACCCCTCTCGACACGGAACGCAGCGGCCGCAGTTGTTCTCGTGGGCGAACGTCGCCCGGGTGCCGGCGCTAGCCAGCACGCACCGGCCCTCGGTGAGGACCTCCACGGCACCGTTGGTCCCCAGTTTCTCGGCCGCCAGCCCGTCGGCGCTGGCGGGCACCTCCAGAGTGGGCGTGAAGCCGCCGAACACGCCGCCGACGCAGGCGGCCTTGACCGTCCCGTCGACGTCGACCGCGTCGGTCACCGTCGACAGGGGCGCGTCGGTGGCCACCTCGACGGTCACCGAGGCCCTGACGTCGCCGCCGACTGTGACCAGCCGCGTTCCCGGGTCCTCGGCGTCGCCGGCGGGCCCGTCCCGGGCCAGCGCGGCGATCTGGGCGAAGGTTCTGGGCGTGTGAACCAGCGTCGGCCGGCCGTGGAGGCCGTACTCGGACGGTCCCGGCGGCCGTCTCCGGGCCTCGATGCGGTCGTTGCCCTCGAGGGCTTCGAGTAACATCGTCATCTCGCCGATCTCGTACTCGTCGGGCGTGGCGACGACCTGGATGTCGATGTCGACGTCGGTCGCGCTCTCGTAGCCGTCGGCGGCGTTTCTGACGCGTTTGAGCGCGAGGTCGTCGGTCCGGGAAACCGTCACGACGACGTCGGTCGCGCCGACCTCGTCGGCGAGTGCGACCGCGGGATCGATCACGGTCAGCGGTGCCGACGACAACAGCAGTCGGTCGGCGCGAACGCGGTCGTCGGACTCCGCTCCGTTCACCACCACCACGGGATCGCCATCGGCCGCGGCGGCCGTTCGCCAGTCGTCGGCGAGCGGGCGGTCGGTACGGGCGTCGCCACGACCGCGGCCGAGCAGCCCGGCGTCGTCGACGACGCCGACGAGGTGTGGTAGCTCCACGAGGAGGTCCCCGGTGTACCGGCTGTAGTCGTCGACCGACGTCGGTTCGAGCCAGCCACACGGACCGAGTGCCCGACGCGTCCCGACGCCGAGTGGTCCGTCCGCGGGCACGGGCGTCGTCGTCCGGTCGGACTCGTGGTCGACGACCCACGCCGCGTCGAGTAAGGAGACGCCGTTCGATTCGAGTTCGTCGACCAGCCGCTGTACCGTCTCGACGTCACAGCGCGGATAGAAGCCGGTCGTTTCGTTCTCGGTCACGAGAACGAGCGGTTCGAGCGCGGGAACGCCGGTCGAGCCGACCCTGCCGACCCGTACCGAGTCCCCCTGCCTGCGTGCCGCGTCGACGAGTTCACCTGGCGAACTCGTCGTCCCACCGGACACGCGAAGCGACCCGTCGACCGCTCCGCCAGAAACTGTCATCGCTAGCTTGGTGGCCAGCCCATCTAATTAAGGGTTTTCTTGTCAGCATACGCGTATGTTAGGGGATGACAGCCCAAAGGCTGGCGGATCAATAGTATTGAAAAATCGTTATATTCGGTTCGGTCAGGCGTTGTCGGCGATGGCCTCGATCTCCAGGGCCGCGCCCTTCGGGACGTTGCCGACCTCGACGGCGCTTCGAGCGGGCGGTTCGTCGTCGAAGAACTCGCTGTAGGCCTCGTTGAACGCGTCGAAGTCCTCGATGTCGTCGAGGAAGACGGTCGTCTTCAGGAGGTCTCCCATCTCTAGCCCCTCGGAGGCGAGGATGGCCTCGACGTTCTCCATGCACTGGCGGGTCTGCTCGGCGACCGGTGCGTCGTCGAGGAGGTCGCCGTCGGTGGTCAGCGGGAGTTGACCGGCCGTGATGAGGACGTCGCCGTTGGTCGTCGCCTGACTGTACGCCCCGACTGCGGCGGGTGCGTCGTCGGTGCTGATTACGCGCTTCATGGGCGAAAGTAACTGTAGACGGGTACTTAAATGTACAAATATCGGCCGGCACGAGAGCGTGGCCGTCAACCGCGGCGAACGGCGTGATTCCGGCCCGTTCGTGACGCTGGTTCTGGTCTCTCGAAAGATACTTACACGGAATACACAATGGGTTCTACCATGACGTTCGAGGATTCCCTCGCCGAGGTCGATCCGACAGTCGCGGCGGCACTCGACAACGAACGCGACCGCCAGGAGCACACGCTCGACATGATCGCCTCCGAGAACCACGTCTCGAAGGCCGTCCTGGAGGCCCAGGGCAGCGTCATGACCAACAAGTACGCCGAGGGCTACCCCGGCGACCGCTACTACGGCGGCTGCAAGTACATGGACGAGGTCGAGGACCTCGCGCGCGACCGCGCGATGGACCTGTTCGGTGCCGATCACGCCAACGTCCAGCCCCACAGCGGGACCCAGGCCAACATGGGCGTCTACTTCGCGGCGCTGGAACCCGGCGACAAGATTCTGTCGCTGTCGCTGTCCCACGGCGGTCACCTCAGCCACGGCCACAAGGTCAACTTCTCGGGCTCGCTGTACGAGGTCGAGCAGTACGAGGTCGACCCCGAGACCGGCCGCGTCGACTACGACGCCATCGAGGCTCACGCCGAGGCGTTCGAACCGGACATGCTCGTTTCCGGGTCGTCGGCGTACCCCCGCGAGTTCGACTACGGCCGCCTGCAGGACATCGCCGAGAGCGTCGGCTCGCACCACCTCGCCGACATCGCCCACGTCACCGGTCTCATCGCCGCCGGCGTCCACCGCAACCCCGTCGACGACGACGTCGACTTCGTCACCGGGTCGACCCACAAGACCATCCGCGCCGGCCGCGGCGGCATGATCCTCTGCAAGGAGGAGTACGCCGACGACGTCGACTCCGCGATTTTCCCCGGCGCACAGGGCGGCCCGCTGATGCACAACGTCGCCGGCAAGGCCGTCGGCTTCGGCGAGGCCCAGAGCGAGCAGTTCCAGGACCACGCCCAGCAAATCGTCGACAACGCGAAGACGCTCGCGGCGGTCTTCCAGGACCACGGCCTGTCGCTGGTTTCGGGCGGCACCGACAAGCACCTCATGCTCGTCGACCTGCGGGACTCCCACGGGGACCTCACCGGCAAGGACGCCGAGGAGGCCCTCGAGGCGGTCGGCATCATCGTCAACAAGAACACCGTTCCCGGCGACACCCGCTCGCCGCGGGTCACGAGCGGCATCCGCGTCGGCACGCCCGCGCTCACTACCCGTGGCTTCGGCGAGGCCGAGATGGAGACCGTCGGCGAACTCATGGTCGAGGTACTGAACAACCCCGACGACGCCGACGTTACCGCCGACGTCCGCGAGGAAGTCCAGCGTCTCTGCGAAGCGTTCCCGATCTACGGCTGAGCCGTATACACTTCCCGTTCCCGCTTCCCGACGTCCCGCTATTTTCCGCGCCGAACGGGTTCGGTAGCGACGTCGCTCGCGACGGTAGTCGGTGGCTACCAGCGCAGAAATCGAGCGGTCGTGCGGCCGTTCAGGCTTCTGCTTGCCGTTCGGCGAGCAGTTCCTTCGCGCGCTTGACGGCGGCGTCGGCGTTGTCGGCGTAGCCGTCGGCGCCGATTTCGTCGCGCCACTCGGGGGAGGTGGGCGCGCCACCGACCATCACGATGAGGTCCTCGCGCAGGCCCTCGTCTTCGAGCTGTTCGACGACTTCGCCCTGGTGGTCCATAGTCATGGTCATCAGGGCGGACATGCCGAGGATGTCCGGGTCGTGTTCCTCGACGGCGTCGGCGAAGTCCTGATTGGGGACTTCGACGCCGAGGTCGACGACGTCGAAGCCGTTGGCTTTCATCATCGTCACGACGATGTTCTTGCCGATGTTGTGGATGTCCTCGTCGACGGTTCCGATGACGAGCAGTCCAGTCTCGCCGTCCTCTTCGATGTCCATCTCCGCCAGCAGCGGGTCGACCAGTTCGACGCCCGCCTTCATCGCGTCGGCCGCCATCGCCAGTTCCGGCAGGAACACCTCACCGCGACCGAACTTGTCCCCGACCGTCTTCACGCCGTTCGTCAGCCCCCGCTGCAGAATTTCGAGCGGGTCCTTGCCCTCGTCGATCGCCTGCTGTGTGAGTTCGCCCACCTTCTCTTCGTCGAGGTCGTCGACGGACTCCGCAATCTCACGAATGAGCGGGTCCTCGACGTCGGCGAACCGTGATTCTTCGGCCTGATCCAAAAATTCGTCTTTCTCCGGGTCGTCCTCTACCATGGTCGGTGTCGTTGCCTCCTATCGTGGTAATTCCCAGTATAGAATATAAAATTTGTCTCTGCAGGTTCACGACTGGTGTGCGTGCCCACGAACCGTGGTGTGCGTGCCCACGAACCGTGATGTGCGTTGCCATTGTACGCGACCGTCGTGATCGCGACCGCGCCGCGTCGTGTGTGGGGCCGACTGCGTCAGTTCACGAGGTCGACCGGGTACCCGTGCGCCTCGATATCATCGATGATATCGCGTGCGTGTTCCCGGCCGGACGTCTCCACCTGGAACACGAGGTAGGCGTCGCCGACGTCGAGGTCTTTCACCGCGCGCTCGTGGCGCACGGTCTGGATGTTGGCGTTGTGATCGGCGATGACGCCCGACAGCGTCTCCATCTGGCCGGGTCGGTCGTCGATGTGTACGCGCAGGCGCAGGATCTGGTCGCGGTCGGTCAGTGCGTGGACGATGACGTTCTGCAGCATCGTCATGTCCAGGTTGCCGCCGCACAGAAGCGGCATGACGGTCTCGCCTTCGACGTCGAGGTCGTCGCCGAGCATCGCCGCGATCGACGCCCCGGCCGCGCCCTCGATGAACTGTTTGGTCCGCTCTAGGGACAGCATGATCGCGTTGGCGATGTCGCCGTCGCTGACGGTGACGACCTCGTCGACGTGCTCCTGGATGAGCCCCAGGGTCAACTCGGAGATGCCGCCGGTGGCGATGCCGTCGGCGATGGTGTCGACCGAGTCGAGCGTCTGCGGAATGCCCTTATCGAGGCTCTCGACGACGGTCTCGGCACCCGAGGCCTGCACGCCAACGACGCGGACGTCGTCGGAAAGGTGATCGAGCGCCGTCGAGATACCGCCGATGAGGCCGCCGCCGCCGATCGGCACGACGACGGTGTCGACGTCCGGACACTGCTCGTACATCTCGACGCCGAGCGTGCCCTGGCCGGCGACGATGAGCGGATCGTCGTAAGCGTGGACGAAGACGGCGTCGTCGGACTCGGCGGCCTGCGTCTGGGCGTACTCCATCGCGTCCTGGAAGTCGTGGCCGACCAGTTCGACCGTCGCGCCGTAGCCCCGCGTCGCGTCGATCTTCGTCTGTGGCGCGGTCTTTGGCATCACGATGGTCGAGTCGGCGCCGCATTTGGTCGCCGCCAGCGCGACCCCCTGGGCGTGATTCCCCGCGCTCGCCGCGATGAATTGCTCGGCGTCGTTCTCCTCGACCTCGTAGGAGATCTTGTTGTAGGCCCCCCGGGTCTTGAACGATCCCGTCCACTGGAGGTGCTCCATCTTGAGGTAGACCTCATCGGCCCCGCACATCGCCGCCAGCGAAGTGCTCCGGTCGACCGGCGTCTGCTTGACGACGGTCTCGTCGTCGTGGCGCTGCTGTGCCGCCTCGATGTCCCCGTACGTAACCTGGTCGTGGTCCGCACTCATACGAGGTGTTAGCTACGGGTACCCGCAAAAACCGTTTGGTCTGCCGTCAGGGTAGTTCGATCTCGACGTCGTTCTGGAGCGCTGCGGCCTTGACCGTGTTGTACAGCAACATCGTGATGGTCATGGGACCGACGCCGCCGGGCACCGGCGTGATGACGCCGGCTTTCTTCCTGGCGCTGTCGAAGTCGACGTCGCCGACCAGTTCGTAGCCCTTCTCGTTGTCGGCCTCGACGCGGTTGACGCCGACGTCGATGACGGTCGCACCCTCGGGAATCAGCGAGCCGTCGACCAGTTCCGGAACGCCGGCCGCGGCGATGATGATGTCGGCGTCGAGGGTCTTCGACGCGAGGTCCTGGGTCCGGGAGTGACAAACCGTCGTCGTCGCGTTTCCGCCGGGGGCTTTCTGGATGAGCAGGTTTGCCATCGGCTTGCCGACGATCTCCGAGCGGCCGATGACGACGGCGTCTTTGCCCTCGGTGTCGATACCGGCCGCCTCTAGCAGTTTCTGGACGCCGTGGGGCGTGCAGGGCTTGAAGCGGGCGTTGCCGGCGACCAGTCGCCCGACGTTCTCGGGGTGGAAGCCGTCGACGTCCTTCAGCGGGTCGATGCGTTCGAGCACGTCGCGCTTGTCGACGTGGTCCGGGACCGGCATCTGGACGAGGATGCCGTGCACGTCGGGGTCGTCGTTGAGTTCGTCGATCTTCTCGAACAGTTCGTCGGCGGGCGTGTCGGGGTCGAGGTCGTAGTGAAGGCCGTCGATGCCGATCTCGTCGCAGGCCTTCTGTTTCATGCTGACGTAGGTCTCGCTGGCCCCGTCGTCGCTCATCAACACCGTCGCGAGCGACGGTGTGACGTCCGCGTCTTCGAGCGTGTCGATACAGCCTTCGAGTTCGGCTTTGATCTCGTCGCCGACCTCGCTACCGTCGAGTACGTTGGTTGTTTGCTGGGACATGTGTCGTGTGTTCCCGTCGAGTCGTCTCTCGCCGCCGGAGACGACCTGTTTCGGTCGCGGCCGGACCCACGGGACGGTCGAGTGTACCCACCCTGGCCGTCGCGCGCGCCCGACGGCGACGCGAGCGGTCGCTGACTACAGTCGAACCTCGGTCGCTGAGCGAACAAAAGGTTTCGATACGCGCCGCCGCGTCGGAAGCGGTCCGTTCGCGATCGCGGCCGGAGACGCCGCCGCTACACGCGCCCGACCGGCGTCCCGGCCGGGACCGTCTCGACGAACTCGCAGTCGGAGTCCTCGTCGGGGTCGGCCGTCAGCAGGGTTCGAAGCAGGTGCAGGTCCCCGTCGATTACCTCCAGGTCGACGTCGTGGCCGTCGCCGTGAGCGGCCGACAACTCCGCGACGAACGACCGGAACTCCTCCGCGTACGCGCGATGAAACTCGTATAGGTTGCCGTTGTCGATCAGTTTCACCCGACGGAAGTACTCTAAGACCTTGTGGAAAAAGCGCCCGGCTTGCTCGGCGTCGAGGTCCCGCCGGTCGAGCGCGCGCTCGAACAGTTCCCCCTCGTTCCAGGTGACCCGCATATCCGGGTGGTCGGCGGCCGCTCGCTCGAAGCGCGCCAGCAGTTCGTCGTCGGTTCCGCAGTACGCCCGGTAGAGCTTGTAACTGTCGACGCCGCAGTCGATCCAGCCACGCGAGAGGTAGTAGGTGCCGAACTCCTTTGGTTCGCCCATCGTCCAGTCCTCGGTTCGGTAGATAAACGAGGAGATGCAGTCGTCGGCCGTCGAGACCACCAGCGGCGCGTGCTCGGTCACGAGACCGGCGACGCCGCCACCGCTGGTGGCGTAGCTGACGACGATACGGTCCATCTCGGGCCGGTCCAGTTCGTCGACCCGGGACTGGAGTGCGTCGCCGATTCTCGTCTCGCTGGGGACGTTCACCGGGAACTCGTGGAGTTCCTGGGGGACGTAGCGCACCTCGGCGTCGATACCGAGGTCGTCTAGCAGGCGCTCGAGTTCGCTGTACAGCGCCTCGCAGGCGACGACGCCGATCATCGCCTCGTCGTAGCACGAGCGCGAGCAAGAAGGCTACGAACGGACGTGGAAGCTACGAACGGACGTGGAACACGCGCGGCGGCTATCGACCGCGCTTGACCGAGCCGTCGAGGTCCCGAACCGACGTGACCCGGTCTTTGACGCGGGGATACCGGTCGAGGTCCTGGTGAGGGAGGTACATCGCCTGCATGAAGTTGTCGCGGAAGACGTCCGTGCCGGCGATTTCGAAGTACTCGACCTCCTCGATGATGTTCATCGTCTCCTCGCGCGCGCCCTTGTTCAGCAGCGCGAGCTGTGCGCCGATGCCGGCGGCGTTGCCCAGCGACTCGACTTTGTCCATCTCGACGTCGGGATAGAGGCCGACGGTGATGGCCGACTCGGGGTCGATGTAGTTGCCGAACCCGCCGGCCAGCACCACGCGGTCGACCGTGTCGACGTCGAGTTCGTCCATCAACACGAGCGCGCCCGCCTGGATGGCGGCCTTGGCCATCTGAATCTCGCGGATGTCGTTTTGCGTGACGACGATGTCGCCGTCGATGGCCGACTCCTCGTCCCAGACGAGCACGTACTCGACCTCGTCGTCCTCGTTTTTGCGGATGCGGTCGTGGCCGTAGACCTCCTCGCGGAACTGGCCGCGCTGGTCGACCAGCCCGACCACGAACATCTGCGCGAGCGCGTCGATGACGCCCGAGCCACAGATGCCGTTGGGTTTGGTCGCCTCGCCCCGTGCCGTCGGCGTGTCGTCATCGATGATGCCCAGCGTCGGCTCGAACGTGTCCGGGTCGATCTTCACGGACTCGATGGACCCGGCCTGCGCGCGGACGCCGTGGGTGATCTCCGCGCCCTCCAGGGCCGGTCCCGCGGGCGCGGACGTCGTCCACATCTTGTCCTTGTTGCCAACCGAAATCTCGCCGTTGGTCCCGATGTCGATGCAGACGGTCATCTCGTCTTCTTTGTAGTGGCCCGACACCAGCAGGACCGACACCTTGTCGGGTCCGACCCATCCGCCCGAGATCGGCAGCCAGTAGAGGTAGCCCGAGTCGTTGATGTCGATGCCGATCTCGCGGGCCTTCACGACCTGGGGGGCGTGGTTGGCCGCGACGTACGGCGAGCCGGCGACGTAGGACGGCTCGTAGCCCAGAAAGAGGTGGTGCATCGCGGTGTTGCCCACGAAGACGCTCTCGTAGATCTGGTCGTTCTCGACGTCGGCCTCGCGGGTGACCTCCTCGATGCACTCGTTGATGCCGTCGACGATGGCGTCTTGCATCTCCTGGCGACCGCCCTCGTTGCGACGGGTGTACCGCACGCGGGTCATGATGTCGCCCCCGTAGCGGCTCTGGGGATTCAACTGGGAGCTGACCGCCTCGACCTCGCCCGTGTTGAGATCGAGCAGGTAGACCGCGACGGTGGTGGTCCCGATGTCGATGGCCAGCCCGTACATGGTGTCGTCGTAGCCGGGCTGGACGTCGACGATTTCCCGTTCGTCGTAGACCGTCGCGGTGAACTTCAGCAACTGTTCGTCCTCGTCCTCGTCGGCCCGCATGTCGTTTGGCAACTCCGTCTGGACGAGGTGGTCGACGTCCTCGACTTCGAGGTCGTAGCCGTCTTCCAGGGCCTCGAACACTCGCTCGCGGTCGGCGACGTTGTTTTCGAGCGTCGGCGAGTCGACCTCGAGCCGGTACTTCTTGACGGCGGTGTCGAGTTCGAACTCCATCTCGTTGCCCTCGGTGAGCACGATGCCGCCGGTGTTCTGGCTCACGCTCGGGACCGTCGTCTCGACGACGCCGTCGTCCTGGACGGCACACCGACAGGAGAGCCGATAGCCGTCTTCGAGTTGGCTATCCGAGAGAACCCGCTCGTCGGCCTGCGTCGGCGGTGTGAGATGCTCCTCGCCCTCGTCGATGATGACCTTGCACGTGCCACACAGCCCTTCGCCACCACAGAGACTCTCGATGCTGAGCCCGAGGTCGTTGGCCCCCTCCAACAACGTCGTGCCCTCCTCGAGCGTGGTGGTTTTGTCCCATGGATGGTACGTGACCGTTGACTCCTCACTCATAGTAAACGCTATCGCGGCCTACGAAATCGCCACACAAAAGAATATCGAGAAGCAGTCTTACCCGCCATACTGCGGATTTTCGGCGAAAACGAACGTCTCGACAGTACTACCGCGAAGCGGAACGTCTCGACAGTACTACCGCGAAGCAAAGACGGATCCCTCATCGAGGGGGTGGACGCTCGGACCGACCCGACAGGTCAGTCCGCGGGGTGCTTTCGTACCCAGTCACAGGCCTGGCACGTCTCTAGTCCGTGCCGGTCTGCGGTCTCGCTGCCACACCGTGGGCAAGCAGCGAGCGGTTGCGATTGCATACGGACGATTCTATACGGTCACTCCATATAAACCCTCCCCAGAATACGTACGTGTAGTTATCCGTCCCAGCGAGGGTGATTTTTGACCATCTCTCGAATTCGTCGCAGGTCCTCGTCGGTCGTGATGTCGAGGTTGTCGACGATGAGGAATTTGGCGGCGATCCCGAGGCGGGCTTTCCCGTCGGTTTCGTCGAGCGTGTAGCGCCCGCGTTCGTTCTTGCACGGGACGATGTTCCGCTCGGCGAGCCACGCGACGGTCAACTCGGTCTCGCCCATTATCGGCCGCAACGAGATGTTCATCGTGTTCATGCGTTACCCGTTCCCGGAGCGATCGACGAAACGTACGTCAGGGGCAGTAAAAAGGTATTCGTGTCGGCGTCCGAGGGGCGCGGGTGGGTTCGAAGCGACGACAGGACGTCGACGGCGGCACGTTTTCGACCGGCAGTGACGCTCGCGAACACGCAACGGTTAAACGGCTCGCCCGGAAATCGACACACGAGTACGGAGGGCGAACGCGGGTCCACCGATGGGCTGGAGGGCCGGTTCGCTCCCTCGTCGCGTCACCATGACGAACCACCCGAGACCGCGGATTCTCCGCGTCGACCTCGCCGCCGAGCGCATCGAGAGCGAACCGGTGCCAGCCGAGTGGCTCCGCCGGTATCTCGGCGGCAAGGGCCTCGGCGCTCGCTACCTCTACGAGGAGGTCCCCGCAGGTGCCGATCCGCTGGGGCCCGACAACGCCCTGTTGTTTCTGCTCGGGCCGCTGTCGGGATCGCTGCCGGGCGAGTCGCGCTACGCGGTGGTCACGAAGTCGCCGCTAACCGACACCTTCCTCGACTCCTACGGCGGCGGGTCGGTCCCCGCGAAACTCGCCGGAGCCCTCGATTCGCACGTCGGACTCGTCGTCACCGGCGAGTGCGACCGGCCGGTCGCGCTCCACGTCGAAGCCGACGACGCGCGACTCGAACCGGCCGAGGACCTGGTCGGCGGCGACGCCCGCGAGGTCGAGGCGGCGTTTCCCGACGCTGGGGTCGCCTGCGTCGGCCCGCCGGGCGAACACGGCGTCCGCTTCGCTACGATCGCTTCCGACGGCGGCGAGCACCACGCCGGTCGCGGCGGCGCGGGCGCGGTCATGGGCGCGAAGGGCCTGAAGGCGCTGGTCGTCCACGGCGACCCCGCGACGACCGACGACGCGCTTGACGACCTCCGGGCGGAGTACACCCGGCGGCTCACCCGCGAGGACACTAGCCAGTGGTACGTCACCAGCGAGACCGTCGAGACCATCGACTTCGCCAACGAGGTGGGCGTGCTGGCGACCCGCGGCTGGCAGGACGACTCCTTCGACGGAGCCGACGACCTCGGGATCGAACGGATCGAGGCCGCCGCCGTGGGGCGCGAACGGGACGACGAGGCGGTCCCCGGCGGGTTCGTCGTCGAGACCGACGACGGCGAGATGGTCCCCCGCGGCGCGACGGCGATGACGCTGGGTGCCGGACTCGGCATCGACGACTTCGACGCGGTGGCCGCGCTGGGAGAGACCTGCGACCGCCTCGGACTCGACGTCATCTCCGCCGGCAACGCCGTGGCGTGGGTCATCCGCGCCAGCCAGGAGGGACACCTCGATCGGGACCTCGACTTCGGCGATCACGAGGGCGCACGCGAACTCATCGCGGAGATCGCGACCCGGTCGACGCCGCTGGGCGACGCGCTGGCCGACGGCGTCGCGGCCGCCGCCGAGCGCCTGGGCGGCGAGGGCCTCGTGCCCACGGTCAAGGGCATGGAGATGCCGTCCTACGACCCCCGGGAGGTCATCTCCCAGGCGCTGGCCTACGGCACGAGCGACCGGGGGGCCTGCCACCGTCGCTCGCGCCCGGTCGAGACGGCCGTGTTCGAACCCGAACCCGACGACCCGCTAGACGTCGCTCGCAACGTCGTCACCGAGCAGAACGTCCGCGCAGTCGTCTGGTGTCTCGTCGCCGACGACTTCGCCGGGGAGACGCTCTGGGAGACGCTCGGGGCCGACTGGCTGAACGCCGTCGGAATGGACGCCACCCCGGAGACGCTGCACGCCACCGGCGAACGCGTCTGGACGCTGACCCGCCTGTTCAACGTCCGCGAGGGGTTCCGCCGCGAGGACGACCGGGTGCCGGAGATGCTCGTCGAACACGCACCCGACGCGCCCGCGGGCGTTCTGACCGAACACGCCTACGAGCGCCTGCTCGACGCCTACTACGCGGTCCGTGGCTGGAGCGACGACGGCGTCCCGACCGCGGTGACGCTGCGCCGCCTCGACCTCCTCGACGAGGTGGACGCCGACACGCCAGTCGCCCGGTCCGACGAGTAGAGCCACCACCGGGGTCGGCAGTCGGCAGGGTCGATCAGGGATCGAGGGTCGGCGGACGACTGACTGGCCGACTCACGTCGTCGTGACTGGCCGACTCACGTCGTCTTCGCGTCGGTGTCCTCGCCGGGTTCGACGACCTCCGCGCCCTCAGCGGCGGCGGCGTCCTCGACGTCTTTCTCGGTGTCGACGTGCCACCGGTCGACGGTCTGGTCGTAGTCGGCCAGTTTGTTCGAGACGCGGATCTTCAGGTCGTCGTCGTTGACGTTGACCTCGAAGACGTACCGGGGTTCGTCGCCGCTGGCGACCCGCTGGAGGTTGGCGCTGACGAGTTCGTTGTCGAAGTAGTAGGGTGCGATCCTCGTCATCACGTTCTTGTACACCCGGTCCTCGACGGCGCGGATGGCCTTTCGCCCCGCCGAGTCGGCCGCACGCGCGACGTAGTCGAGGCTCTCGCCCCACTTCTCGACGGCCTCGTCGGGGTCTTCGAGGTTCTCGTAGGACTCGGTGAGCTTCTCGCCGGCCGTCTGGAGGTCGTCGTCGGGGTCCTTGCCCCGCCGTTCGCCCGCGCCCTCGTCGACGCTCGCCTGTTCGGCGGTCTTCTCGTTGACGTCCTCGTCGAGCCGTTCGTGGCTCTTGGGCCGCCACTCGTCGAACTCTTCGAGTGCGTCCTCGTCGACCGGCTGTCCCTCGTCGGCGACGTCGCGCAACGCCCGTGCGATGCGCTCGCCGTGTTCGACCACGTCGACCCAGCCGCCACGCGTCTTGAAGCCTGAAACGCTCTCTTCGACGTCCATGTTAGAAGAGCCTCCGTCCGTCGTGGGTCGGCACGGGAACCGCCCGCGTGCCTGGATTCGTCACCACTAGCCGTTCCGACGGCGGCGAGCCGGTTAAGCCTTTGCGTGTCGCGGCGACGTCGCGAAGGAGTTTCGTCGCTGGCGATCCTCGCTCCGGACGGGATGGTTCGCGAGGACGCGTCGGTCGGCCCCATCGTCAAGTACTACGCCTACGTCGCGACGCAAGCGGCGTGGTTCGTGGTCCCGATCTGGACGCTGTTCTTGCGGCACAACGGCCTGACCTTCGCGCAGGTGAGCGCGCTGAGCGCGGTCTGGAGCGGCGCGACGGTGCTGGGCGAGGTGCCGACGGGCTACGTCGCCGACCGCATCGGCCGGCGCGACGCGCTGCTGGTTGGCGTCGTGGTGCAAGTGGTGGCCATCGCGACGTTCGGGCTGCTGTCGTCGTTCGAGGCGTTCGTGGCGGCGTACGTCGTCTGGGCGGTCGCGGAGACGTTTCGGTCGGGCACCGACAGCGCGTGGCTCTACGACACACTGCGCGAGCGGATGGCCGAAGACGAGTTCACCCGCGTCAAGGGGCGCAGCACCTCCG
Organism: Haloarculaceae archaeon; assembly: GCA_042217765.1. Taxonomy (GTDB): domain Archaea; phylum Halobacteriota; class Halobacteria; order Halobacteriales; family Haloarculaceae; genus JARUKX01. Next base: position 10,654 of record JBDGSB010000029.1, on the reverse strand, counting down.
TCCGACTGCTCGTCTCGGGCGTGAGCTACCCCATCGGCGGCTTTCTGGCGGGCGTTGACTACTACGTCCCCTTCGCGCTGTCGGCGGTCGTCATGGCCGTCGGGATCGCGGTCGTCCTGTCGATTCCCGAGACCGAGCAGTACCGGTCCGGCGAAGTCGACGCGTTCACGCCCGGCGAAGCGGTGCCGGTGCTCCGGGAGACGCTGACCAAGCCGGCACTGCGGACCGTCCTGGTCGCGCTGGCGGCGGTGCTCGCCGTCGGCTGGAGCGTGCAGTTGTACACCCAGCCAGTCGTCCGCGACGTGATCGTCGCGGCGGGGTTCGGCCAGGGAGCCGTCGAACCCCTGCTCGGATGGCTGTACGCGGGGTTCACCGGCGTCGGCGCGGTGGTCACCTACTACGCCGACCGCGTCGAGACGCGTATCGGTCTCGGCCCCTGGCTCCGGATCACGCCGCTGGCGCTCGGGGTTGCCTACCTCGCGACGGCGGCCGTGCCGCTGCTGGCTATCCCGACCTTCCTGCTGATGCGCGGCCTCCTGAAGACGACCCGGGTCCTCTCGGACGCCTACGTCAACGACCACGCCGAGTCGATCGGCCGGGCGACGGTTCTGTCGGCGGTGTCGATGCTGTTCAGCGTGGCCCGCATCCCGATGTTGCTGCTGGCCGGCCGACTGGGCGACCTCCACACGCCGCTGTGGGCGATCGGGGCCGTGGGCGCGTTGCTGGTCGTGGTGACCGCGGGCGTGTGGCTACTGCGGCCCACCGTCGTTGCCGGTGATGTAGCGGCTGCTGCAGATTGACGGTCTCTCCGCCGACGGTCGAATCACTTGCCGCGGTCGCGATCCGACGCTTCACGACCGACGAGCAGCGACGTGCCGGTCATCGCCGCGGGCTGGTCGAGTCCCAGGAGTGCCAGCAGCGTCGGCGCGAGGTCACACAGCGCTCCGCCGTCGCGGGCGGTCCGGCCGCCGTCGGTGCCGTCGGGCGCGAGGTAGCACAACGGGACCGGGTTCTTCGTGTGCGCGGTGTGGGGGTCCGCCGGCGTGCCCATGTCGTCGGCGTTGCCGTGATCGGCGGTCACCAGGGCGTGGCCGCCGGCGGACCGCACCGTCTCGACGAGCCGACCCAGTTGTTCGTCGACGGCCTCGCAGGCGGCGATGGCCGCCTCGTAGTCGCCGGTGTGGCCCACCATGTCGGGATTGGCGTAGTTCAACACCAGCACGTCGGGGTCCTCGGCCTCGATAAGTTCGACGGCGGCGTCGGTCACCTCGGGGGCGCTCATCTCCGGTTGCAGGTCGTAGGTCGGGACGTCGGGGCTGGGGACGATCTGTCGCATCTCGCCGGGGAACTCCACCTCGCGGCCGCCGTTGAAGAAGTAGGTGACGTGGGCGTACTTCTCGGTCTCGGCGATGCGCAGTTGCGTGCGGTCGGCCGCGGACAGCACCGCACCAAGGACGTCCTCGGGCTGGTGGGGCGGGTACGCCACGGGGAGGTCGAACGTCTCGTCGTACTCGGTCATCGTGACGAGCCGGACGTCCGGCGGCGTGGTCTCGAAGTCCCACTCGGGCCCGACGTCGGCGAGCATTCGGGTGAGCTGGCGGGCGCGGTCCGACCGGAAGTTACAGAAGACGACGCCGTCTCCGTCGGCCAGCGACGGCTCGCCGTCGATCACCGTCGGCTCGACGAACTCGTCGGTGTCGCCGCGTTCGTACGAGCGTTCGACGGCCTCGACGGCGGAGGTGGCGACGTACTCGGCCCGTCCGTGTACTATGGCGTCGTACGTCCTGCGGGTCCGCTCCCAGTTCTCGTCGCGGTCCATCGCGTAGTAGCGGCCGGAGACGGTGGCGACGTGGCCGGTTCCCTGCTCGTCGGCGTGCGCTTGCAGGTCAGCGAGGTAGTCGACGCCGCTTTTCGGCGGCGTGTCTCGCCCGTCCGTGAACGCGTGGGTCACCGCCTCGACGCCGCGGTCGGCGGCCAACTCGATCAGGGCGTGCAGGTGCTTCTGGTAGGAGTGGACGCCGCCGTCGCTGACCAGTCCCAGGAAGTGGACGCGGCCATCGTGGTCGCGCGCGTATTCCAGCGCGGACAGCACCGTCTCGTTCTCGAAGAACGTGCCGTCTTCGATGTCGTCGGTGATGCGCGTCGAGTCCTGCTTGACGACGCGACCGGCCCCGATGTTGAGGTGGCCGACCTCGCTGTTGCCCATCTGACCGTCCGGCAGGCCGACGCGACGGCCGTGGGTCGTCAGCGTCGTGGTCGCTGCCGTCTCCCGGTAGCGGTCGAAGTTGGGCGTGTCCGCCGCGGCGACGGCGTCGCGCGCCGTCTCGTCGGGATTCAGTCCCCAGCCGTCGAGAATGACCAGCGCGGCTTCCATACTGGCGTTGGGCACTCGCCGCTCAATATCCCTTCGATCGCTCGTCTCCGGCACGCCTTCGAGGGGCCGTCCGCGCCGACGCGAGACATTGCAGTTATGTAAGTGGCCCGCCACGGCACCCACATGGAAATCACGTCGAACCTGTTGCCGGACGACCTCGCCGAGGAGATCGTCACGACCGCACGGACCGCGACGGGTGATAGCCTGCGGTCGGTCACGTACTTCACTCGTAGCGACTTCGACCAACTCTACCTCCGGGGAGACCTCGAACGCGACGCCGACCTCAACACCTTCGTCGGCCACGAGTGGCGCGGCTTCAAGGACACCCGCAACGCCTACCAGAGTTCGGAACTGGGCGAGTACAAGTTCACCGTCCGCGCGTTCGAGAACGGCTACCTCCTTCGGGTGACCCACCAGCGCGCCGGCGTGCTCATCACGACCGACGGGCTGAGCATGCAGAGCTACGAGGAAATCGCCGACGCCATCGAGAAACTGCTGGCCGAACACGACGTCCACGCGCGCTGAAGCGCCTCGGCCCGCTCCACCTGTAGACGTCGCGTTCCGTCGCCACGGTGGAGTCGGATTTTTCATCCCCGCCTCCGAACCCGTTGCCATGACGCTCGACCCCGTACACGTCGATGGCATCGCCAGGCTCGCCGGTCGGGTCAGCGGCGGGGTCGACGAACGCGACCAGCAGGACCTCGCAGAGACCGTCTGGGCGGAGTTTCTCGACCCGCTCGTCCGCGACGGTGACGTCGTCCTCGAACCGCTCGGCCGGCAGCGACGGCGAAAGGCCGACGTCGAGGCCGTCGCGTTGCAGGACCCGCCGTTTCCGAGCACGCACGGCCTCGATTCGGGGACGATCAACCCCACGACGTTCAAAAACGGGCTAGTGATGGACGTCTCCCAGGCCGCCATGGCCGCCGTCCCCTCCGACCTGGAGTTACACCGCGCGCGGACCATCGTGATGACCGTCCACACCAACGACGACACCTTCACCGTCGCCCACGACGACTGGACCGCCAGCGACGAGGGCTTCGTCCGCGAGCGGGTGTTGCACGCCCCGCGAGTCGACCGCTACGAACAGAACGTCGTCCACGCGCTGGCGCTGTACCTCGCCGAGAGCAATCACGCGCTCACCCAGGCCGACGTGGTCGACGACCTGCTGATACTCGACGGCCCGATCTACCCCACGGGCCTGCTGAAGTGGGTCGAACGCGACACCGAACTGGCCGACCTTCTCGAAGCGGGCCAGGAACCCGCGGACATCGTCCGGAACTACGTCGCCCTGATCGAGCGATTCGTCGAGCGCGACGTGCCACTGCTCGGCTTCGTCAAGAACAGCACCTCGAAGGCGATCACCCACGCGATCCGGCGCAACGACGCGGCCCCGAACGCCCCCTGGAACGACGACGCGGCCTTCTTCACGCGCGTGCTCGCCCGCCACGACGACGGCGACCGCCTGACCGACGCGCTGACGTTCACCGACTGGTTCGTCTCGCGGGTCGGCACCGACGGCGTCCTCGCACGCGACGCCTCGGTGGTGGAGTTCGACCCCGCCCTGCCACGGACGGACTACGAGGTCACGTTCTTCGTCGTCTACGACCCCCGCGACGACCTGCTGTATCGCGTCGAAGCACCCTACGCGTTCACGAAGGACGAGCAGTTGCGCGAGGCGCTCACCCGACAGGTGCTCTCGGAGGTCGCCGCCGAACGCGGTCCGCCCCTGGCCGTCGCCAAAGCCGACGAACTCGCCCGTATCGACCGCGACGGCAAGGAGCAACTCCGCCGGGAGATCGAGCGGACCTTCGAGAGCGACCGCCACCGGCGCTACGACGACAAACGCTGGGGGATGAGCTTCGAGGAACTGTAGACGCCCGTTTCCACGTCGACGCACTCACCGCCGACGCCTTCGCAACGGGAAAAGCCCTCTTCCGCCAACACGAACCCCTTTCCTTCGTCGATGCCTGCATCGTCGCGTATATGCAGGGGCTCGGCTATCTGTACGCATTTGACGACGACTTCGAAACGGCCGAGGACGTCTCTCGCCTCGATACGGCGACGAATCCCCACGACCCAACGTGAGGAACCACCGGCAACTAGTACCGACCGTTCCTTTCATACGGATTCGTGTCTTCGGTTGCCGGCGGTTCGCCCGAACGGGTCGGCGAACCACCGGCAAAGAGCGACCTGAATCCGTATCACTCAACCGGGTTTTCACGGTCGTCCACCAGGGACGAGACGACGAGCCGCTTGACTCCACGTCGAAGGAGACCACTGGCTGCAGGCGGCGAGATGTCGAGTTCGGCGGCGACTTCGCCGAGCGTTGCGTTCCGTGGTTCTTCGAAGTACCCCGTTTCGAGTGCAACGAGGAGTGCGTCCCGTTGGCTATCGGTCAACCCGGCGTCGGTATTGCCTAAACTGGCGTAGTCGTTCACGCGCAGTAGCTCGATGTCGACGTCGTTCCGTTGGGCGTAGTCCCAGAGATGGGCGAGGTCCGTTCGCTCGGGCATCCACACCGTTATGATCCAGGCGTCTCCGTCGTTCTCCATGTCGAGTATGACGCCGTTCGCGGTCGAAACGACTGGCGAGATGATCTTCGAGTCGTCGGTATACTCGAAGCGATAGATCGCCTCCTCGTCTCGGGTTTCGATGACCCGTTCGAAGTCGCCAACGGTGTGGTCGTTCCGCAGTCCCTCCTCGAACTGACGGAAGTCGGACGACTCGATGTAATAGAAGAATTTGCCCGACGTTGGGTCGGTCCCTGCCTCCGATACCGCCCTGACGTTCGAACTTCGGTCGTGAGCGACCGTCTCCGTGAGCACGATGTCGGGGTGCTCGATTCGGACGACCGCTTTAATGTCGCTCATCGGTCTGTATGGAAGGCGTCGTCAGTATATGACCGTTCCCGATCAGGCCGTCCCTGGGGACGCCCGGTGGCTCGTTTCCGTCTCGCGAGATCACGTCTTCGGAGACGTGTCCATCACAAAACTCGTCTTCGGTGAGGCCTCGCTCACTCGTCCATGTCGTCTCTGGCGTGAAGCATGGCCTGTTCGCGAGCGCTGGGATTGGCTGATTCCTGGAACGGCACCTTCGCAACCGTCGCGTAGACGGGTTCGCCGGGTTCCTCGGCGTACTCCTCTGGGAGGTGTACTTCGAACTCCACGTCGACGTCCGCGTCGTATATCGAGTCGTCGAGTGCAACGTCGGTCGCGGCCTGGAGTTTCTCTGCCGGTACGAATCCGAGGCCGATGTTGGTTTCGAGGTCCGGATTCCATCCTGCCGACGTCAGGTAGCCGCATTCTTCGCCCGTCTCCGGGTCCGAGACGAGCCAGAAGTCCGGGGCCCACTCCAGAATCGGCTCGCCGGCCAGTTTCAGCCCGACCAGTTTGTGCGTGAACGGAAATTCACCGTCTTCGATGGCTTCCTTCTGGCGTTCCAGTTCGGCTTTGCCGACGTAGTCGGCCGCCTTGTCGTCGGGAACCTGGTAGCCGAGGTTGACCTGAAACGGCGACGTCTCGTGATCCATGTCCTGTCCCAGCGACAGGATTCCGGCGGCGATGCGTCGGCGACCGGACACTGGCGTCGCGGCACCGCCGTGGTCTTTGACCGTTTCGAGGACCGGATTCCACACCGCTTCGGCGTTGGTCGTCGCCTCGCGGACGTATATCTCGAACCCTGCCTCGCCGGAGAAACCCGTCTGGCTCACCAGCACCGGGACGCCGTCGATCGTCGCTTCCAGCAGGCCGTAGTACGGTACGTCTTCGACCGCGTCACCGATGAGCGCCTCCATCACGTCGAGCGATTTCGGGCCCTGAATCTGCATCGGCGAGACGTCGATCTCGTCGACGTCGACCTCGAAGTCGGTACCGACTGCGACCCCTTGCAACCACTGCAGCAGGTCGGCGTCGGCGATGGAGAACCAGAACTCCTCGTCGTCGGGTCGCAACAGGACGAAGTCGTTGAGGATGCCGCCGTCTTCGTTGCAGCAGATGGCGTACTTACCACGCATCGGCTCGATGTCGGTCGCGTCTCGCGTGATGACGTAGTCGACGAACGACTCGGCGTCGGGCCCCTGGACGCGAATCTGGCGCTCGACCGCGACGTCCCACAGCGCGACGTGATTGGTCAGCAGGTCGTACTCGGCTTTTGACCCTCCGTCCTCGGGGTCGATGTACGCACGGGGGTGGTACATGTGGTTGTACACCGTCGCCTGGTGACACCCCTCCTCGACGGAGAGGTGCCAGAACGGTGACTTCCGGACCCGGGTCGAGATCACGAGGTCGACGTCCACGTTGCCCGTTTGTCGAAGGTTTCTGGGAACGGTACGGTCCGATTGGTCGACACTGGGGTGGTTCGGGTGGTGTGTATCTCTCGACATCGGCACTCTAGTTCGGTGGTTCGACGCCGTGGTTGAATAACGTCGCCCAAATACGCTCGAACCGACCCGTTTCGAACGGCGGGGTGAATCCGGCGGTGAGGTAGAACTTCGTGTCTGTAGCACTGTTTCGCTCGTCGGTGCGGTTTTGCTGTGCCATACAGTGAACGACGACCCGTGATCGCATCGGTCTCTAGCTTAATCGTATAATCCGTTTATATGGTGGCGGCAAGCAGCGAGAACGGCACGGGCGACGAAACGAGACGGCTCTGACCACGGAAAACGCCGTGAGGGACGGCTCTGACCACGGAGAACGTCGCGAGAAACGTTCGATTCGATCCGGAGGTGCGCTCGACGTTTCGAGGGGTTTCGAGAGATTTCCGGCGTTTCGGTGTTTCGGCGTTTCGGCGTTTCGGTGTTCCGGTGTCCCGTAGCCCCCTCTTCGACGTCTTCCGGACCGCTACTGCGGTTCCGGTTCGGGTTCGGTCTTCTCGACTTCGATGTCGACCGCCGCGGCGTCGACGCCGATGCGGGCGAATTGCGTGTAGACGTGTTCTTTCGCGGCCTCGATGGCGGCCTCGCGAGTCTCGAAGCCCCGCGGCATCGGCGACTCGAAGGCGACGTGAATCTCCTCGTCGCCGACCTGCTGGAGTTGGCCGCCCGACTGCACTTCGTAGAAGGCGTCACAGACCCACACGTACGGCGCGCCCTCGTCGGGTGCGCCCTTGAACGACGGGGCACGCTCGCCGCGCTCGTAGAGGGTCCCCGTCAGCGACGTCCCCTCCGCCTCACCGCGAATGAGTAGCATGCACTACAGTAGACGTGCGGGTGGTAAAAAGGGAGCGTCGAACGCGACTTCCGCCGCGGGGGAAAGGCGTTTGCCTCCGCGGTCCGAGTCGGTCGGTATGTCCGACCTTGAGGATTTCACGAACTTCGACCCCGACGACGGGGACGAAGACGAAACCGGTGCGACCGAGGCGGACGACGCCACAGCGCAGTCGTCGTCCGATTCGTCGGGAACCGACCGCGACGGCGAGTCGTCGACGGCGACCGACGAGCGCACCGCCGGGGCGACGACCGAGGACGGATTCGACGACCTCGACGTGGCACCGACGGGCATCGACCGCGGCATCGGCGTCCTCTCGGCGTCGGAGGGACTGACCATCAGCGAGGAGGCCGACGACACCTGCCTGCGGGCGTACGTCACCGTCCAAAACCGCGCGGACGTCCGCATCGGCAAGTACCTGCTAGTGCCCTATCCCGACGCCGACGAGCGACTGTTCTGTCGCATCACCGCCCTCGAGTACGTCCAGGAGTTCCGCGCCGACGACGCCACCGAGATTCACGCCCGGCGGGCGATGCGCAGCGAGGGCATCGACGAGCAGGACTTCAAGTTCGTGGCGACGCTCGAACCCGTGGCAATTCTATACTCGGAACACGGCGACCTCAAGCGACGCATGACCGACCGGGTCCCCAAGCCGGAGACGGTCGTCCGGTCGGCCGACGACGACGTCGAGATCAAGACCGGGCTGAAGATGCCGACCGACGGGGTCTTTCTGGGTCACCTGGCGGTCGGCGGCGAGAAGGTCCGCACGGCGGCCGAACCCCCGACCATCGACTACCGACTGAAAGACGACTACGAGGACGGCGACCCGCTCGTCTTCCGACACACGCTGGTCGCGGGCGGCACGGGATCGGGCAAGACCCACGCCTCGAAGAACGTCCTCCGGCAGTACCTCGGCCGGACCTACGAGATGGCCGACGGTCGCTCGCCCGAACTCGCCGTCGTCCAGTTCGACCCCCAGGACGAGTACGCCCAGATGCACGACGACAACCCCGCGATGACCGAGGACTTCCGGCGGCGCTGCGAGCGCGAGGGGATCGAGGTCGGCGGCTACGACGACGCCGTCGCGTTCGTCCCGAAGGTCGGCGGGTGTAGCTACTCGGCCGACCACCACCGCGCCGAGCAGGTCGAGTTCACCATCCCGTTCTCGCTGGTACAGGACAACCCCTGGCTCATCGCCGGCAGCGGCCTCAACGACAACCAGTACGGCGCGCTCGTGAACGTCCTCCTGGCGCGATTCCAGCGCCAGTACGGCGAGGGCGGCACCTACGAGCAGTTCACCTCGTTCCTCGACGACCCCGCGCTCCGGGAGGAACTCGACGAGACTGGGCGGGTCCACGAGGCCACCTTCGACGCCGTCCGGCGGCGCGTGCGGGGCTTCGGCCGCGTGTTCGACCAGGACGCCCGTCCCATCACCGACCGCGTCCACGAGTTCGTCCGCCCCGGCGGCCTCACGGTGGTCCCGACCTACCACATCAACGACTCCCGGGCGACCGAGACCGTCGTGCTGGCGCTGGCGTCGCTGCTGGTCGACCAGAAGCTCTCGAACGACCCCGACTACCCACGCATCGAGGAGACGCCGCTGGTCGTCGGCATGGACGAGGCCCACAACTTCCTCACCGACGCCGACAGCGTCCAGGCCGGCAAGGTCATCTCGAAGTTCACCGAGGCTGCCAAACAGGGCCGCAAGGAACGCCTCGGCCTCTTTCTCATCACCCAGGACCCCCAGGACATCCACGACGCGGTGTTCAAACAGATCAACACGACGGTCGTGCTCAACCTCGGCGACGAGGACGCCATCTCCGCGGTCAACATCCCCGCCAACTTAGAGGCGAAAGTCCCCTACATGGAGAAGGGCCAGATGGTCGTCTACTCGCCGGACAACTCCGAACCCGTCGAACTCGTCGGCCTCTCGAAGTGTCTGACGAAGCACGGACGAGAGTGACGGGAGTGCGATCCGAACTGCCGACCATGCTCGTCGAAGACGTCGTGGTGACTCACGAGTCCTCCCGACGCCACGGTCCGCACGGCCGTCGACCGGATGACCGACGAGTACGGTCCGCACTTCGAAACCGACGGGATCAAACGGTCCGGGCGGATAGCCGACACCGATGGACGTTCGGTTCCTCGGCGGTGCCCGCGAGGTCGGCCGGAGCGCGGTGCTGATAGACGACTCGCTGTTGCTCGATTACGGGATGAAGGCGGCCACGCCACCTCAGTTTCCCGTCGGCTCGGTCGAACCCGACGCGGTCGTCGTCTCGCACGGACACCTCGACCACGCCGGGGCCGTTCCGTCACTGTTGTCGGGCGACCGTCAGCCGTCGATTCACTGGACGCCGCCGACGCGTGACCTCGCGCTCACGCTCGCGCGGGACACGCTGAAGCTCCACGGCGGGTCCTACGACTGCCCGTTCACCGAGACCGACGTCAAGCGCGTCACGCAGGTCTCGGAGACCCACGGGTACGGAGAGCCGTTCGAGGCGGCCGGCTACGAGGTCACGTTCTACGACGCTGGCCACATTCCCGGGAGCGCACACGTGCTCGTCGACGATAGCGGGGTGCAGGGCACCGCGGACGGGACGCGCCTGCTGTACACGGGCGACTTCCACACCGACGACCAGCGGCTGGTCTCGGGGACCACCGCTCGGCCGGACGCCGACGTCGTCGTCTGTGAGAGTACCTACTCCGACGTCACCCACGCGGACAGGGACGCACTCGAAGACCGGTTCGTCGAGAGCGTGCGGACGACGCTGTGGGAGGGCGGGACCGTCGTCGTCCCCGCGTTCGCGATCGGGCGCACCCAGGAGTTGCTGCTCGTCTGCGAGGCCCACGACGTCCCGTGTTACGTCGACGGCATGGGCCAGCGCGTCACCGAGATGCTGCGGCAGTACCCCGAGTTCGTCCGCGACGCCGACGCCCTCGGGCGGGCGACGTCTCACGCTCGGTTCGTGACGGGACGGGACGGACAGCGCGAGCGCATCGCCGAGCAGAACGCCGCCATCGTCACCACGAGCGGGATGCTCGGTGGTGAAGATATACTAGTACTTCAATTCGCCAA
>JBDGSB010000127.1:0-29943 GCA_042217765.1 Haloarculaceae archaeon | reverse complement strand
TGTCGTCAGTGTAGAACGAGTAAACGAGATCCTGTCCCCAGACAGGCTCTCCTTCAGTATGATCGTAGAACTTGCCAGCACCGGGAAGGTCCTTCCCGGTTCGCTGGAACACCGAATCGTCGATGACGATGTAGCCGTCCTGTGACCACCGCGTCTCACCGTGTTTTTGCAGTTCCTCTAACCGCTCGTGGTTGAGCTGGTCTTCGTCCCAGTCATACTCGGTGAGGAACTTGTTGAGTGCTCGGTCACTCCCTGCCGGAAGGACCTCTCGTGCGATCCCAGTCACGGTCTTGCTGCGGGCCGCAGCAAGACCTGTCACGTACGTCTTGGCGTGACGTGTCTGGTGATACGACAGCGAATCGAACTCGTCCAGTGGATCGGTACACGACAGGAAATCTGTTATCGGCAGCATCAGCCGTTGACGCCGCCTACTGCACGCTCCGACTTAAACGTGCAGAGCGGAGTTAATAGTTCAACCCCGAATCACGCCGACCGCTCGAACAGCGCGTAGTACAGCACGCCGAGCATCGTCCGGCCGTCGCGCAGGTCGTCGTCGCGGGCGCGCGAAAGCAGCGTCTCGAAGTCGGTCGTCGACACGCGGATGCTCTCGTCGTCGTCGAGTCGCTGTCGACCCGTCGGCTCGCAGTCGCGGGCGACGTAGTAGTGGAAGGTCGCGTCGGCGAAGCCGTTGGCCGGTTCGACGGTCGTCAGGTGGGAAACGGTGCCGGCACGGTAGCCGGTCTCCTCTTCGAGTTCGCGGCGGACGGCCGTTTCGAGGTCGTCGTCGTCCGGTTCGACGCTGCCGGCCGGCAAGCCGCGGTTGACCCGCCCGACCGCCTGTCGCCACTCGTCGATCACGACGACGTCGCCCTCGGGCGTCAGCGGGACGACGACGACGCTTTCGCCCTCCACGAGGTAGTCGAAGGCCGTGTCGGTTCCGTCGGGCAGGCGCACTCGGTCGGTGACGATATCGAACCCGTCACAGCTGTAGGCCGTCTCCTTGTCGCAGGTTTCCCATTCGAGGTCGTCGGGCATGACGTCGTCTGGGGCGGCCGCCGACATAGGCGTCCCGGAAGCGCCTGCGGTGTGTTCCCGTCCCACGACGGGCCGTGACTCGTTCCCGAACCCGTCCCCGAACCCGTCACTCCAGGTAGCCCATCTCCCGCAGTCGATCCTCGAGCGACGCCCGCTCGTCGGCGGAGAACTCGTAGCGATCGCCCGGTTCGTAGGGGTCGTACGACCGTGTTTCGGGCTCGCGGTCGATCGACAGCAACGCCGTCAGCGGGCGGCCGTCGAAGCGTTCGGCGATCGGGCATCCCAGCAGGTGCGCCAGCGTGGGCGTGACGTCCGCGATCGAGGGCGTCTCCGGCAGCGACCAGTCCGGGTCGACGTCGGGACCGGCGGCGATCAACAGGCCGTGACGGGTGTGGTCGACGCGGCCGGGTTCGGTCCGGATGAAGGTCTTACCGCGGGGTTTCGTGCTCCCGACGACGTAGTCGGGGGCCTGTTCGAGGACGATGTCGGGCGCGTAGGGCGTCCGGTCGCCGTGGTAGACCGCCTCGCGCGGCCGCACTCGGGAGAACGCCGGGCCGGCCGGTCCCTCGAGCGCGCGCAGTTCCACGAGCAGCGTCTCCCGGAGGGCGTCGTAGGCCCGCCCGTCGAGGGTGCCCTCGTCGTAGAAGTCGGCGTCGTTGAGAATCACGCCGGTGTCGACGCCACTGAATCCCATCCCCTCGTAGAAGGCGTCGCTCGCGGCCCTGTCGACGGTTTCCTCCTCGACGGCGTCTTTGAGGCTTCGAGGGGCGATCCGGCGGACGGCGTCGTAGAGACCGAGCGCCGACAGCACCCGCTCGACGCGCTGGCGGGTGAGGCCGAGGGCCGCCAGCGTCGTAGCGAGGTCGGCGTCGGACCCCGCGGTCGCGTCGCTCTCGGAGCCGTCGTCGATTCCCGCCCCGACGTCGCCACCCGTCGCGGCGTCGAGCCACTCCCGGCGATTCGACCCCGCCCCGGCCGTCGTCTCCAGGTGCCCGCGGTCGCGCAGCCAGGTGTTGAGCCCGACCGCCCACTCCTTCGGCTGGCCGATGCCGTGATCGGAGACGACGACGACGTTGACCGACTCGTCGATCGCCGCGAGGACGTCGGCCATGCAGTCGTCGACACACTCGTAGACGTCGCGGACGGCCGCCTCGTCGTCGAACTTGTGGACTGCGCCGTCGGTCTTCTGGAACTCGACGAACAGCAGGTCCCACGCGTAGGCGTCGAGCAGGTCCGTCGCCAGCGCGGCACGCGAGCGCGTCAGCGACAGCCACTCCGACAGCAGGCGGTCGTCGGGGACGGACGTCGCCTCCGAGGGCGCGTACACGCGGTAGTCGTCGTGACCGAGGTCCGCCAGCACCGACTCGGGGTAGGTCGTCGGCTCGTCGGGAGCCAGATACCCCGGCACGAGCGCACCGTCGAGCGGACGGGCGGGGTGGGTCACCGGCACGTTGACCACCAGCGACGTCAGGCCGGCCTCGGTCGCGTAGTCCCACAGCCGTCGCGCGTGGACGGTCCGGTCGGACACCGGCGACACCTCGTAGCCGTCCCGGTGGCGTTCGTAGAAGCCGAAGACGCCGTGTTCGCCCGGGTTGACGCCGGTGGTCAGCGTGGTCCAGGCCGGCGGCGTCGTCGCCGGCACGCAACTCTCCAGGGCCGATCGCCCGCCGCGTTCGAGGAGGCCCGCCAGCGTCGGCAACCGATCCAGCCACGGCTCGACGAGGTCGAAACACGCACCGTCGAGCCCGAACACCACCGTCTTTCGCGCGTCCATCGACGTGTCCGACCGTCTCGACGAGCGCGTATAAATCGCGCGACTGTGGCGTTCGGCGAACGGCGCGACGGAGCGAGAAATCGCCCCACAACGCGTGGGTCGTGCCTACGGTTCGTCGGAGACGCTACGGTTCGCCGGAGACGTCGCGTCCGAGCGCCCGGGCCACGGCGACGAGGAATCCCATGCCCCGCTTGACCTCGGGGTCGCGCAACGCGCCGAGCAGACCGAGCGCGCCGACGGTCGTCGGTTCTTCGTCGCCGGCCTCGCCCAGCGCTTCGAGCAGCGTCTCCAGGGTGTCGGCCACGTCGTCGTCGGCGGCGACGTCGGCGAGTTCGCCCAGGCGACTGCCCGTCGCCGCCAGTTGGGTCACCATCTCGTCGTCCAGGGCGGCCGATCCCAGCGCGACGGCGTCGGCCAGCGCCAGCAGGTCGTCGAGCGTGCCCGAGCGCTGGAGGCGGGCCATTCCCTCGATCGCGTCGGCGAGGTCGGCGGCGTTCTCGCCGGTCGACTCGCCGAGTTTCGCGAGGTCGTCGGTCGCCGCGCCGTCGGCGGCCGCGCCGAGGTTGCTCGCCGTGGCGGTCAACTCCTGGACCATCCGGTCGTCCATCGCGGCGGTGGCGAGTTCGGCGGTGTCTAGCAGGTCGTTCACGAGTCCCAGCCGTTCGAGGAACAGGGCGACTTCCGCGGGGTTCTCGGCGACGAGCGCTTCGAGGTCGGCGGTCTCTCCGGCCGTCTCGCCGTCGGTCACTTCCTGGGCCGCCTCCTCGGCCGTCGGCTCCTCGGCCGTCGCGTCGCCCGTTTCCTCCTCGGCCGTCGCGTCGCCCGTTTCCTCGATTTCGGTCGCTTGCTCCCCGTCGGACATGGTGGTCACCTCACAGGAGTCCCCTGGCGGTCAGCCAGTAGGACTCGTTGTAGCCGAGTTTCGCCCAGTGCAGCGGCTTCGACGGCTCGCGAACGGTCGGGGTGTCGCCGTAGGCGAACTCCACGAACGTCGCTTCGTCCATCCCGCTCTCGATGAAGCAGATAGTCTTGCCGTCGTAGGTTGCGGTCGGGACCTGACCGCGTACGCGGGCGGCGATGCGGTCCGCGACGGTGCCCGCCTGGTAGTGGGCGACGCTGCCGGCCTTGCTCGTGGGGACGTCGGCGACATCGCCGACGGCGTAGACGTCCTCGGCGGCGGTCGCTTCCAGCGTGTGCCGGTCGACGTCGACCCAGCCGTCGTCGCCGAGACCGGCCTCGGTGACGAGGTCGCTGCCGGCGTGGGGCGGGATGGCGACCAGCAGGTCGTAGTCCAGTTCCGTCCCCTCCATGGTCTCGATCACCTGCGCGTCGGGATCGACCGCTTCGGCGTTGAAGAACGTCTCTAAGGTGATGTCGCGGGCCTCGAACTCCGCGGTTGCCCACTCGGCGATGGACTCGATGCCGTGAGCGCGCTGGATCGGGTAGGTGTACGTGATGTCGACGTCCTCGCGCAGGCCGCGCTCGCGGAACCACGCGTCGGCCATCAGCACGAACTCCACGGGCGCCGCGGGACACATGTGGGGGACGCCGACGACCGACAGCACGAGGTGGCCCTCGGTGAAGTCCGCGAGCGCGTCCCGGAGGGCGCGCGCGCCCTCGGGCCCGTAGAAGTGGTGGCCGCCCTCCTTCAGGCCGGGCACCTCCTCGGGGACGAGATTCGCGCCCGTCGCGAGGACGAGATGGTCGTAGTCGATGGCACCGCCGTCGGCCAGTTCGAGGGTCTTCCCATCGGTGTCGACGGCGACGACCTCGTCGATTTGCAGGTCGACGCGCCGGTCGAGCAGGTCCGCAGCCGGTCGCTCGGCCTCGTGGACCTGTTTCTTGCCGAACGGAACGTACAGGAACGTCGGCTTGTAGACGTGATTCGGGTTGTCGGTGACGACCCGGACCTCGACGTCGCCCGCGTCCAGTTCGGGCCACAGGTCGTCCGCGAGTCGGTTGGCGAGGACCGTCCCGCCGGTCCCGCTCCCGACGACGACGATGCGTTCGGTCATTTCTTCTCCACGTAGATGCTCCAGTAGTCGTCGTGTTCGACCGTTTCGAGCAGTTCGTGGCCGGCCTTCTCGATCCACTCGGGGACGTCGGTCGTCGAGCCGCGGTCGGACGTCTGCAACTCGACGACGGTGCCCGGATCGATCTTCTTTATCTTCCCGATGAGATCCATCAACGGACCGGGGCAGGTCGCCCCGCGGGCGTCTATCGTCACGTCGGCTGCGATTTCGGATTCACTCATGTGTATTCACCTTGGATTGTTACGGTTTGGTCGTCTTTGGTCGTCGTTCCTGTGTCAATTCTGTACACTACTGTGCGTCGTTCAGACGAAGATCACCTGCTTGTCGGCGGCCTTCTCCAGGAAGCCCGCGACGCCGAGTTCGTCGTCGAAGACGTCGATGTAGTCGTCCATGCTGCGGCCCATCAGGTCCATCGCCATGGAACACGCGAAGACGCGCATGGGTCCGATCTCTTTGGCCTGGGCCATCTGCTCGGGGAACAGCGGGACGTCCACGTCCTCGGCTTCGAGCATCCGCTTGCCGACGGGACCGACGTCGAAATCGCCGGACTCGACGGTCTCTTTCTCGAACGCGAGCAGTCCGTCCATCGTCACGAACACGTCGACCGGGATTTCGGACATGGCCGCGATGGACCCGATGATGCTCACCGCCTGTACCCGCGCCAGCTCGCTCGAGGCGAGCACGATCGCGTAGCCGTTCTGGGAACTCTCAACACTCATCTCGCTTCACGGTTCGAGATAGGTCACGAGAGGGGATAATAATGTTTGGCAATTACAAGAATGTGGGAAATCGGGGACTGAATGGTGGCAGTCGCCATCGGCGCGGAAACAGCCGAGACTCCGGGCGATCGACGAGGTGTCGCCACGGCGACGGCTCGCGGGCGTTTTTTCAGCTACCCGTCCGTGGGGTCGGACGATGACAGTCCGGGAGGTCGCCGTCGAGGCGTACCGCGAGGGGTTGCCGGCGCTGGCGACCAGCGTCCTCGGCGGCTTGCTCGCGGGCGTCGTTCTCGGCGGGATGCGCGCGGAGTTTCGCGCCGTCCCCGGACTGCTCGTCCTCGTTCCCGCACTGCTGGCGACGCGGGGCAACGTCTACGGCTCGCTGGGCGCGCGGGTCTCGACGGCGCTCCACCAGGGGCTAATCGAACCCCGCATCCGGACCGACGACGACCGGCTGTACCGCGCCGTCGCCGCGGCCATCGCCAACGGCCTGCTGGCGAGTCTCTTCGCCGCCACCGTCGCCTTCCTCGTGCTCACCGGCCTGAACCGGACTGTCGCGTCCCTCCCGGACTTGCTGGCGATTGCCCTGCTGGCCGGACTGCTGTCGGGCGTCGCGCTGTCGGTCGCGGTCGTCGTCGTCGTCTTCACGGGCTACCGTCACGGGTACAATCCCGACACGCTGGTCGGCCCCATCGTCACGACCACTGGCGACGTCTTCGGAACTGCCTTCCTGCTGCTAGCGGTGCGTGCCGTCCTCCTCGTGGGGGGTGGCTAGATGCGGACCGACTGGACGATTCGGGCGATCACGAGGGCGATGTTGCCCGTCTTGCTGGCGCTGACGCTGGTCGAAATCGGCAGCGGCCTGGTCCTGGGGAGTTTCGAGTCGGAACTGCTGCGCTCGCCGTCGCTGCTCGTCCTCGTGCCGGTGACCATCGGCACCGCCGGCAACCTCGGGAGCGTCCTCGCGGCGCGGCTGTCGACGTCGATGCACCTCGGGACGCTCTCCTTCGACCCGACCGACGACGTGCTCGACGGCAACGCCGTCGCCACGCTCGCGCTGGCGCTGACCGTCTTCCCGGTCGTCGGTGCCGGCGCGTGGACGCTGGCGACCGTGACGGTCGGCTCGCGGCTCGCGCTGTCGACGGTCGTCGCCGTCGCCGTCGTCAGCGGCGAGACGCTGGCGGTGCTGGCCGTCGTCGTGACCGTCGTCGCGACCTACGCAGCCTACCGGTTCGAACTCGATCCCGACGACGTCGTCATCCCCGTCGTCACCAACCTCTGTGACGTTCTGGGTGTCGTCGTGCTGTTCGTCGTCGTCCAACTGCTCCTGTAGGTGGCCCGGCCACCTCGCAAAACGAAGTACCAGTCAGCGATTCTTTCGGCGGAGTCGTCGGACGTCGGCCTGCGTGGTCGGTGGCAATCCGTGATATCGCGAGAGGAAAACTCTGTCTGAGATTTTCATGGTCGTCTAGACATCGTCGGTTGCAGCGCTTAACGCTTCGCTTTCGTCGGCGCTCGTTCTCTCGGAGTCGGCGCTCGTTCTCTCGAAGTCGGCGCTCGCCCCCTTCGGACGTCCGCCAGCGCGAGGGCCGCCGAAACCGACGAGTATATGGGAAATTCGTCCCGAGCATCGGCCGTGCCGTCACCACTCGACGTCGTCGTCGGGAGCGTCCTCCCACGCGTCCTCGAAATAGCCCTCCTCATTTCGGTGGGGGTCTACGTCGCGAACCTCGCGATCGCGTTCGGGGCGATCCGGAAGGTTGCGACGCTGTCGAAGCCGCTGACGAGGCCGGCGAACCTCCCCGTCGAGGTGGGGACCGCCATCCTGGCGACGACGGCCTCGCCGACGGCGGGTTACGGGATGCTCGCGGAGTTTCGCGAGTCGGGAATGCTCGACGACACCGCGACGCTGGTCGCGGTCACCATCAACACGTTCTTCGGATTCGCCTCGCACATCTTCAACTTCTACGTGCCCGTGCTCATCCCCATCCTCGGGCTGAGGGTGGGCCTCATGTACGTCGGCGCGCGAGCGGCCATCTCGCTGGCGATCACCCTCACGGGCATCGTCGGCGGCGCGCTGTTGCTCGGCGAGGCGAACGTCGACTCCGAGGCCAGACCCGACGACCTCGACGTTCCCGACGCCGAGGACACCACAACCGCGGAGAAACTCCGGGAGGCCGCCGAGAACACCTACGGCAAACTGCGGGGCATCGTCCCGCGACTGGCGATCATCTACACGGTCGTCGTGCTGTTCACGACCTACTACGACCTGCACGAACTGACCGCCGTCGCCGACCCTCTAGCGACCGCCGTGGGACTGCCCGGCGCGGCGGTACCCGCGATCACGGTCTTCGCCGTCGACACCACCTCCGGCGCGCTGGCCATCGCACCGCTGGTCGCAAACGCCACCTTCACCGCCCGCCAGGCCGTCGCGACCATGCTCGTCGGCGGAATCGTCTCCTTCGCAATTTCGACGTTCAAGCGCTCGATCCCGTTTCAGTACAGCATCTGGGGCGCGACGTTCGGCTCGAAGGTCATCGCCGTCAACACGACGCTGAAGGTCGTCTTCATCACCGCGGCGCTGGCGGTGTTGCTGATCCCGCCCGTGTAGCCGTCGGAAACGCGTCGAGACCGAACGTCGTCGTCACGAACGACCGTCCGTCGTCACGAACGACCGTCCGTCGTCGTCACGGTTCGATCGGCTCGCCGTCCTCCGTTGGTGGCGCGACGTGGTCGACGTACGCCTCGACGGACGGGTCGGTCACGCGCACGCGAACGTGGAGGTCGCCGAGTTCGCTCGGTTCGCCGACGGCGAAGTTGACCCGCCCCTCGAAGGCCGCCTGTTTCTTCAGATCGAAGGCAAACGTGTCGCCCCGGCGTTCGTCGAAGAAGACGCTCCGGGCGGTGTCGAGTATCTCCTGTCGGTGCAACAGCGCCGAGAAGTGCTCCATCTCGTGGACCGTCGCTCGAAGTTCGCCCGGCGCCTCCTCGATTTCGGCCGCGGGGAACAGGTTCGTGATGGCGTCTCGCACCCGGTCGGTCACCTCGGTGTCGTAGACGGGCGCGGTAATCTCGACGGCGACGCTGTAGACGTCCGTCATACTTCCGTTTCCGTGTCCGTTTCCGTTTCGGGCTCTAGCGCGTCGGGGCCCCGTCGTAGCAGCGTCCTAATCGTGGACTGAAACGATTCGAGCGACCCGGTGTTGTCGACGGTCACGTCGGCCATCTCGATGGCGTCGTCCATGCCGAACCCGCGTTCGCGCTCGTCGCGTTCCGCCAGCGACTCGCCGCCCTCGTCGGCACCCGCGTCGCGGCCGCGCAGGTCCAGCCGTCGGGCGCGCGTCTCGAACGGCGCTTCGACCGCCACTAGCAGGAAGTCCTCGCCGAACGCCTCGACGAAGCGTTCGACCTCGACGTCCGAGCGGATGCCGTCGACCAGCACCGTCTCGCTGTCGGCCAGTTTCTCCTCGATGATGGGCAGCGATCGCTCGGCGATGGCCGCGGGACCGTGCTCCTCGCGGAGCGCCTTCGCGACGGTCCCGTGGTCGCTGGCGGGGTCAAGCCCGCGGTCGCGACACGCCGCGCGGATGACGTCGCCCATCGTGACGACCGGCACGCCCTCGGCCGTAGCCACGGCGGCGGCCTCGCTCTTGCCGCTTCCCGGCAGCCCCACGATTCCGATGACTGTCATTGCACTCCCGTAGCCCGCACCGTCCTAAAAGGACTCCGTCTCGGCGAACGGCGACGGTCCCGACCGGGCCGACCGCCTCGATCGGACCGGCCGACACGACCGGGCCGACCGACACGATCTGGCTGGCCCCAACCTTCACTACCGAGTTCGACGATAGCGCGTGCATGGATCTAGCGTACGTCCCGCTCGGATCGACCGGGCTGCAGGTCAGCGAACTGGCCTTTGGCACCTGGCGGTTCGGGCGCGAAACCGACCAGGGAGACTTCGAAATCGACGAACGGCACGCCTACGACTTGCTCGACGCGTTCGAAGCCCACGGCGGCCAGTTCATCGACACGGCCAACGCCTACGGGGACGGCCGGAGCGAACGGTGGATCGGCAACTGGCTCGCCGAGCGCGACCGCGAGGACGTCGTCGTCGCCTCGAAGATCTACTGGCCGGTCGGTGACGATCCGAACCAGCGGGGACTGAGCCGGAAACACCTCCGGGAACAGATCGACGCCATCCTCGATCGCCTCGACACCGACTACCTCGACGTGCTGTACATCCACCGCTGGGACGACGACACGCCCGTCGAGGAGTTCATGCGGACGCTCGACGGGTTCGTCCGCGACGGGCGAGTCAACTACCTCGGGGCGTCGACGCTGTGGCCCAACGCCTGGCGGGTCGCGAAGGCCAACGAACTGGCCGCCCGCGAGGGGTACGAGCCGTTCACCGTCACGCAGCCGCGGTACAACCTCGTCAGCCGCGAGATAGAGGGCGAGTACCTCGACATGTGCGACGACTACGGCCTGGGCGTCGTGCCCTGGAGTCCGCTGGCGGAGGGGCTGCTGACCGGCAAGTACGACCGCGACGGCACCCCGACCGCGGAGTCGATCGCGTCCGAGAGCAGCACCTGGACGGCCCGCTACCTCGACGACCGGCACTTCGACGTCGTCGACGTGGTCCGGGCGGTCGCCGAGGAGGTCGACGCCACGCCGGCACAGGTCAGTCTCGCGTGGCTGTGTCACCACCCGCAAGTGACCGCACCCATCGTCGGTGCGCGGACCGTCGACCAACTCGA
Organism: Haloarculaceae archaeon; assembly: GCA_042217765.1. Lineage (GTDB taxonomy): Archaea > Halobacteriota > Halobacteria > Halobacteriales > Haloarculaceae > JARUKX01. Next base: position 19,628 of record JBDGSB010000127.1, on the reverse strand, counting down.
AGAGAACGTCCGGGCCACGACCGTCTCCCTCACTGAGGCGCAGTTCGAACGGCTCGCCGACGCGATGCCCGGACCGTACGACGGGCTGTCGTCGGCTCTGTAGGATCGATCGTCGGCTCTGTAGGATCGATCGTCGGCTCTGGAGCGTTCGGCCCTGGAGAGTCGTCGGCCCGTCGGACCGCCACAACCGTAGTCTGCGATCCGGACCGGTTCATTTACGACCGTGAGCGTCGAGGTGCGAGTATGAACGACGTACTCGACTTCGAGGACACACTCGAGCCGCTGGGGATCGGCGTCGGCGTGTTGTTGGTGCTCGTCGGCATCGCCACTATCGCGGGCGGGCCGTGGGGCATCAAAAGCGCCGCGGCCGCCGGCCTGCAGATCGTCGGCGCGCTGGGAACGATCGCCGTGGGCGCGATTCTGGTGTGGATTAGCCGCTCCTGAGCGTCCGATTCCGAATCGACTGTACTCGTTCTCGCTGACGACGAGCGAGCGGCGACGGGAAAACAGTTACCGCAGTTCGAATTATCCGCGAGTCGGAAGATACGCCGTCGCCAGCAGGATGACCGCCGCGATGCCGCTGAGGATGACGACGCCCCAGAGGCCGTTCTGGCGTTCGTGATAGTAATCGACGACGGCGAGCTGGTGCTGGTAGTCGCCGTAGTGTTGCTGGACGGAGAGTACCTGGACGGACTCGGTGTTGGGGAAGTGGACGAAGTACGTCTCGTTGTTGAGCGTGACGTTCCCGCCCTGCGAGAGGTCCGCGGACCTGTCCTGTGAGCCGGTCCAGTTCAGCGTCACCCCGTCCGCCGAGACGGCGGTGACCGTCGTCGGATGGCCCTCGTAGGGGTACGACTCGTTGCCCACCTCGTAGGTGATCGTGTCCGCCGGCGGGAGGTACTGAGACAGCGGCACCAGCGTCTGCTGGTCTTCGAACACGACGTACCGCTGGTTCCCGATGGTGGCCGTCTCGTTGCGGACGCGGTCGTCGGCGGCCAGAACGGCGGACACGTTTCGCTGCTGGCGCAGTACGAACGCCGACTCGTTGGGCCGCGTGCGGAGCTGGTAGGTCGTGTTCGCGCGCGACACCTCGGTCCCGTTATCGACGGTGGCGGTGAGCGGAACATCGGTCTCCGTCCAGGAGAGTTTGCCGACCGTCTTCGTCGTCGTACCGCCACCGTGTCCGCCGCTTTCGGTCTCCGTCGTGATCTCTGCGACCGTGTAGCTCTGGCCGTCGATGGTGAACGAGTCGTTGGCCGCGTACTTCGGTTGCTGGTCGAACGTGACGTGGGGCACCGGCGCGGTCACGAGGAGGGCGTACGCACCCGCCCCGACCAGAACGAAGAACACGAAATACATCGCCGCGGCTCGTCGTTGCATATGCTGAGCCTTGGTTGGGTGGCGTATAATCGTTACCAATTCGCCGCGAGTTCTGACGGGGGAGCGACCGGGTCGACCCGACGCACCGATCACAGGAATAGCCGGCCACTACGATAGCAGCTGCGGGCCGAACACCATCAGGAACAGCGCCGACAGCATGACGACGGTCACGGAGGTGGTGATCGCGCCGGTGAGACGGCGGCCGTCGGCTATTGGCAACCGCGAGACCAGTGCCTCGGTGCTCGTCCGGAGGATGTGCCCGCCGTCGAGCGGAAACGTGGGGATGCAGTTGAACAGCCCGAGGTTGAGGTTGACCCAGCCCGTCCAGAACAGCAGGTTCGCCAGCAGGAACACGCCGCCGCCGAGAAACGACAGCGGTCCGTTCCCCGGGACGTAGAAGTTCGTGACCGGGCCGGTGAATCCCGCGAAGTTGTACGCGCCCGCGGCCCCGAACGTGCTCCAGAACGGCAACACGAGCAACACGATGACCTGGCGGATGAACTCGCCGTTGACGAAGCTCCCGAGCGAGAAGCCCGGCGCGTCGAGCGCCGCCAGGAACTGCTCGGCCGGGTACCGGTCGAGTCCGAAGTCGTCGACCACCAGACCGCTGTAGCCCTCCCGGACGAGGACGCCGACGACGGCTCCCTGTCGGTCGGCGGCGGCGTCGAGCGTGACCCGGTAGACGTGTCGATCGCCGTTTCGGTAGAGTTCGACCGGGACGGTTTCGCCCGCCTGGCGCGTCGAGAGGACGTCTTCGAGCGCGGTCACGTTCGGCGTCCGCCGGCCGTCGACCCGCGTGATGACGAACGACTCGTCGGCCGGGGCACCCGCCCGAGCGAGCGGACCGTCTTCGGTCGTCGACACCGCGTAGGCCCCGACCGGGAACGTGGCGTTGCCGCGGTTGGTCCGCAAGTCGACGACCGTCCGGTTGGCAACGGCGCGCTGGAACGCCTGTTCGGTGTCGACGGCGGTGCCGTTGATCGATACCACGCGCAACGGCTGCCCGCGGCGCAACGGAATGCCCGGCAGGACGTCGGCGACCGCCCGGGTCACAAGCAGCGACCGCTCGACGGTGACGGTCTCGCCGGATTCGAGCCCGACGGCGACGTGCGTGCCGTCCACGCGGTCGAGTTCGCGCTCGAAGGAGCGTTCGTCGTGAATCCGGGTGCCGTTGACGCGGGTGATGACGTCGCCGTGTCCGATGCCGGCCCGCGCGGCGGCCGACCCAGTAACGGTGTCGCCGACCGGGACGCCGTCGACGACCGCGATGGAGCCCGCGACGGGCCCGAACAGCAGGAGAAAGGACAGGACGGCGATCGCGAAGTTGTTGGTGACGCCGGCGGCGAACATCCGGGTCTGGCTGCCGCGGTCGGCCCTGTCGCGGCTCTCCTCGCTGGGTTCGACGAACGCGCCGACCGGGATCACCGTGAACAGCGCGACGCCCATCGAGTCGATGTCGATGTTCTCGACGCGACACAGCAGTCCGTGGCCGCCCTCGTGGACGACGAGGCCGATCAACAGGCCGGCGACGATCTCCGGTGCCGCCGACAGCGGCAGGAAGTCGTTGACCCCCGGGATGACGAGGACGTTCTGCGGGTTTCGTATCGGGCCGGCCGTCGGCTGGCGGATCGACTGGACGCCCGACGACAGCGTCGCCAGGAAGGTGACGACCATCACCACCAGCGCCGCGCCGACGCCGAGGTTGCCCCAGGCGCGCCAGAACCGCCGCGGCGACGCCAGCCAGTCGAGGACGGCACGGCCGTGTTTGGTGTGTATCGTCGTGATCGGACCCTGTACCCGAACGAACGACGGCAACAGCCCACGCGATCGAAGCGCCATCGCCCCGACGGTGTAGGCGACGATACCCACGAGTACCCACGTCAGGGGGCGTACCATTACTCGAACGGACGGTCCTGCGGTTCAAGAGGGTTTGGTTCGGCGGTCGAGACCGCCGTCGCCTGCCTATCGCCGTCGTCGGAGTCGATCGACGACGAACTCGCGGTCGACCTTCGCGAGGAACTGTCCGAGTTTCGGTCCCTCGGTGTCGTCGAAGAACAACTGATATCCCGCCGCGAAGAACTCGCCGACGTCGACGTCGTGGCGCTTTGCCGTCTCGTAAATTTCGCCCTGGATAGCCTCGCCGTCGTGGCCCGCGGCGACGAAGTCGGCCAGTTCGTCGAGTGCCGCCTCGGTCGCTCCGTCGAACTCGACGTCGGGCAGTTCCGTGCGCTTGAGTTCGTAGTTGAACGCGTTGTCGGTTCGTCGTGCCCACGTCCGCGCCCGCTCGACCCGTGCGAGTGCGGCCGCGACGTTCTCGGGGGCAGCGTCGTCGGGGACGTGTCCCTCACGTCGGGCGATCTCCTCGCGCAGGTCGGGGTCGTCGGTCATGCCCAGGACGGCCGCGAACGTGTAGGGAATTCGAATCCGATCGGGGTTGGGCTCCGCGACGAGCATCGGATACGCGCGTTCGGCCAGTTCGCGTTCGTCCGCGTCGGCGTCGACCTCGCCGAAGTAGACTCGCTCGAAGCGATCGAATTCGTCGACCAGTTGATCGAGGTGGGCGACGTCGAAGTCCCGTGCCTTCTTCGGATCCTTGACGAAGAAGTACTTGAACACCTCCGGTTCGAGCAACTCCAGGATCTCCGCGACGGTGATGACGTTGCCCGACGACGACGACAGCGGCTCGCCGTTGAGCGTGAACCACTCGTAGACCATCGGCACCGGCGGCTCGATACCGAGGACGTTACGCGCGACGTCCTGGCCGCTGGGCCAGGAGCCCTCGGCGTGGTCCTTGCCGAACGGCTCGAAGTCCACGCCCAGGATCTCCCACTGGGCCGGCCACTCGAAGCGCCAGGGGAGTTTCCCCTCCCGGAGCGTCGCCGTTCCCTCGTGGCCACAGCCGGCGATGGTGTCGCCGTCGGCCTCGCTGTCGGTGCAGACGTACTCGACGGTGCCCGCGTCGAGGTCGACCGCGGTGATCGTCTCGGTCAACTGCCCGCACTCGCTACACTGCGCGAAGAAGGGGACGTAGTCGTCGTCGACCTTGTCCTGGTAGTGTGCGAGGACTTCGCGGGCCGTCTCGCGACGGTCGAGGACGTGGCGCGTGACCGCTTCGAACTCGCCACGCTCGTACAGGTCCGTGTTCGAGACGAACTCGATGGGCACGTCCACCATCTCGGCGCTGGCTTTCAGGAGGTTCGTGAAGTGCGCGCCGTAGGAGTCACAGCACCCGAAGGGGTCGGGGATGTCGGTGTAGGGTTTCCCGAGGTTGCGCCCGAGCACACCGGCGTCGACCTCGCCGAGTCCCACGACGTTCCAGTCGAGGTCTGCCAGCCGCCGAGGAACCTTCCGCAGGCGGTCTTTGTCGTCGGCGGTGAACACCTGCCGGACCTCGTGACCGCGATCGCGAAGCGCCGCCGCGACGAAGTAGCCGCGCATGATCTCGTTGAAGTGGCCGACGTGGGGGACTCCCGACGGCGAGACGCCGCCTTTGATGACGATCGGGTCCTCGGGGTCGCGCGCCTCGATGACGTCCGCGACGGCGTCGGCCCAGAACGCCCGATCCCTGCTAGAGCCGACGTCGTAGGGGTCGCGTTCAGACATCGTCCCCGTCGTGTCCCGACGACCCCGTCGCGTCGGCCGGATGGATCTCGGTGCCGTCGTGGTCGCCCTCGATGGCTGCTACGACGCCGTCGGGGTCGGTGCCGTCGACGACCACGGTGTCGAGTTCCGCACGCTGGATGACCTTCGCCGCCAGCAGGTCGACGGGCGCGTTGGCTCCGGCGGCCATCTCGATGTCCGCGACGACGTCGACGAGGTCGTCGACGCTCATCGTCTCGAACTTCCGGGCGTCGGGATCGGCGGAGGGGTCCGCGTCGTAGACGCCGTCGACGCTGGTCGCCAACACCAGGAGGTCGGCGTCGACGTACTCGGCCAGCGACGCGGCGACGGCGTCGGTCGTGTGCGCCGGCGCAGTACCGCCCATCACCGGGACGTCGCCGCGGTGCATCGCCTCGCGTGCGGCGTCGAGGTCTCGCGGTGGCGTCGGCGTCGCCTGGTCTTCGAAGGCGGCGACGAGCAGGCGGGCGTTCAGCCGCGTCACCGCGATACCGAGGTTGTCGAGTTCAATCTCGTTGGCCCCCAGTTCGCGCGCCGCGCCGATGTACTCCCGTGCGGTCGGACCGCCGCCGACGACCGCCGCGAGGTCGTGGCCGGTCGCGTCCAGTTCCGTCAGAGCGGTCGCGTACCGTTCGACGCGCCCGGAACCGACCTCCGGGACGAGTACGCTGCCGCCGATCGAAATCACGACGTTCATTGGGTCGCCGTAGCCCCGAACCGGTCTTAAGGGTTGTCTCCTCGGTCCGTTGGGCGGACGGACGTCCTCTCGATCCGACGGGTCGACGGACGTCCTCTCGATCCGCCGGATCGACGAACACGCGAGCGAAGCCTACAAACCGTTGCTCGCCCACTGTCCGGACATGCGAACACTCGGTATCGTCGGAGCACCGGACGCGGACACGGACGCGCTGGCCGAGCGGATAACCGATCGGCTCGCCGAGGACGGACGGGTCGCTCACGTCGTCCGACTCGAGTCGGCGACCACCGACGGCGCGGTCCCGGATCGCCGCGAACGCCCGAGCGACGCCACCTACGGTCTCAGCGACGACGGCACCTGGTCGGCGACCGGAACCGACCGGACGCTAGACGCCACGCTCGACGACCTCGCGCCTGACTACGACTACGCCGTCCTGGAGGGGTTCGCGAACGCGACCGTCCCGGGCGTCGTCGTCGGCGACGTCGACTACCCCGGCGACGTGCTCGCTCGCGTCGAGGCGGCGGAGATGCTCGCCGTCGACGAGGTGATCGAGGCGCTGGCCGAGACCGAACCCTACGAAACCCTCGAGTCGCTCGTCGAACGCGTCACGACCGCACCCGACGCCGAGCGCGCGGGAGCCATCGCGACGTTCACCGGCCGCGTCCGCGCGAAGGACGCACCCGACGACGAGCCGACCGAGCGTCTCGAGTTCGAGAAGTACGAGGGCGTCGCCGAACGGAAGATGGAGGCGATCAGCACCGAACTGTCCGATCGCGAGGACGTCCACGGCGTGTGCATGCACCACCGGACCGGCGTCATCGAGTACGGCGAGGACATCGTCTTCGTCGTGGTCCTGGCCGGCCACCGCGAGCAGGCCTTCGAAACGGTGCGCGACGGCATCAACCGTCTCAAAGACGAGGTCCCGATCTTCAAGAAGGAAGTCACGACCGACGAGACGTTCTGGGTCCACGAGACTGAGTGACGGACGCGTCCGCCGGCGTGAAAAGAGCCCCGAATGGATGGATTTCGTGAAACGTGAAACGCCCACAGAATCGGTTTTGAAAGATCTAAAGCGATATAAAAACGTGGTAAAATGTAACTCGCCAATCAGTTAGCCGCCAAAATCGCTGAAAGCAGCCGAAGCGACGCGAAGGTTCACCCCTTTATAAGCACCTTTGGGAACAAGGGGGTAACTGAAGCATGAGCGCGACAACACAGCCCTCCACCGACGAAGACCTCTCGAAGGAAGATCGGCTGCGGAACTTCCTGAAGGAGAAGGCCGCAGACGGCGAGATGTACTTCAAGAGCAAGTTTATCGCCGACGAGGTCGGTCTGTCGCCGAAAGAGATCGGTGCCCTGATGGTCAAACTCCGCGAATCGGCAGGTGACCTCCAGGTCGAGAAGTGGTCGTACACGAGCGCGACGACCTGGCGCGTCGAGCCGGCGTAGCCGCCCTGATCCCCCGCTACGTCGTCGCTCGCGTTTTCCGCTGGACCATCGGTCGCTGAGCGGCGACTGTCGACCGACGATCGAGCCGACGACCGTCCAGTGTCCGTGGATTTATCCACGCCCGTCGCCTAGCGACGGCGATGGCAGAGACGCGGTTCCCGAGTGACGGTCCTCCCGTCGAGGACGTCGAGTCGGTTTTTCACGTCGCCGACGTTCAGGAGCGCGGCGACGAACTCCACTACGTCGGGACACCTCGCGTCGACCCACAGACCATCGAGGAGACGCTGTGGCCGCTGTTTCGCGACCTGGGTTACGAGGTCACGCTTCGGCGGCGGACCAGCGGTCCGCTGGGATCGCGATACGTCCTCGTGGCACGCCCGCGATCGGCGGGTATCGACGGAATCCCGTGGCTGAACGTCGTCTTCTTTCTGCTGACGGTCGCCTCGACGCTGTTCGTCGGCACGCAGTGGTACTACATCGATCTGTCGTCGAACCCGCTGGCCATCCTCGGTGCCTGGCCGTTCGTCGCCGCGATACTGGGCGTGCTGGCGGTCCACGAGATGGGTCACTACGTGCTGATCCGCTACCACGGCGTCGACGCGAGCCTGCCGTATTTCATCCCGTTCCCGTCGTTGCTCGGCACGGCCGGCGCGGTCATCCGGATGCGCGGCCGCATCCCCGACCGGACGGCGCTGTTCGACATCGGCGCGGCCGGTCCGCTGGCGGGCCTCGTCGCGACGGTCATCGTGGGCACGATCGGCCTCTACATGGACCCCATTCGCGTGCCCGAGACGGTCCTGCAGAGTTCCAACACGGCGACGGTGTACATCCACTACCCGCTGTTGCTGAAGTTCCTCGCGTGGGCAACCGGCCAGCCGCTGACCTACGGGGAGGGGCTGGCCGCCAGCCCGGTCATCTTCGGGGCCTGGGCCGGGATGCTCGTGACGTTTCTGAACCTCCTTCCGGTCGGGCAGTTCGACGGCGGCCACATCGTCCGGGCCATCCTCGGACCTCGCCAGGAGACCGTCGCCGCCGCAGTCCCCGCCGTCCTGTTCGGGCTGGCAGGCGTCCTCTATGTTCTACAGGCAGCGCCCAACGCGGTCGTCCTGTGGGCCATCTGGGGCGTATTCGCGCTCGGACTGGCCTACGCCGGCCCGGCGACGCCCATCGACGACGATCCGCTCGATCGCCGCCGGAAACTGCTCGGAGTGATCACCTTCGCGCTCGGCCTGCTGTGTTTCACGCCGATCCCGATCGAGATCCACCCCGTGCCGTTCGCGCTCCCGCGGCCGTTCTGAATCCCGTCGAGCCGGCGGCCTCAGCCGGTTCGCCCGTGCGTGTACCCCTCGTCGGCCAGTGGCGCACCGTCGAGCGTCACGGGGTCGTCGCCGGGGTCGGTCACGGTCCCGATCCGCGTCACGGCGACGTCGAGGTCGCCGCGAACGGCGTCGACGTCGGCTGGCCGCGCGGTGAACACGAGTTCGAAGTCCTCGCCGAACGAGATTGCGAGTTCGCGGCGGTCGTCGGCGTCGGTCGCGACCGCGTCGACCGTTTCGTCGACCGGCAGCGGCGTCTCGACGGCGAATCCGACGTCGCTCGCGGCCGCGAGTTGGTGGAGCGACCGCGCCAGGCCGTCGCTAGAGTCCATCATCGAGGTGGCGACGTCCCCGAGCGCGACGCCGGCGGCGACCCGCGGCCGGAATCGGAACAGGTCGTTCGCTCGCTCGCGGTCGCCGCGCTGGAAGTACCGCAACGCCGCGCCCGAACGGCCGAGCGTCCCGGTCACGTAGACGCCGTCGCCGGGACTGGCACCCGACCGTCGCACGGGGGCGTCGGTCCGCCCGAGCGCCGTCGTCGCGACGGTGAACTCCGCGTGGTCGTCGAGGTCGCCGCCGACGTAGGACGCCCCGACCGTCGCACAGACGTCGCAGGCCCCGTCGACGAACGCCCCGAGGTCGGCCGCCTCGAAGGCCGGCGCGCCGTAAACCGCGACCGCGGCGACGGCCTCGGCCCCCATCGCGGCGACGTCCGACAGCGACGCGCCGACGGCCCGCCAGCCCGCGGTGTAGCGGGTCGTTCCGTCCGGGAAGTCCGTCCGTTCGTGGAGCATGTCCGTCGTCAGCACCAGTCCGTCGACGACGGCGGCGTCGTCGCCCGCGTCGGGCAGGCGTTCGGCGAGCATCGCGAGGGCGGTCCGCTCGTCCATGCTCGCCGTTGCGTTCCGGACGGGTAAAGTTCTCCGCCAGGAAGCCGACGAATCCATGCCGGAGGGTTCAAGCCGCGGACGGGCGACCGATCAGATATGGACGGCGACCGCTGGGCGACGCTCGCGGGCTTCGCCGGTGCGCTGGCGGTCCTGGCAGTGCTCGTCGCTGTGGTCGGCGTCGGAGACGTCGTCGACGCCCTGACCGAGGCGCGAGTGGTGGTGATACCGCTCGTCGTCCTCGTCGCGGTGGTCTGGCTGTCGCTGTGGGGACTCGCACTGAAGACCGTGCTGTCCGCGCTGGGCTCGCCGCTGCCGGCGCACACGGCGATTCTAGTGTTCAGCGCCGCCGTGTTCTCCAACAACGTCACGCCGTTCGGTCAGGCCGGCGGGGAGCCGGTCAGCGCGTTGCTCATCTCCCAGGCCGCCGACGCCGAGTACGAGACGGGGCTCGCGGCCATCGCGAGCGTCGACACGCTGCACTTCGTCCCCTCCATCGGGCTGGCCATCGTCGGGTTTACCTTCCTCACCGCCGGCGCAGTGCGACTGGGACGCAACCTCCTGTTCGCGGCCGGTGCCATCGTGGTCCTCGCCGTGGCGTTGCCCGTGGGCGCGTATCTCGGCTGGCGCTACCGCTACGAACTCGAAGCCGCCGTCGTCCGTGCGGTCACGCCGCTGGTCCGGACGCTCGCGCGGGTGGTCCCCGGCCGTTCGCCGCCCTCGCCACACGTCGTCGAGGACCGAATCGAGGGCTTTTTCACGGCCATCGACCGCGTCGCCGCCGACCGACGCACGCTCGTGCTCTCGATGACGCTGTCCGGTCTCGGCTGGCTGACGCTGGCGGCCGCACTGTGGCTGTCGCTGTACGCCCTCGGTGCGGTCGTTCCCGTCTCGGCGGTCGTGCTCGTGGTCCCGGTGGCCGCCATCGCTGGCATCACGCCACTCCCCGGCGGGTCGGGAGCCATCGAGACGGTGCTAGTGACGCTTCTGGTCCCGACTGCGGGCGTCCCCGCGAACGTCGCGCTGTCGGCCGTGTTGCTGTATCGTGGCGCGACCTACTGGCTGCCCCTCGTCGTCGGCGGCGGCGTGGCGAGCGTCCTGGGTGCCGACCGGATTCGGAATCGGTGACACCGGATTCGGAATCGGTGACGTGTGTTCGCTCGCGCACAATCGGGCTGGCCGGATACCGATGGTGCCGGGATAACGATGTGCTTTTATGACGCCACGGGAAACGAACCCTCAATGACGACGCTGTACGACGTCCCCGTGGAGGACCTCATCGAGGCCGTCGCGGAACGACTCACAGACGAGGGCGCAGTCGAGGAACCCGACTGGGCCGCCTACACGAAGACCGGTACCGGCCGCGAACTCCCCCCCGAACAGAACGACTTCTGGCAAGTCCGTGCCGCGAGCCTGCTCCGGAAGGTCGCCGTCGACAGTCCCGTCGGCGTCGGCTCGCTCCAAACCGCCTACGGCGACGCCAAGCAGGGAACGAACCGCTACCAGGTCCGTCCGAGTCACAAGACCGAAGCCAGCGGCAAGATCATTCGGACCATCCTGATCCAACTCGAAGACGCCGGCTACGTCGAGACCGCAGAGGGCGAGGGTCGCCGCGTCACCGGCGAGGGCCGACGCCTGCTCGACGACGTCGCCGACGACGTCCTCGACGACCTCGACCGGCCCGAACTGGAACGCTACGCCTAGTCCGGCCGAAGACGCCCGTTCCGTACTCGTTCGCTGTCGACGTGGCACCCACCGAGCGAGTGCGTTCGCCGCGAGCCGCGGGCTCCATCGGCGCCGGCCGCCGGATCGCAACCGACGGACCGCTGTCGTTACCTGACCGGCCCGCGAAGGGAACGGTGTGTCAGTCGAGAACCGCCGTCGCGCCCTCCTGACGCTGTTCGTCGTCGTGTTCGTCGACCTGCTGGGATTCGGTATTCTCATCCCGGTCATTCCGCTGTACGCGGAGGCCTACGGGGCCTCGGAGTTCGTCGGGAGCCTGCTCATCGCCTCCTACTCCGGGATGCAGTTTCTGGCCGCACCGCTTCTCGGGCGCATCTCGGACCGACGCGGTCGCCGGCCGGTGTTGTTGCTGTCGCTGACCGGGAGCGTCCTCGCCTGGACGCTGTTCGGTGCCGCGCCGCGGCTGGCGGTCGGGGCGGTCCCGGTGCTGGCCGTGCTGTTTCTCTCACGGTTGCTAGCGGGCGCGATGGGCGGGAACATCGCCGCCGCCCAGGCGTACATCGCGGACGTCACGCCGCCCGAGGACCGCGCGAAGGGACTGGGACTGCTCGGAGCGGCGTTCGGCCTCGGGTTCGTCTTCGGGCCGGCCATCGGCGGGCTCGTGTCCAGCCCGCCCGTCGTCGCAATCGTCGGGCGTCTCGCGCCGACCGTCGTCCCCGTCTCGAAGTTCACATTGCCGAGTTTCGCCGCGGCCCTGATTACGGCGACGAACCTCGTGGCCGCGGTCGCGTTCCTGCCCGAGTCGCGACGGCGCGACCGCGAGTCGACGGTCGTTCCCGACCGGCGTGGCCGCGTCGCCGTCCTCGTCGACGCGCTCCGGACCCCCGTCCTGGGCGCGCTCGTCGTGGCCTTCTTCACGGCGTCGTTCGCGTTCTCGGCGCTAGAGAGCCAGTTCGTCTTCTTCACGAACGACCTGTTCGGCTACGGTCCCGCCGCCAACGCGTACCTGCTGGCGTACCTCGGCGTCGTCATCGCCGTCGTTCAGGGGCGACTCGTCGGCCCGCTGGTCGCCCGGTTCGGGGAGTACCGGCTGGCGGTGGCCGGGGCCGCCATCCAGGTCGTGACGCTCGCGGCCGTCCCGGTCGCCCCGACCCTGGGCTGGCTCGTGCCCCCGGTCGGTCCCGTGTCCGCGTCGCTTCCCGTCGTTCCCGCGGGCGTGCTCGTCCTGCTCGCGAACCTCACCGTGCTGGCGACGGGCAACGCACTGACGAACGTCTCGCTGAACGCGCTCGTCTCCACCAGCGTCGACGAGAACACCCAGGGCGGAGCCTTCGGACTGACCCAGAGCGCCGGCAGCCTCGCACGGACGGTCGGTCCGACGACGGCCGGGGCACTGTACACCGGGGTCGGCTACTGGCTGCCCTTTCTGGTCGGCGGCCTCGCGTTCCTGCCGGTCCTGGCGACGCTCGGTCGCGTCCGCGACCGACTCGATACCGGGTGACGAGTGCTCGACGACCACTCGACGATCGAGCCACGATCACTCCACGAGTAGCGTCGTCTTGTCGGCGACGGCGTCGGCCTCCTCGAAGTCGCCCCCGCCGAGCAGGCCGCGGGCGGCGCGTTTGCCCCACTCGACGGCGGGCTGGGTGAACGTCTCGACGCCGTAGAGTTCGCCCGCGAGCACCGTCGCGGCCTCCATGTCGTACAGCAGTCGCCCGACCGAGCGCTCCTCGACCGCGTAGATCTCGATGCGCACGTTCGGGACGCCGGCGGCGGCGAGGCTGGCCTCGGTGGCCTCGAACTCGGCGTCTAGCACGTCGCCGAGACCGTGCCCGCCCAGATACGCGAGGTCGTCGACGTCCGTCTCGGGAACGGCCAGGTCGTCGCGGGCGGCCGGCCGAACCAGCGTGAGGAGTTTGTCCCGCGGGCCGGCCCGGTACAGTTGCAGTTGCGAGTGCTGGTCGGTCGCGCCCAGCGCCCGGGCGGGCGTCTGTCCCTGGCCGTCCTTGCCGAGGCTCTCGGCCCACAGCTGTGCGAACCACTCCGCGAACGACTCGAGGGACTCCGCGTAGGGCATCATCGCGTCGACGGTCGCACCGCGTCGGTCGAGCGCGTAGGCGACCGCGCCGTAGGCGTAGGCGGGGCAGTCGTACAGCGACGGCGCGAGCGCGTCGGCCCCGTCCCGCCCGCCGGCCAGGATCGCGTCCAGATCGTGGCCCTGCAACGCCGCCGGGACCAGTCCCACCGAGGACAGCGCCGAGAAGCGGCCGGGGACGCCTTCGGGAACGGACAGCGCCGGGAGGTCGTGCTCGTCGGCGAGGTCACGAAGCGGCCCGGCGTCGCCGGTCGTGACGAGCGTGCGGTCGGTCCAGTCGACGTCCGCGTCGGCCATCGCCGCCCGGACGACCAGGAAGTTCGCCAGCGTCTCGGCGGTCGTGCCCGACTTCGAGACGACGTTGACGACGGTGTCGGCCAGCGGCAGTTCCGCGAGCGTCCGGCGCGCGTCGGCGGGATCGACGTTGTCCAGTACGTAGTGGTCGGGGCCGGCCCCGTCGTCCAACGCGGCCGTGATCGTCGCCGCCCCGAGGGCGCTGCCGCCGATGCCGACGGTCAGCACGGCCGCCGGGTCGTCGAACCGCTCGACTGCCGCGCGTATCTCCCCGGGATCGGTTCGGTCGGGCAGATTCAACGCGGCGTAGCCGAACGCCCCGTCTGCACGGCCGGCGGCGATTCGGTCGTGGGCGTCCGCGACCCGCTCGTCGAGTTCGTCCAGGGCCTCCCGGTCGATACCCGGGTCGGCGACCGACGCGAGCGCGTTACCGATGTCTACGTCCATACGCGTACGCTCGGGAGCGGACGGGAAATCGTTGTCCAAGCGAACTCCAGGCCATCCAGTCGTTCCAGACGGACCGCCCGCTCTCCAAGCCACCCGGTCGTTCCAGACGAACCGGGGGGCTTAACCCCGGGACGGTCCAACGCCAAACCGATGAGCGCCACCGGGGAGAGCAACGACGCGTACTCGGGGATGCTGGGGACGTTCCCCTACGCCTTCCGCGCGAGCGACTCCCGGCTGTTTCGGTCCTACGTCGTCGTGGGCGGCCTGCTCGCGGCAGGGCTGGCGCTGCTGTTCGGGTTCGCGCTGGTCGTCCTCGTCGGCCACACCGTCGGCGTCGGCGGTGCGACGTTCTCGTTCTCGCGGGCCTTTCTCGTCCTGATCGGCCTGGCCGTCGTCGCGCCGGTGGTCGCGCCGGTCGTGCTGGTCGCCCGCACCCATCGCCGCGGCGAGTCCACCGACGGAACCGACGCCGCCCACGCCCTCGCCGGATACCTGTTCCTGGCGTCGCTGTACCTCGGGGCCGTCGTGGGTATGCCGGATTGTTTCGTCCTGGACGGCCAGCGGACCTGTCCGTCGGCCCAGCCGGGTGTGTTCCAACCGGTCGTCCACGCCCTGTACGCGCTTTCCGACACGGTTGGCGTCGTGCCGCCACTGGTCGCGGTCGCCATCATCCTCGCGGTCCACCGGCGGCTCTCCTGATACGGATTCGGGTCGCTCGCGCCCGACGCTCCGTGCTCGTCCCGGTCCGTAACGCGCAAGAGTCCCCGGCGGATACGGACGGGCATGCGATCCGGACGGTTCCTCGTCACGAACGCCGACGACGAGTCGGCGGTCCTGCGGGACGTGACCGACCAGCAGGTGCTGACGCTGGGGGACAACCCCGGCGTCGAGGCCGGCGACGTCGTCGAGGCGACGCTACGGCCCGAACCGCCGATGGAGGTCACCTACGAGGTGATCGAGATCGACGACCGCTGGACCGTCACCGTCGAACGGAGCGACGAACCGCCGACGCGCCAGGAGCGTGACCTCGCGACCGAGCAGTCCGTGGGCGACCTCACCCGCACGGAACGGGCCGGAAGCGGCGAGATTCACGTCCTGACGGTGCCCGACGACCGGACCGACGAGGCCGTGGCCGACGTGCTCGACGACGAGGCGACCGTCGAGCGGGCCGCCCGCCTCGGCGTCGAACGCGTCGAGGTCCGGTCGGCCGACGGCGTCGTCAGCGTCCGCTACATGCCAGGACCCTGATCGCGCACGCGTCGAACCGGACGACGAGCGGAGATTCACTGCGACGAGCGGTGATTCACCGCGACGAGCGAAGCGGCGCTACGACGAACGCCGGACGAACGGAGGGGCGGGTTTATATGACTGCCAGTACCATGGGTAAATTACGACCAATGGTGGGTTACGTTTGTACCGTCGCCGGCGGAAAAGGGGGTGTCGGCAAGACCACGACGGCGGTCAACGTCGCCGCGGCCTTAGAGCAGGCCGGCTACGACGTCGTCGTGATCGACGCCGACCTCGGCATGTCGAATCTCAGCGCCATGCTCGGCGTCGACGTGGACACGAGCATCCACGAGATCCTCGCGGGCGGCCGCGCGGTCAGCGACGCGCTCCAGCAGGCACAGGCCGGCATCACGATCGTTCCGGGCGAGCAGAGCCTCGAAGCCTTCGCGGACGCGGATCCGGCCAACCTCAAGAAGGTCGTCAAGACGCTCCGGAACGCCTACGACGTCGTCATCGTCGACAGCGGTGCGGGGCTGAGCCACGAGACCACGGTCCCGCTCGGACTGGCCGACGGCATCGTGGTCGTCACCACGCCCGACGAAGTCGCGATGGGCGACGCCGCGAAGACGCGCGAACTCGCCGACCGACTCGACGGGACCGTCCTGGGGACCCTGGTGACGCGCGTGAAGGAGAACACGGACGTCGAAGCCCTCGAATCGGCGGTCGACGTCTCGCTTTTGGCGACCGTTCCCGAGGACGTCGCCGCGACCGTCGACGAACCGCTCGTGTTGAACTCCCCGCGAAGTCCGGCCGCCGAGGCCTACAAGAAGTTCGCGAACGTCCTCGAGAGCCTGATGTTCAAGGCGACCGATCCCGAGACCATCGACGTCGTCTACGAGTCCGCGTGGTTCGAGGACGACTACGTCGCCACGACCGACGAGATGGCGACCGCTGAGGGACCGGACGAGGAGGAGACGGCGACGGCCGACGCGGACGACGACTCGGAAGCGACCGACGAGGACGACGGGACGTTCGGGCTGTTCAACTGATCACATCGACGCCGGCGCTTCGACGCCGAGGAGGCCCAGCGCGTTGGCGACCGCGTTCCGCGCGGCCGCGACCAGCGCGAGCCGGGCCGCCCGCTCTCGTTCGGGGGCGTCGAGCACGGGACACTCGCGGTAGAAGGCGTTGAACGTCTCGGCGAACTCGCGGGTGTAGGTCGCCACCTGGTGTGGCTGGAGTTCCTCGGCGGCCGTCTCGACGACCGCAGGGAAGCGCGCGATGACCCGTAACAGGTCCCGTTCGGCGGGGTGATCGAGGGCGGTCGCGGCGACGTCCGAGGCGTCGTCGACGTCGACTTGCAGTCCGGCCTCGTGCGCCTCGTCGAGAATGCCGCAAGCGCGTGCGTGAACGTACTGCACGTACGGTGCGGACTGGGCCTCGAAGTCGAGCGCCCGCTCCCACTCGAAGGTGATGCCCTTCGTGGGCTGTTTCGAGACGATATCGTAGCGGACCGCGCCGATACCGACCTGTCTGGCGATGCGCTCGACGTCCTCGTCGGTGAGGTCGTCGTCGCGCAGCCGCGAGCCGAGCCTGTCCTCGACCTCCTGGCGGGCGCGGTCGACGGCCTCGTCGAGCAGGTCGTCGAGGTCGACGCCGGTTCCCTCGCGGGTGCTCATCCCGCCCTCGGGGAGATTGACCCACGAGTAGAACACCTGCCGGAGCTGGCCGGTGTCGTTGCCCAGCAGTTCCAGCGCGGCGTCGAGTTGCTCAGCCTGGAGCTTGTGGTCCTCGCCGAGGATGGTCACGGCGCGGTCGAAGGTGTCGAACTTCCACTCGTGGTGGGCGAGGTCGCGGGTGGTATAGAGGGACGTGCCGTCCGCGCGCAGGAACACGAGATTCTTCTCGATGTCGGAAAAGTCCAGTTGCCAGGCGTCGTCCTCGTAGACGGCCGCGTCGGTGTCCTTCAGTCGCTCGACGACGTCGTCGGTCGAGCCGTCGCGCATGAATCGCGTCTCCTTGACGAACTCGTCGAACTCCGCGGGAAGGCGAGAAAGCGTCCCCCGCATCCCGCCAAGGACCGTGTCGACGACCTCGCGGACGCGCTCGTAGACCGCCTCGTCGCCGTCCTCGAGCCCCTGTAGGATGCCCTCGATTTCCGCTTCGGCGTCCTCGACGTCCTGGGGGTCGGCGTCTTCGAGGTAGGCGTTGCCCTTGCGGTAGTAGCGCACGAGATCGTACTCCGGGGAGTCTCGTTCGGGGTCGGGCAGGTCGTCCTCGTCGAACGTCTCGTAGGCCCAGGTGAACACCGCGATCTGGCGACCGGCGTCGTTGACGTAGTAGTGGGTCTCGACGTCGTAGCCCGCAAAGTCAAGCACGCGGGCGACGGCATCGCCGATGATCGGGTTGCGTGCCCGACCGACGTGAACCGGCCCCGTCGGATTCGCGCTGGTGTGCTCGACGACGACGGACTCGCCGGTCGGGTCGAGCCGGCCGTAGTCGTCGCTCCGGGCGGCCGCCAGAGTCGCCGTCAGGTAGCGGTCGCTCGGCAGGAAGTTGACGTACGGTCCCTGGGTCGTGACCGCGCCGATATACTCGTAGTCGGCGGCGTCGATCTCGGCCGCGACGTCGGCGGCCACCTCCGGCGGTGGTGCGCCGACATCGCCGGCCAGTCGGAAGGCCACGCTCGACGCCAGCACGGCGTCGACGTCTTCCGGTGGCTCCTCGATGCCGAGGTCGTCGGTCGGGAGGTCGAGCGACGCTAGCGCCCCGGTGAGGGCGTCCTCGACCTCCGCGCGAAGCGAGAGGAACATACCCCCCGTTGTCCGGGGGGCGGTTTAGGGGTGACGAACCGACGCGAATTTGGTTTCTATCGGTAACCAGGTTCGTATCCGAACTACTTTGTGGGGGAGGGTCGTACCGACGGGCGTGTCGACCGAACGGACCCACGTTTACGCCAGCGAGGACAGCGAGCGAATCGAGAAGTGGAAGCGCGCGAGCGAGGCGTTCGACCAGCTCGGTTCGGAGTGGCGACTGCGCGTGCTGTACACGCTCCACACCGAGGGCGAACTCAGGTTCAACGAACTCAAACGTGAGACCGACGCGAGTTCGCGAACGCTCTCTCGCGTGCTCGACGACCTGCAGGATCACGGACTGATCGAACGTCGACTCGAGGAGGACGCGCCGGTCGCGACCTACTACAGCGAAACCGCAAAGGCCGAGTCGCTGTGTCCGATCTTCCAGGCAGTCGACTCGTGGGCGAGCGAGTGGATCACGGTGTGATCGGCCGACGGTCCCGCCGGCCGGACGACGGACGAGCGTCGCCCTAGAACCCGAGGCTGTCCTCGACGAGCACGACCGTCGTCCGGCCGTCTTCGACCTCGTGTCGGTAAACGAGTTGCGTCCCGACCACGCTCCCCTGGCCGTAGGCGTCCTGTGCACGAGCGTCCTCTAGCGGGTAGGCGACCGATTCGAGGCGGTCACGAGCTGCTTCCGTGTCCGGAACGATCTTGTTGGTTCCGGTGACCAGCAGGAGGTTCGCCGCGGCGAAGGGGTAGGCACCGACGCGACTGCCGGAGGCGTCGGCGGCCACGAGTTCGCCGCTCTCGGCGACGGCGTTGACGCCGCCGAGGAAGTAGTCGGCGGTCAGGGCCTCACGACGGCGACGGGCGCGTTCGGCGTCGTCGTCGGCCCCACGGACCCACTCGTGGAGGTTCTCCCAGTCGTGGTCACCGTCTTCGAGGTACTCGACGAAGCCTACCTCTTCGAGGGTCGTCGAGTGGCCGTTCATCACCGACGCGCCGTCGGGAATCCGGTCGCGGAGTTCGTCCAGCACGTCGGGGGCGGCGACGCGGACGACGTCGAACCCCCGCGCTCGCAGGTTCTCGATCGTCTGCTGGACGGTCTCGTCGTCGGGTCGTTCGTCGAGCGATTCGTCGACGTCTACTTCGGGTAGGTAGTCTGACTTTGTTGCGGGCATGGTTTCTTCGGCGTCGCCACTCGTCGACCGGTGACGACGTCGGGTCCTGGCCGCCGACCGCACAGTTCCACCGGAATCACGGCGACGGTGTCGGCCGGCGGCGACCCCGTATTCGAAGCGAGTGGTTCGGGACGGATAAACGCTCGCGGACGGCGGCGCTACCGGGTGTCTGCGGGGCCACCAGGGGGCGACGGCGTCGCCGGGTGACGTCCGCGTCATCGGGGACGGTACGGCGTGGGAGGCCGCCTGGCCGACGACCGGTCGCGTGTGCCGTTCGACGCCGACACCCGGGCGTTTTTCCCCGCGCACGCCGAACGACTCCCCAGCATGAGTGACGCAGACGGGCCGAAACAGGTGGATTCGCCCGACTACCACCACGAGAACCACACGGCGGCCCAGACCTGTGGCTGGACGGCCAACGCGATGCGCGGGGAGGGAACGTGTTACAAGCACGCGTTCTACGGAATCCGATCGCACCGGTGCATCCAGATGACGCCGGTCGTGAAGTGCAACGAGCGGTGTGTCTTCTGCTGGCGGGACCACCAGGGCCACGCCT
>JBDGSB010000138.1:0-30433 GCA_042217765.1 Haloarculaceae archaeon | reverse complement strand
GCGAGTCCGAGAAGGGCGTCCGCGAGGTGTTCAGCAAGGCCCGCGAGAACGCGCCCACGGTGGTGTTCTTCGACGAGATCGACTCCATCGCGGGCGAGCGCGGACGGCACGCCTCCGACAGCGGCGTCGGCGAGCGCGTCGTCTCGCAACTGCTGACCGAACTCGACGGACTCGAAGAACTCGAAGACGTCGTCGTGGTCGCCACCACGAACCGGCCGGACCTCATCGACTCGGCGCTGTTGCGTCCCGGCCGCCTCGACCGGCACGTCCACGTGCCCGTCCCCGACGAGGACGCACGCCAGGCCATCTTCGAGGTCCACACCGAACACAAGCCCCTGGCCGACGACGTCGACCTCGTGGACCTGGCCGCCCGGACGGAAGGCTACGTCGGTGCCGACATCGAGGCGGTCTGCCGCGAGGCGTCGATGGCCGCCAGCCGCGAGTTCATCAACAGCGTCGACCCCGACGAGGTGGACGACAGCGTCGGCAACGTCCGTGTGAAGGCCGAACACTTCGAGCGGGCCCTCGAGGAGGTCGGCCCCAGCGTCGACGCCGAAACCCGCGAGCAGTACGCCGAGATCGAACAGCGCTTCGAGCGCAACGAAGCCCAGCTCGGCGACCCCGACGAGACCGTCGGCCGGACCTTCCAGTGATCGCGGTCGGTTGCCGGTCGCACCGGCCGTAATCGGCTCGTTTTTTGCCGCGACCTAGGTCGACGATAGGCAGATAGAATGGCGGTTTCTCCCCACGTACCGGCCGTTACTGCCCGATCTCCCGTTCTCATTGAGACCGCGGATCGCGCCGTATCTTACCGACGAGAACAGTCGGAAGCCCCTGGGGGTCCTGTATTCGGCCACTACGAGCGCCGACGCTCGATTTCGAGTACGCCTATGAGCTCGCACGAATCTCGACTCGACGGTGGACAGTTCGTCACGAACTTGCTCGATCTCCGGTATCGCGAGGTAGTGATGGCGCTGGCGACGCTCGCGGTCGTCGCTGGCTCGGTCGTGTTCTTCCCCGGATTCGGGAACGTCACGAGGGGCGTCCAGTCGACGGTCACGCCCGAACTGCTGGCGCTGTTGGTCGTCGTGGCGGTCGTCGCCGGTGCAATCAAGGGGATGATCGGGTTCGGCTACGCCCTCGTCGCGACGCCCATCTTCGCGTCGGTCGTCGACCCGACGCTCGCGGTGGTCGTCCTGGCGATTCCGCCGTGGATGATAAACATGTTCCAGATCGGCGAGACCGACACGGGACTGGCGTTCGTCCGCGAGGAGTGGCTCCTGCTCGCGCTGGCGACGGTCGGCTCGGTCGTCGGCGTGTCCGTCCTCGCGCAGTTTCGCACCGGTCCCGTCGTCCCCTTCCTCATCGGGCTGGTCTTGCTGGGGTACGTCGTCTTCCAGGTCGTCGAAAACTTCGTCACCGTCGAGCAGGCCCACCACCCCGTCGCCCTCAGCGTGGCCGGTCTGCTCGAGGGCTTCCTGCTGGCCGTCGCCAACCTCGGTCCGCTGTTGCCCGCGTACTTTCATACCTTCGAGCGAGACGTCGATCGGTACATCGGCGGCCTGTCGATGGTCCTGGGAACGATCTTCACCGTCCGCATCGTTCAGATGGTCCTGTTCACCGACCTCCTGACGACCTATCGGCTCTGGCTCGGATCGGTCGTCGCCGTCGTGACCGTCGTGGGTCTGCTCGCCGGCACGTACCTGCGGGGATTAGAGATCGACGAGAAGACGTTCAACTGGTTCGTCGTCGGCCTGCTGTTCGTCATCTCGCTCAACGTCTTCCGGCACACCGTCCCGGCACTGTTCTTCTAGTACGATCGCTCTTTCGGCTCGTAGGTCTTCTCGGCTTCCAGCAGGACCGGCTTGTAGTACAGCCGGGGATCGCCGCCGTTCCAGGCGAGCAGGGTGTGTTTCAGCCACTCGTCGTCCTTGCGTTCCTGGTGGGCCTCCCGCCAGTGTGCGCCGCGGAACTCCTCGCGGGCGAGCGCGCCGACGGTGATGGCCTCGGCGAGGTCGATGACGTTGCGCGTCTCGATGGTGTGGATGAGGTCGGTGTTGAAGGTGCGGGAGGGGTCCTCGACCGCGACGTCGCGGTAGCGCTCGCGGGCCCGACGGACGTCTTCGAGCGCTCGCCGGAGGCCGTCCTCCCGGCGGAAGACGTTGACGTGTTCGGTCATCGTCTCCTGAATGTTCGCCCGAACCTCGCCGTGGTTGACGCCGTCGCGCTCCATGAGGCGGTCGACGCGGGTCCGGGCGCGCTGGACGGCCGTCTCGACGACGTCGTCCGGGCTGGCGGTCGTCGCGCCGCCGTCGGTCGCGGCGTCGGACCCGACTGCGCCCAGGTCCACCGGCGCGTCGACGGTGCCGGGCTCGCTTTCGGCGGTCGGTCCCGTCGCGATTTCCGGGTCGCCGAGGTCGACGCCAGCGGCGTGGCGGCCGGCCCGGGCCCCGAACACTAGCAGTTCCGGCAGGGCGTTGCCGCCCAGTCTGTTCGCGCCGTGCAGGGACACGCAGGCGCACTCACCCGCGGCGTAGAGGCCGTCGATGCAGGTCTGGCCGTGCTCGTTCACCTCGATGCCGCCCATGGCGTAGTGCTGGCCGGGCTTGACCGGCATGGGGTCGTCGAGCGCGTCGACGCCCTCGAAGTCCTCCGCGAGGTGGAGGATGTTCTCCAGGCGGTCGACGATGCGTTCCTCGCCGAGGTGGCGCATGTCCAGGTGGACGTACTCGTCTTCGATGCCCCGTCCCTCGTTCACCTCGGTCAACTCCGCCCGCGAGACCACGTCCCGGGAGGCGAGTTCGCCCTCGTTGTTGGCGTAGCCGCGTTCGAACATGAACCGCTCGGCGTCGTCGTTGTAGAGGATGCCGCCCTCGCCGCGGACGCCCTCGGAGATGAGCACGCCCGTCGAGGGGAGCGTCGTCGGGTGGAACTGGATCATCTCCATGTCCTCTAAGGGGACGCCCGCGCGGTAGGCCATCGCCGGGCCGTCGCCGGTGTTGGCGACGGCGTTGGTCGTGTGGTCGAACACCTGCCCCGGACCGCCGGTGGCCAGGACGACCCCGTCGCGGCCGCGAAAGCCCTCGATGGTGCCCGTCTTGATGTCGTAGGCGACGACGCCGTGGCACGTCCGGTCGGTGGGGTCGTCGTGGTCGGTCACCGCGAGGTCGAGCACGTACCACTCGTCGTAGACCTCGATGCCGCGTTTGACCACCTGTTCGTACATCGTGTGCAGGAGGTGGTGGCCCGTCTCCGCGCCGGCGTAGGTCGTTCGCGGATAGCTGAGGCCGCCGAAGGGCCGCTGAGAGACCGTGCCGTCGTCCTCCCGCGAGAAGGGCATCCCCCAGTGTTCCAGTTGGACGACCTCCTCGGGAGCGGTCTTCGCGAACGTCTCGACCGCGGGGGCGTCCGCGAGGTAGTCCGACCCCTTCATGGTGTCGTAGGCGTGCAGTTCCCAGGAGTCCTCGGGGTGCAATGCCGCGTTGATGCCGCCCTCGGCCGCGCCCGTGTGACTCCGGACCGGGTGGAGTTTCGTCACCAGCGCGACGTCGGCCCCCTCCTCGTGGGCGGCGATTGCCGCCCGGAGTCCGGCCCCGCCCGCGCCGACGACGAGTACGTCGTGTTCGTGCATGGTATCACCGAATCCTCGCGTGTTCGTGCATGGTATCACCGAATCCTCGCGTGTTCGTGCATGGTAGTCACCAGAACTTGAGGTTGCTCTTGACCGCTTCGCGTTTCAGTTCCTGGATGTGCTCGGTCAGGGGGATGTCCTTCGGGCACACCTCGGTACAGGAAAACTGGGTCTGACAGCGCCAGACGCCGTGTTCGTCCTCGAGAATCTCCATGCGCTCCTCCTTGCGGTGGTCGCCCTCTCGTTCGTCCATTGCGAACCGGTAGGCCTTGTTGATGGCCGCGGGCCCGAGGTACTGGTTGTCTCCGGCGGCGATGTTACAGGAGGACATACACGCGCCACACCAGATGCAGCGGGTGGACAGTTTGATCTTCTCGTAGTTGTCCTTGCTCTGGCGCTGCGCTTCGAGGTCGTCGTCGGGCAGTTCGTCGGGATCGAAAAAGGGTTCGACCGCGTCCATCTGCTCGTAGAAGTGCTCCATGTCGACGACGAGGTCCTTCACCACGTCCTGGTGGGGCAACGGTTCGATCCGCACCGGCTGGTCGAGCGCCGACAGTTGGGTCTTGCAGCCGAGGCGCTGGCTGCCGTTGATGAACAGCGCGTCCGAGCCACAGATGGCCTGCCGGCAGGAGTGTCTGAAGGTCAGCGACGAGTCGTAGTGATCGCGCGCGTAGATGAGCGCGTCCAGCACGGTCATCCCCTGGTGGAAGGGGACGTGGAAGTCGTCGAAGCGCGGCTTGCGCTTGTCCGCCACCTCGGGGTCGTACCGGAACACCTTGAGGTGGACCGTCTCGCGCTCGTCGCTCGCGGCGGCGGCCTCGCGGTCGCGTTCGGCCCGTCGCCGTCGTTTCTCCGCGCGGCGGCGATCGCCGGGGGACGGTCCCGCGGCGGTGTCGTCGCTGGTCGCGTCCTGTTCGTCGGTCTCGGGGTCGTCGGAAGATTGCGTACTCATGGTCAGACGAGGTTCGTCATGGCGAGGGCGACGCGGGTGCCTTGCAGTACCAACAGCAGGCCGGCCAGGGCCAACAGCCCGCCGACGGCGCGCTTGCGGCCCCCTTCGAGGCCCATGTTGATGAGCGCGTTGTAGACGCCGTTGACGCCGTGGAAGGTCGCGGCCACGAGAAACAGCCACATCGTCGCGAAGTAGCCGACCTGGCTCATCCGCGCCTGCGTGCCGAAGAAGGTGATATCGGCGGCGTGGTTGACGAAGTGCAACAGCAGGAAGTGAAACGCCAGCACGCCGATCAGGAACACGGCGGTCAGCCGCTGGAGGAGCCAGCGCGTGCCGCCGCGCTGGAACGACGAGTAGTATTCGGCCATTATATCGCCCCCGAGAGGAACGTCGGCACGCTGGCGACGGTGATCGCGCCAGTCAACACCAGCGAGAGGTAGAAGGTCCGGTCCTGAGCGGTCAGTCCGAAGCCGAGATCGACGAACAGCAATCGAATGCCGTTCAGGATGTGGAAGACGGCCACGGCGAGCAACCCGACTTCGAGCACCCGTACGACCAGTAACGCTTCGAGGCCGCCGATGGTGTTCGTGAAGACGGCGGGATCGGCGGCAGTGGCCGTGCTCAACACGGCGATGTGCGTGAATAGATAGCCGATCAGGACCCATCCGGTGAACTTGTGAAACACCCAGGCCCACATGCCCGCCGAGAAGTCGCGCCACCGGCCGAAGTCCTCGACGGTTCCGCGATCGTAAGACTGGCTCATACGTCTGCCCCTCGGGTCGGTGTGGGTAAAGTAGTTACTCCCCGCATCGAGCGCACCGTCCGTTCGTGTCCGCTGTGCCGTCGATCCGACAATACCGTCTGCACGCTCGGACAATCGCTAGTCCGAAACGTACGACGCAACGACTATTAAGCGTAGTGGAGGTATCTTTTAGACGCCCTGTGCGAAACAGTCGCATATGAATGGAGACGTTACGGTACAGGAGATGATGGACAGGGAGTACGTCGGCGTGAGCGAGTCCGACGCCCTCCTCGACACCTGCGAGGTGATGTTGCGTGAAGGCGCCGAGAGCGTGGTCGTGCTCAGGGGGAGCCACCCCGTCGGCGTCATGACCGAACGTGACGTGCTGGCCCATCTCGTCGACGGCGGAGAGCCATCGCGTGCGACCGTCGGCGACGTCATGAGCGAATCGGTCCCCACGGTCGATCCCGATCGACCGCTTTCGGCGGCGGCCGACGAGATGTCGGCGCAATCGACCAAACGACTCGTCGTCACCGACGGCGACGAACCGGTGGGCGTGATTACCGAACACGACGTCGTCACGACGGCATCACTCGGACCGGAACTCGAGGAACGACCGGACGCCGACACCGGCCTGAACATCCACACCCAGCAGTCGAACGTGAACGCCGACTCGGGAGCGGTCACCCAGAAACCCGCCGATCGGGAGACCGGATACGAGGATCAGGGCATCTGTGAAGTCTGCGGGACGCTCTCGCGGGACCTGTCGGCGTTCAACGGCCAACTGCTCTGTGCCGACTGCAGAGACATCTGATCGGGTCTTCGAGACGATCCGCCGGCGTGTCGCCGTCGGGCGTGTCGCCGTCGGGCGTGTCGCCGTCGGGCGCGTCGCCGTCGGGCGCGGCGACCCGCAGGACGAACTGTCGACGCCAAGACCGGATCGAAGCGACATTCGTGGTTAGCTTTATGCTGTCCGCTAGGTATTCCCCGAATGGACATGTCACGGAAGGTACTCAGGCGGAAGGTTCTGCAAGGTATCGGTGCGGCAGGTGTCGCGGGACTGGCCGGCTGTTCCCAGGCGGGTGGTGGCGGTGGTTCCAGTCGCACGGTCAACCTCGGCGTGTTGATGCCGCTAACTGGCGACCTCGGCGCACTCGGCAAGAAGATACGGGACGGCGGTCTCCTGCCGGCGACGCAGTTGAACGACGCCGACGTACCGATCACCGTCGACACGCAGGTCGAGGACACACAGACCAATCCGACCGCGGGCGTCAGTGCCGCCGAGTCGCTGGTCAACGCCGGCTATCCGATGGTGATGGGGCCGGCGTCCTCGGGGGTGAATCTCCAGGTGAGCAAGGAAGTCTTCATTCCGAGCAAGGTCGTCGGCTGTTCGCCGTCGAGTACGTCCCCGAACGTCACGACGCTGCAGGACAACGACTTCGTCTTCCGGACGGCTCCCAGCGACGCCCTGCAGGGGCAAGTCATGGCCCAGGTCGCGACCGACAAAATCGGCGCGTCCACCGCGGCCACGATGTACGTCAACAACGACTACGGACAGGCGCTCTCGAAGAGTTTCGCCGATTCCTTCAGCGGCGAGGTACAGACGCAGGTACCCTTCGAGAAGGCCCAATCGTCGTACTCCTCGGTGCTCAGCCAGGCGCTCGAGAGCGACCCGGACATGCTAGTCGTCATCGGCTATCCGGTCAGCGGCAAGCAGATATTCCGGGACTACTACGCCGAGTACTCGGGCCACGACATCATGGTCACCGACGGCCTGAAAGAAAATAGTCTCCCCAACGACGTCGGCAACGACATGCAAAACGTCATCGGGACCGCCCCGCTGTCGGCCGGCCCGCAGGTCGACACGTTCAACCAGAAGTACAAAGACGAGTACGGCCGCGCCCCCAGCGTGTACAACGCCCAGGCGTACGACGCCTCCGCGGTCATGATCCTGGCGAACGTCGTCGCCGGCGACAACGACGGCACCGGCGTTCGTGACAACATACGCGACGTCGCCAACCCCGGCGGCACGAAAGTCGGACCGAAGAACCTCGCGGAGGGCGTCCGGATGGTGGCCGACGGCGAGGAAGTCCAGTACGTCGGCGCGTCCAGCGCCGTCGACTTCGACGACAACGGCGACATGAAAGCCGTCTCCTACGAGGTCTGGAAGTTCAGCGACGGTGGCACCACCCGGAGCGATACCGTCAACTTCGGCCAATGACACTCTCGGACGGTATGAGCTATCCACCGAGGAACTGTTGACGGACTTCCTCGTCGTGCAACAGGACGTCGCCGGCGTCCTCGTACCGGTTCTGTCCCTGCACGAGCACGTAGCCGCGGTCGCATCGCCGCAGGGCCTCTTTGGCGTTTTGCTCGACCATCAGCACCGCCGTCCCGTCGTCGTTGATGGCGTCGATGCGCTCGAACATCTCCTCGACGAGGTCCGGCGCGAGTCCCGCGGACGGTTCGTCGAGCATCAGCAGGGCTGGATCGAGCATGAGCGCCCGTCCCATCGCGAGCATCTGCTGTTGACCGCCGCTGAGCGTGCCGGCCTTCTGGCGCTTTCGCTCCGCTAAGATCGGAAATCGGTCGTAGATTTCCCGCACCTGGTCCTCGGGCACCGAATCGAGGATGTACGCGCCCATCTCTAGATTCTCCCGGACCGTCAGCGACGCGAAGACGTTGTCGGACTGGGGCACGTAACTCAGCCCGCGATAGATGATCTCCTCGGGTTTCAGGCCGGTGATGTCCTCCTCGTCGAAGGTGACCGTCCCGCCCATGTGGGTCGTTAGCCCGAAGATGGACTTCATGACCGTCGACTTGCCGGCCCCGTTCGGCCCGACGATCGCGACGTACTCGCCGTCGTCGACGCGTACGTCCACGCCGTCGAGAATCTGCAAGTCGCCGTAGCCCGCGTCGAGGTCGGCCGTTTCTAGAAGCGTCATAGGTCTTCCCCCAGGTACGCGTCGATGACTGCCTCGTTCGTCCTGATGTCCGCGGGCGTTCCCTCCGCGAGCACCGTCCCCTGGTGCATGACGATGACGTGTTCGCAGTTGTTCATGATGACGTCCATGTCGTGCTCGACCAGCAGGAACGTGTACCCGTCCTCGCGGAGGTCGTGGACGTGTTCGAGTAGCTTCCGCTCTAGGGACGGGTTCACCCCCGCCAGCGGTTCGTCGAGCAGCAACACGTCGGGGTCGGTCATCAGCGCCCGCGCCATCTCGAGGAGTTTCCGCTGGCCGCCCGAGAGGTTGCCCGCGTACTCCTCGGCGAGGTGGTCGATCTCGAAGAACTCGAGCATCTCCCAGGTCCGCTCGCGGAGTTGCACTTCCTGTTCGACGACGTCGCGGCGGGCGTACGGCAGGACCGACCGCCACAGCGACTCGCCGCGCTGGAACTTCGGAGCCAGCATCATGTTCTCCAGGACGGTCATCTCGTCGAGTTCGCGGGCGATCTGGAAGGTTCTGACGAGTCCCCGCTGGGCGAGCGTGTGCGTCGGGAGGCCGGTGACGTCCTCGTCCTGGAACCGGACCGTTCCACTGTCCGGGCGGTGGACGCCGGTGATGAGGTTGAACGTGGTCGACTTGCCGGCCCCGTTCGGACCGATGAGGCCGGTCAACGAGCCGGACTCGACGCGGAACGACGCGCCGTCGACGGCCTGAATGCCGCCAAAGCGCTTGCGGAGGTCGGTCACTTCGAGCGGATACACCGCGTCGTCGCCCCGCGTGTCCGTCGGATCGGACGTCGGCCGGCCGGTCGACGCGCCACCGGCGGTCGCCGATCCGGAATCGGCCGCGTCGCTCATCCGTCCTCACCTCCGCGGTCGCTCAGATCGACGGCGGCGGCCACTTCCTTGCGGTGGCCGAACAGCCCGTCGGGTCGTCGCTGCATCAACGCGATGATGAGCACGCCCAGCAGGATGAACCGGATCGTCGAGATGTTGTGCAGCGTGTACGCGAACAGCGGTCCGAAGTCGAACCGCCCCAGCGCCGCGACCGCGTCCCCGAAGTTACCCGGACTCGCCCGGAGTTCGAACGTCTTCGAGACGAGGCGACTGACGAACGGCGGCCCCTCGAACAGCACGGACGCGAAGACGGCCCCGCCGACGACGCTGCCGGTGTTCGAGCCAGCGCCGCCGATGATGAGCGCCAGGAAGATGTAGAACGTCTGTATCGGCCGGTACGCGCCGGGGTTGGTGAACCCCTGACTTCCCTGCCAGAGGATGGCGGCCAGGCCCATCAGCGCACACCCGAGCATGAAGGTCGTGATCTTGAACCGGCGGGTGTTCTTTCCCAGTGCCTTCGCGACGAGTTCGTCCTCGCGGATGGCCTTCAGCACGCGGCCAAAGGGGGAGTTGCCGACCCGCACGAGCAACCAGTAGAACGCGATCACGAACACGAACAGGACGACCGCGTAGGCCCACCCGACAATGACGGTGTCGAGAACGTCGAACTGTCTCCCGATGCCGAACAGGAGCGACCCGAGCGCGGTCGGTGCCGACGTCGTGTCCTGGGGGTTGGTGTAAAACAGCGCGAGAATCGGGTTGGTCGGCATCGAGATACCCTGTCCGCCCCCGGTGCCGACCGGAAGCGAGGGCACGAACGTGATGCCGAAGAACCGCAGCGGCGGAATCGCGTCCTGGAAGGTCGTCGAGAGATAGGAGATGCGCAGTATCTCCGACATCGCGACGGTGACGATGGCGAGGTAGTCCGCACGCAACCGCAACGCCGGCAGCGCCGCGACGAACCCCGCGATCGCAGCGGCGACCATCCCCCCGACGATACCGACCCACAGCGGCAATCCGAGACCGCCGACCTGCGTGGGGCCGGGGTCGACGGGCCCGGTGAGCATCGCCATCGTGTAGACGCCGACGGCCATGAATCCGGCGACGCCGATGTTGAACAGCCCCGCGTACCCCCAGTGGAGGTTCAGCGCCAACACCAGCATCGCGTAGACGGCCGTCAGGAAGGTCAGCCGGCGCAGTGTGTTGACGATGCCGTTGAGGTCGAGACCGAGCGCCATGCCGGAGGCCGCGAACGCGACGTAGATCACTAACATGAACCCGGCGATGAGCGCGACGTCGTTGTCGCTGTGTCGCCAGTGAATCCCCAGCAGGAACACGAGCAGGAAATACAGCGCGATCAGACCGACGAGGTTCCGGACGCCGGCGACGCCCGGGACCGCAAGCCCCACCGCAAACAGCAGGACGTAGGCCGCCAGCGCGAGGACGAATCCCCTGAAGACGCCGCTGGTCCGCGCCCGATCGACGACGTCCGCGACCGCGAGTCCGTCGGCGGTCATGCCGTCTCCACCCCGCCGAAGATGCCCTGCGGCCGGAACAGCAGGATGAGGATCATGATGAGGAAGGCAGCGGCGTTACCGAAGTCGGCGGGTATCCACACTAGCGACACTCGACTGACGACGCCGATGGCCAGCCCGCCGACCATCGCGCCGTAGACCGAGCCGATGCCGCCGAGGATGACCGCCGCGAAGATCAACAGCAACAGCAGCCACCCGAGGTTGAACGCGATGGTCCCCCGTTCGAGCGCGGCGAGGTAGCCGGCCGCCCCGGCCAGTCCGCCGCCGACGATCCAGGTCAGCCGGATCACGCGCTCGGTCGGAATCCCGGTCACCCGCGCGAGGTCCTTGTTGTCGGCCATCGCCCGCATCGCCGTGCCGAGTTTCGTGAACTGCAACAGCAGGTGCAGTCCGGCCATCAACAGCAGGGCCATGACGACGAGGGTCACCTGGTGGGCCCCGAGCGTGAAGTGCCCGCCCGGCAGCGCGATGCGAACCGACAGGATATCGCTGGCGGCGGTCAGCCCTTGCGGGGAGGCGTCCCAGACGAACACGACCGCGTAGCGCAACGCCAGCGCCACGCCGATGCTCGCGATGAGCAACGAGATGCCACTCGCGTCGCGCATCGGCCGGTACACCACCCGGTCGAGCGCCAGCGCGACCGCCGCCGCGGCCACCGTCGCCACCACCAGTCCGGCGACGACCGCCAGCGGCGTCGTCGTCACCGTCACGCCGATCGACCGCGGCGAGACGCCCCCGGACGCGCCGAGCAACACCAGATCGCCGAAGTTCGCCGTTCCGAAGCCCGCGATTGCGAAGGTGGTCGCCCAGCCGACGTACCCGCCGACGGTGACGATGTCGCCGTGCGAGAAGTTCGCGAAGTTCAGGATGCTGTAGGTCAGCGACAGCCCGATCCCGGCCAGACCGATGACGAGGCCGATGACGGTCCCGTCCCACAGGAAACCGACGAGTTGGGCGATTCCCTGTTGCCCCGTGGCCACTCGGCGGACGAGGTCGAGAAACAGGAGCACTCCCAGGAGTGTCACAACCACCAGCCCCGGACGCTCCACGACCGCCCGTCGCATGCGCGTGCCTGTTAGGTCCATCACGACTATCAGGGAACCCGAATCGTAAATAAAGCTTCGCAGGGCGACGGGGCGAACGGCCCCGAAACGAACGGTCGCGCGAGCGGGATCGACGCAAGGTCCATATCCGTGGCCGCCGTCCACCCGGGAGGAACCACCATGGACGTCCACACGGCCGGCACCGACCGCGTCGAGGACCTCACGGACTGCTGGGTCGCGCTGGCGCGCGAACAGCGCCAGTACGACTCGCATCTTCGGGCCGACGCCAACCGCGCGTCGATCCGCGAGTCGATGGTCCGACACGCGGTCGCCGACCGCGCGCTAGTGGCCGTCGAGGACGGCGACGTACTCGGATTCGTCACATTCGACGTCGAAACCGGCCACTACGAGCAGGACGTCGAACGCGGGATCGTCGAACACCTCTTCGTCGTCCCCGACCGGCGCGAGGAGGGGATCGGCACGCGACTGCTGTCGGCCGCCGAGACGGCACTCGCCGACCGGGGAGTCGACGTGGTGGCCCTCGACGCCATGGCCGACAACGAGGCCGCTCGCCGATTCTACCGGCGACACGGATACGAGCCCCATCGCGTGACCATCGAGAAGTCAATAGAAAGCGATACTCACTCAAAGGAGAACACCTAATCGTCGGGTGCGCCAGGGGAGCTTGGGCGGTTCAAGCACTCGACTTGTAATCGAGAATTCGTGGGTTCGAATCCCACCCCTGGCTCTCGTCACGGTACCGTCGGTTCGTGTCATACGGATTCGTGTCTTCGGTTGCCGGTGGGTCGCCCGAACGGGTCGGTGGACCGCCGGCACAGAGCGACCCGAATCCGTCTCAGAACTCCTCGACGTGCGGTCGCAGGTCCAGTTCCAGCGTCCACGCCGAGCGGTCCTGTTCGACCAGGTGCCAGTAGTTCTCGGCGATTTCGTCGGGATCCAGAAACTCGTCGGCGTCGCGACCAGGGGCGGGCCCCTCGGGCGGCAAAATCCCGCCGTCGAGGACGACGTGCGCGACGTGAATCCCTTCGGGCCCCAGTTCGCGCGCCATGTCCTCGGCCATGCCGCGGGCGGCGAACTTGCCCGCCGAGAAGCCGATGGCACCGCCCCGACCCCGGATCGCCGAGGTCGCGCCGGTGAAGACGACCGTGCCGCCGCCCGAATCGGTCGCGTTTTCGCCGGCCGCTCGCTGCTCGCCGTCGAGCATGTCCGCGACGGCCTCCTGTGCGCAGACCAGCGCGCCGCGGGCGGCCACCGCCAGCGCCTCGTCGAACTCGTCGGTTGAGACGTCCCGCAGGCCCTTCCAGCCCGCGGCGCTGGCGTTGTAGACGAGCACGTCGACCGGTCCCAGCTCCGCCCGAACGGTCTCGAAACTCGCCCGCACGTCGTCGGGGTCGGCGAGGTCGGTCGGAACGGCCAGTCCGGTCCCCGGGTCGGGAAGGTCGGCCGCGAGGTCGTCGATGAACTCGGCCGAGCGAGCGAACAGGGCGACGCGACAGCCCTCCCGTGCGAACTTCCTGGCGAGCGACGCGCCGAGTCCCGGACCGACGCCGGCGACGACTGCGGTTCGTGGCATGGGTCAGACGAGGGAGCCCCGACGGAAAGGTTCTCGGAGTCGTTACGCAGGTTCGATGCAGAGTCGCGATTGGCGTTCGTGCCACAGGGACAGGTTCTTGTACTGATAGCCCATTACTGCAATATATGACGTACCACATCGATCGGACGGTCGCGGGATCGTTCGACGACGTCGTCGAGCGCGTCGAGGCGGAACTGTCCGAGGAAGGGTTCGGCGTGCTGACCGACATCGACGTCGACGCGACGCTGCGGAAGAAACTCGGCGTCGAGGACTTCGGCGAGTATCGCATTCTGGGGGCGTGCAATCCGTCGCTGGCCCACGAGGCGATGGAGGCCGAGCGACCGCTGGGTGTGTTGTTGCCCTGCAACGTCGTGGTCTACGAGGACGGCGAGAGCGTGATCGTCAGCGCGGTCGATCCCGAGGCGATGCTATCGGTGGTCGACAACGAGGCGGTCGACGACGTCGCCGCGGAGGTACGCGAGCACATGGTTCGAGTGCTCGATTCCCTGCCCGAGAAGGTGGAGCCGGCCGCGGACTGATCGGGTCTCGATTTCGTCTCGACCCCGGAACGAGTAACGACTAAACCGCCGCCGTTCGAGGGGTCGGCCATGCGACTAGAGGACTACTGGGGGATCGGCCCGAAGACGAGCGAGTTGCTGCGCGAGGAACTCGGCGTCGAGGCGGCGGTCGAGGCCATCGAGTCCGGTGACGTCCGCGTGCTGACTCAGGCGGGACTGCCCCGCGGTCGCGCGACGCGCATCCTCCGGCGGGCGACGGGCGGCGCGGCGATGGACGTCCTCGCCACGCGGGACACGCGGAACGTCTACAAGGAGGTGCTGGAACTGGCCAGCGAGTACGCCGTCACCGACCACGCCGCCGACCGCATCCGCGTGCTGACGCCGCTTTCGGGCCCCGACGCAATGGGCGAGCGCGTAGAGCGCGTGGAGGCCGCCCGCGAGGCGTGGGCGGCGCTGGACGAGACTACCCGGACGGACGTCGAGGCGGCGTTCGACGCCTACGACAGCGTCACCGGCGGCGACCGGGCGGGCGTCCGGACCGCGCTGGCGCTACAGGACGCGGGCGTCGCCGACGGCGTCTTCGCACCCGTGGCCGACCTCGACCGCGAGACGCTGGTCGAGGCGGAGGCGGCGCTGGCGGGACTCGAAGGCGGCGGCGACCGCGTCGGCGAGGGCGCGGACGACCGCCTCGACGACCTGCGCGGGACGCTCGCGACCGTCGAAGACCTGGCTGCCACGCCGGACGAGGCCCTGGGGGCCGTCCAGAGCGGGGCCCGGGGCACCGACGAGTTCCAGGAGTCGTTCCTGCGGTACGTGGCCGACGAGACCGGGGCCGACCTCGCGACGGTGCGCGAGGCCATGCCCGAGGGGGCGACCGACGCGCGCGACTTCGTCACCGGGACGCTTCGCTCGCTGTCGGGGTCGCTCCGGTCGGCGGTCGACGAACGCGAACGCGAGGTGACCGCCGATCTGGAGGCGACGCTCGAAGAGACGCGCGAGGCGGTCGACGCCGCGGTCAACGCCGTCGACGACGTGGCGCTGTATGTCTCGCTGGCCCGGTTCGCGGACGCGTTCGACCTCACCGCGCCGACGTACGTCACCACTCACGACGTCCTCGCGGTGGTGAACGCCCGCAACCTCGCGCTGGCCGACGCCGGCGACGCCGTCCAGCCGATCACCTACGCGGTCGGCGACTACGACCTGGACGTGGCGTCGGCGACGCGCCCGCCACAGGGCGACCGGGTGGCGGTGCTGACCGGCGCGAACAGCGGCGGGAAGACGACGCTTCTAGAGACGCTGTGTCAGGTGCAACTGCTCGCGCAGATGGGGCTGCCGGTGCCCGCCGAGGCCGCCGAAGTCGGCCTCGTCGACGCCGTGGTGTTTCACCGCCGTCACGCCAGTTTCAACGCGGGCGTCCTCGAGTCGACGCTGCGGTCGGTCGTGCCGCCGCTGTCCGCCGGCGGCCGGACGCTGATGCTCGTCGACGAGTTCGAGGCCATCACCGAACCCGGAAGCGCCGCCGACCTCCTGCACGGACTCGTGACCCTGACCGTCGAGAAGGACGCGCTGGGCGTGTTCGTTACCCACCTCGCCGACGACCTCGAACCCCTGCCCGAGACCGCCCGGACCGACGGCATCTTCGCCGAAGGGTTGACCACCGACCTCGAACTCCAGGTTGACTACCAGCCCCGCTTCGAGACGGTCGGCAAGTCCACCCCGGAGTTCATCGTCTCGCGGCTGGTCGCCGACGCCGACGACCACCGGGAACGGGCCGGCTTCGAGACGCTGGCGCGGGCCGTCGGCGAGGCGGCAGTCCAGCGGACGCTCGCCGACGCGCGATGGTCGAAGTGAGTGGTGCGCGATGGCGAACACCGGTTGCGCTCGATTCCTAGAACCCGCCCCACCGCAGGTAGACCATCAGCACGATGATGGCCAGTTGGAACGCGCCCTGGACGCCGCTGAGTTTGGCGTTGCGCAACCCGATGCGGCCGATGCGTTCCTTGTCCGGACTGTCGGACATCATCTCCTTGTAGATCAGCACCTCGTTGGGCATCAGGAAGCCGAACCCCTGGACCGTCAGCACGGCCATCACCGCGAGGATGAGGACGATGATGGGGCGCGTCCCCGGAATCGTCATCCCCGCGCTGGCCACCTCGCTGGCGAGGTACCCGCCGTTGCCGACGAGTACGACGAGGAAGAACGCCTGCCAGCGGCGGTCGCGGTAGGCGTCGAAGACCCACCCGAGCACGAGCGTGGCGCTGACGAACGACACGAAGACGAACAGGCCGATCCACGGGCCGGAGTGGGGAAACAGGCCCAGTTTGTCCGCCAGCGTGATGCCGCCGAAGATGGTGACCGTCGCCAGCGTCGGCATCAGGAACGTCATCTTCGGGGTGAACCGCTCGAAGTAACTCGCGCGCGCTTCGACGCTCAGTCCGCCGAGGACCGGCCCCAGAACCATCGCCATGAACAGGTCGATGCCGGTCCACAGCACGCCCGCCATGACGTGGACGTAGGTGTGCATCTGGCGCGTGCCGACGGTCGCCGCGAGCGCGAACGCCACGAGCGGGATCGCAACCGCGCCGACGGCGAACGCCGGATTCGCTCGTTCCCCCATGCCGCTGATGGTGCCACGAATAGACATACCTGCAAGGCGACGCGTGGCTGGCCATTATAGTTACTGGCTCGAACGTCGTACGTACGTGGCCACCGCGACCGCCGTCCTCTCGAACCGCGACCGCCGTCGCCGCGCTCTCCTCGACTAATCCGGCGTGTCACCCAGTACCGCTAGTGTTTTAGGGTTCCATCCGTCAGCAGTCCCTATGGAATTGCACGCCAGGGAGGTCAACCAGGACGTTCGGGAGCTTGGCGAACTCCTCGGTCACGTCCTGAAAGAGCAGAGTTCACGCGAGGCGTTCGAAACCGTCGAAGCCATTCGCGAAGCGGCCATCGACTATCGGCGCGGCGACGCCGAGACCCGCGAGGAAGTCCACCGCGTCCTCGACCGGCTCGACCCGGACATGCAGGACGTGGTCGCGCGCGCGTTCACGACCTACTTCGAACTCATCAATCTCGCCGAAGAGCGCGAGCGCGTCCGCGAGGTCCGCGAGGGAAGCCAGGCGGGGGCCCTCGAAGACAGCGTCGGCGAAGCCGTCGAAATCCTGGCCGAGGAAGGGGCCGATCCCGAGACGGTCAACTACGTCCTCGAGGACGTGCTCATCCAGCCGACGTTCACCGCTCACCCGACGGAGGCGCGCCGAAAGACGGTGAAGGCGAAGCTCCGGTCGGTCGCCCACGACATCGAGGCGCTCGACGAGGTCCGGCTCACCGATCGCGAGCGCGAGCACGTCGAACGCGACCTCCGCGCGGAGATAACGAGCCTGTGGCAGACTCCGCAGGTGCGCGACCGCCGCCCCGAAGTCACCGACGAGGCGCTGAACGTCCAGTGGTACCTCGAAAACGTCCTGTTCGACGTCATCGACGAGGTCTACGACGAACTCGAACGGGCGCTCGACGCGGAGTTCGACGACGACGTCGAGGTGCCGAAACTCTACGAGTTCCGCTCGTGGGCCGGCAGCGACCGCGACGGCAACCCCTTCGTGACGCCGACGATCACCGCCGAGACCCTCGAACGCCAGCGGTCGGTCGTGCTTCCGCTGTACCGCGACAGGCTCAAGGAACTGTCTGGCGTCCTCAGCCAGGACGCCAGCCAGATCGACGTCGGCGAGCAACTGCAACAGCGCCTCGACGACCACCGCGAACGACTGCCCGGCGTCGCCGAGGAGGCGCGCGAGCGCTACCCACACGAGCCGTACCGCCAGAAACTGAAACTGATGCGCGAGAGCGTCCTCCGGGTCGACGACGTCCGCTCGGGCGGCTACGACGGACCCGAGGAACTGCTGGCGGACCTGCGGGCCCTGTCGCGAAGCCTGCGCGACAATCACGCCGAGGAGATCGCGGCGGCGCACGTCGACCCCCTGATCCGCAAGGTCGACACCTTCGGGTTCGTGCTGGCCAGTCTCGACCTGCGCGATCACCAGCAGAAACACACCGACGCCGTCGCCGAGGCGCTGGACCAGCAGGAAATCGACTACCGCGCGATGGACGAAGACGAGCGCGTCGACTTCCTGACCGAGGCCATTCTGCAGGACCAGCCTGTCGTCGACTTCGACGACGTCCCGCAGTTGTCGAAGGACTCCCAGCGCGTGCTCCGGCTGTTCCGCGAGACCGCCGAGTGGCAAGACGAGTACGGCGTCCAGGCCATCGACACCTACTGCATCTCGATGACCGACGAACCGAGCCACGTGCTGGAAGTGCTCTTTCTGGCCGACCAGGCGGGCATCGTCGACCTGCCCGGCTACTGCGGGCTCGACATCGTGCCCCTGCTCGAGACCGAGTACGCGCTGTCGGGTGCCCGGCGCATCATGGGCACGCTGTTCGAGAACGACGCGTACGCGGCCGCACTGGACGCACGCAACGACGTCCAGGAGATCATGCTCGGGTATTCGGACTCCAACAAGGAGAACGGCTTCCTGGCGGCCAACTGGAGCCTCTACGAGAATCAGAAGCGACTGGCGGACATCTGCGAGGACTACAGCGTCGAGATGCGCCTGTTCCACGGCCGCGGCGGCTCCATCTCGCGGGGCGGCGGCCCGATGAACGACGCGCTGCTGGCGCTGCCCATCGAGACCGTAACGGGACAGGTGAAATTCACCGAACAGGGCGAGTCCATCTCCGAGAAGTACGCCAACCCGAAGATCGCCGAGCGCAACCTCGAACAGATGCTGAACGCCCAGATGCGCGCCCGCTACAACGCCATGGAGGCCCACGGCGAGGACGTCCCCGAGGAGTGGCGCGAGGCGATGCGGACCGCCGCCGACGCCGCCCGCGAGGAGTACCGCGACCTGTTAGATACCGACGGCTTCGTCGACTTCTTCGAGCAGGCGACGCCGATCACCGTCATCGAGGACCTCAACATGGGGTCCCGTCCGGCCTCCCGCTCGGAGGACCGCAGCGTCGAGGACCTGCGCGCGATTCCGTGGGTGTTCTCCTGGACGCAGACCCGGTGTATCATCACCGGCTGGTACTCGCTGGCGACGGGCTTTCAGGCGTACCTCGACGACGGCGGCGACATGGAGACCCTCCGGGAGATGTACGAGAAGTGGCCGTTCTTCCGGACGAAACTCGACAACGCGTCGCTGGCGCTGGCGCGGACGGACATGGAGATCGCCGAGGAGTACGCCGCGCTGGCCGACGACGACCTCCGGGAGAAGATCTTCCCGCGCATCCGCGAGGAGTTCGAGAACGCCCGCGAGATGATGCTCGAAATTTCGGGCCGCGACAACTTGCTCATCCGCGGGTGGCTCAAGGAGAACCTCCAGCGGCGCAATCCCTACGTCGATCCGCTGAACCTCCTGCAGGTGCGTCTGCTGAAACAGAGCCACCTCACCGACACCGAAGAGCGCGTCCTGCGGCTGACCGTCCAGGGCATCGCCGCCGGCATGAAAAACACCGGGTAATCTACTCTCGGGACGGCATCAGTACGGTTTTATTCTCCGCGTCGTGAATGTCCTCTATCGTGAAGGGCCAGGAGTGGTACCAGGAGGACGACGTCGCGGAGCGCTACGAAGAGAAGCGCTTTTCCCGCGGCGGCCGTCTCATCGACCGGCGCGAAAAAGCGGCAGTGTTGAACGCGCTCCAGCCCGTCGAGGACGCGTCCGTTCTCGAAATCGCCTGTGGGACCGGCCGATTCACCGTCATGCTCGCCGAACGCGGCGCGGACATCGTCGGGCTAGACATCTCCGGACCGATGCTCCAACAGGGACGAACGAAAGCCCGAGCCGCGGGCGTCGACGACCACCTAGAGTTCATGCGCGGCGACGCCGCGCGCCTGCCGTTTCCCGACGATCACTTCGACACCGTCTTCGCCATGCGATTTTTCCACCTCGCTGACACCCCGGCGGCGTTCCTCAGCGAGATGCGGCGGGTCTCCCGCGAGCAGGTGTTTTTCGACACGTTCAATCGCTTCTCGACGCGGTCGATCTACAACTGGGCGCTGCCGATGGGGTCGCGGCTGTACGCCCGCCGCGAAGTGACCAACCTGCTGTCGGAAGCCGGGCTGGAACTCACCGACGAAGGACACGATTTCGTGTTCCCGTACGGCTTCTACCGGAAGATTCCGAACGAACTGGCGTCGTCGTTCCGGAACGTCGACGAGGCCATCGGCCGGACGCCCGCGGGCGACTACCTGGCGTCGGTGTCCTACTGGACGGCGAGCGTGTAGCCGGTGCGGTCGACAGCGTCGTCACAGCATGCCGAGGCGGTCGACGGCGTCGTCACGGCATGCCGAGGCGGTCGACAGCGGTAAACACCGCTCACGCGACGAGCGACCGCGTTCGGATCGCAGACGCGTTCTCGTCGATTCGAGGCCGCGACCTTTTTACGGGTCGGGACTCCACGTGGTGACATGCAGCTCTCGGTGGTCGTTCCGACGCTCAACGGCCGAGAGCGCCTCGCACGGACGCTCGACGCCCTCGCGTCGGAGGTCCCGGACGCCGAAGTGATCGTGGTCAACGGTCCCTCCGCCGACGGGACGACCGGGATGGTCCGCGATCGCGAGGTAGTCGACGTCCTCGTCGAGATCGCCGACCGAACCGTCAACGCCGCCCGGAACGCGGGCATCGAGCGCGCCAGCGGCGACGTCGTCGCGCTGGTCAACCACGGACTGGCGGTCGACGAGCACTGGCGGGCGGCCCTGGCGGACGGACTGGCGGACGCCGACGTCGTGACGGGGCCGACCCACGAGCGACTGCGTGCCGGGATGACGACCGAGACCGTCGAGTCACGGACGATCGCCGGCCGCGCGGTCACCTACGTCAACGGCGGGAACGCGGCCTTCCGCCGGCGGGTGCTCGACGAGTGCGACGGCTTCGACGAGTACATGGCCATCGGCGGCGCGCGCGACCTCGCTCACCGGTTGGCGAGCATGGACTACGACGTCGACTGGCGTCCCGGGATGGCCGTCCAGCGGGAGTTCGAGGCCGACGGGGGAATCCGCGAGACCGACTGGGACTGGAAGTACCGGTCGCTGGCCTACCGACTCGCGAAGAACTACGGCGTCCGACCGACCGTCCTGTGGCGACTGACGAGCCACGCCGGCCGCGACGCCGTCGAGACGCTCCGGGAGGTCGTCCGCGGCGACGCCGAACCCTCGAAGTGGATTGGGACGGGCCGAACCGTCCTCGAGAACATCGCCGTCGGCCTGAAGGACGGGACGAGCGCGCGCAACGTCGACCGGACGCCGCGGCGCAATCCCAACGGCGTGTCCACCCGATCCGACCGCGCGGTCGAGGTCTACGACTGGCGTTGACGGAGGCGACGAGGATCGACCGTCGACCTAGGGCCCGAGTTCCTCGACGACGCGTGCGGGATTTTTCGAGAAGACCTTTCGCATGGCGTCCTCGGGCACGTCGAGGGTGAGAATCTCCATGATGGCGACGTTGGGGTGGCAGGCGGGCGCGCCGGACCCGAAACAGACCCGGTCGGGGTGTTCGATGATGGCCCGTTCGAGCGGGTCCCGAAAGCGGACGAAACTCGTGTCGAGATAGCAGGTGTCGAAACTGTCGAGCAGGTCGACGGCATCGTGCATGTACTCGCGGTGGAGCGGGTAGCCGCCGAAGTGACTGACGACCGTCGGAAAGTCGTATTCGAGGACGTGCTCGGCCAGTCGCGCGGGAGCGAAGCCCTCGCCGGCGTGGACGAGGACCGGGAGGTCGACCGCTTGCAGTTCTTCGAGCACCGCCTCGTCGGGGAGGCCGTCACGTACCGGATGGAGCCTGAATCCGACGAACCGGTCGTCGTACGCGTAGTCCTCGACGTCGGCGGGCGAGGTGTGGTGGTCCTCGCGGGAGGCGGTGAGGTTCCGGAGCCGTGCGCTGGCCCCGTCACCGGGGTCGCGAGCGCCGTTGACCCGGGCGATGGCGACGAACGGCCGTCCGACGCTCATCCGGGCGACGGCGTTGTTGGCCTTGAGGTAACTGCCCGTCCGCGGGCCGGGGAAGACGACTGCCCGGACGATGCCCGCCTGATGCATCTCCCGTTCGAGCCGATCCGGCGTTCCGAAGCTCTCCTGGGGGCGCTGGCCACCCTCGGGTTCCAGTTGGGCGTGGACGTCGACGACCCGGAACCCGTGCTCCAGTTCGAGCATCTATCCGACGTGTGTACGCCGACCGATATTAAACACGCGATGGGACGACCGGCGGCGAAGCACGTCAATCCCACTGGAACGCAAAAGAAACGCCATCGACGACCGG
Source organism: Haloarculaceae archaeon (assembly GCA_042217765.1). Lineage (GTDB taxonomy): Archaea > Halobacteriota > Halobacteria > Halobacteriales > Haloarculaceae > JARUKX01. The sequence continues at coordinate 8,322 of JBDGSB010000138.1, read as the reverse complement.
GTCCGGCGGCGACGCTCCGCATCCGTCCCGCGGTGACCGGTGGTGAATCCATCCTTCGTTAGAAACACTTATATAGAACCGCTAACGACCTCTCTAACGAGGCACCAATCATGTCACAATCCGGCCAGCAACGCATGGGTGGACAGCCCATGTTCATCCTCAGCGAGGACAGCGAACGCACACAGGGCAAAGACGCACAGAGTTCGAACATCGCCGCCGGCAAGGCGGTCAGCGAGGCCGTACGCACCACGCTCGGCCCGCGCGGCATGGACAAGATGCTCGTGTCCGACAGCGGCGACGTCGTCATCACCAACGACGGCGCGACCATCCTGAACGAGATGGACATCGAGCACCCCGCCGCACAGATGCTCGTCGAGGTCGCCGACACCCAGGAGGAGGAAGTCGGTGACGGCACGACGACTGCGGCGGTTCTCGCGGGCGAACTGCTCAGCAAGGCCGAGGACCTGCTCGACGACGACGTCCATCCGACGACCATCGTCGAGGGGTACCACGAGGCCTCTCAACTCGCCCACGAGGCCATCGACGACCAGGTCCTCTCCGACGACGTCGAGGACCTGCTGGTCGCGGTCGCCGAGTCGAGCATGACCGGCAAGGGCACCGGCGACGTCGCGGCGACCAACCTGGCGAAGACGGTCGTCGAAGCGGTCACGCGCGTCACCGAGGACGGCACCGTCGACCGCGAGAACGTCTCGGTCCACACCCAGACCGGCGGCTCCTCTAGCGCGACCGAACTCGTCGACGGCGTCATCGTCGACAAAGAGCCCGCGAACGACAGCATGCCGCGGTCGCTGAGCGACGTCACCATCGGCTACGTCGACGACGACGTCGAGATCCGCGACGCGAACGTCGACGCCGAGTACAACGTCACCAGCGTCGACCAGCTCAACGCCGCGCTCGACGCCGAAGAGCAGGAACTGCAGGGCTACGCCGAGACCGTCCTCGACCTCGGAATCGACGTCCTGTTCGTCGACGGCGACGTCGACGACCGCGTGAGTTCCATCCTCGCCAACGAGGGCGTGCTGGTCGTCGACGACGCCAGCGACAACACCTACGGCGGGCCGCTGGCCCACGCCACGGGGCTGAGCGTCGTCACCTCGATCACCGAACTGGACGCCGACGACCTCGGTGAAGCCGAATCGGTCCACATCGAGCAGTTCGACGACGACGACCACGTCTTCGTCGAGGGCGGCGCAGCCGGCAAGTCCGTCACCATCTTCGCCCGTGGCGGCACCGAACACGTCACCGACGAACTCGAACGCGCGCTCGAGGACGCGCTGGACGTCGTCACCGCGGCGCTGACGACCGGCGACGTCGTGCCCGGGGCCGGCGGGACCGAAATCGCCGCCGCCGACTACATCCGCGACCACGCCGCCAGCATCGAGGGCCGCAAACAGCTGGCCGTCGAGGCCTTCGCCGATGCCGTGGACGTCCTGCCGCGCACCCTCGCGGAGAACACCGGCATGGACCCCATCGACGCGCTGGTCGACCTGCGCTCGGCCTTCGAGGAGTCCGGCCGCGCCGGCCTCATCTCCGAGGGGCAGACCGGCGTCGTCGACGACCCCGTCGACCACGGCGTCCTCGACCCCGCCGAGGTCAAACACGAGGCCATCGAATCGGCCACCGAGGCGTCGACGATGATCGTCCGCATCGACGACGTCATCTCGGCCGAGTAACGCCCGCCGCCATTTTCGGTTACCGTTCGACGACGATACGGCCGGCCATTCCGGCCGCTTCGTGCGGAATGCAGAAGTACCGGTGGGTCCCGACCGTCTCGAAGGTGCGGACGTAGGCCGTCCCGAAGACGACGCCGCCCGTTCGCTCCTCGTGCCAGCCGCTCTCGGCGGCGTCCTGGGAGGCGAACCCGCCCGACGCCCAGTAGCTCGCGTCCGCGGGAATCCCGTCCGCGTACGCGGTGACGGTGTGTGCCTCGCCACCGTCGTGCGCGAACGCGACTGTGTCCCCGGCCTGCACGGTCAGATCGTCGGGCGCGAACGAGACCGTCTGTAGTTCGACGACGTGGTCGGCGTCGTCGGGCACCCCCTCGACGACGTTCGGGCCACCGATCACGGTGGATTCGCTCTCGGGTTCGCTTTCGTCGTTTCCGCTCCCGTCCGGGACCTTCGATCCCGCGCCGGCGACGACGAACTCCGCCCGGAGCGCGGCCCGCACGAAGCGATCCAGTGCCGCGCCGGCCGACTCGTCTCCCAGGGCGGCACCGTAGCCGTTCAGGCTCGCCTCGACGGACTCGGCGGCCTCGCCGTCGGCGTTCGCGAGCAGTTCCTGGACGCGTGTGCCCTCGAAGGACTCACGGACGTCCTTCACCACTGCGGCCGCGGCGTCGGCGTGTGCGGAGTCGGTCCCGGAACCGCCGAGCGACGACAGGGCGGCGGCGTCGAAGCCGCGAGCCTGCATCGTCGCCAGGTGGCCGACGCCGGCGACGCGTTCGGCGTCCGCGACGGCGTACGACCCGGTCACGGCCGCGTCGAGGGCGGCACGCGCCCGTTCGCGGACACCGGCGGCGTCCCCGTCGGTCGCAGCCTCCACGACCCCGTCGAGCGCTCCCTCGAAGGACTCGTAGGCGTCGGGCGCGACGCGCTCGACCGTCTGGTGGACGAGGACGCCCTCGAAGGCCGCCGCCGCCCCGTCTGCGACCGCCCGTGCCGCGTCGAAGGCGCCGACGGCCGCCGGCACCTCCGCGGTCGCGGTTCGGGTCCCGAGGAGTTGCAACGTCAGCGCCTGCGACGGCGTCGATCCGACCAGCGTCGTCTGAGCGGTCGCCAGGTGGCCGTCGGCGGTCTCGGCCGCCTCCGCGGCCGCCTCCACGTCGCCGCCGTCCAGCGCCTCTCGAAGCGAGCTCAGCGCGCCCTCGAAGCCCTCGTAGGCGCTCTCGCTGGTCGCCTCTAGCCGTTCGTGTGCGCCGTACTCGCCGGTCATGCCCTCGAAGTCAGCGAACAGGTCGGCCACGAGCGACGCGCCGGACGCGGGGTCGCCGGCACGTGCGAGCACCACCGGATCGTGGACTCGCGCCCGGAGGACGTTCCACTCCGCGGCGACGGCGACGTCGGCGGTCACCGACGCCTTCGCGCTCGTTTCCGTTCCGTCGTCGGTCGTCGTTTGCCCGCCCGTCGCTGCGGTCGTACAGCCCGCGAGCGCGGTTCCTGCGGCGACACCGAGCGTCTTCAACAGGTCGCGTCTCCGTTCGTGCATGGTATTTAGGCTCGCCTAAAAGGACAAAAGCGGTTCGGTTTTTCGGTGGGCCTAAAATACGCTCTCGACGCTCGGTCCACGCGTCGAGGCTCCCGAATCGCCGATTTCGCGGACGCAGTCGTCCTCGAACCGACGGAGAGAAGACCGTCAGCCCCGCCGGATTTCGACGGCGTCGCCCGGCCCGACGCCGAAGACGCTGTCGCCGCGTCCCCGATTGACGGCGAGTTCGACGTTGCCGTGGCTGCCGACGGTCAGCAGGTGCTGGCCGGGTTCGACCGCGGCGTAGGTGCGTGCCACCGGAACGGACTCGCCGTCGACCGCCAGTTCGCCGCCGTAGTGGTCCGCCAGCACCGCGCCCGGCACGTTCGTGATGGCGTTGCCGAAGCCGTCCACGACCAGCACCTCCCCGGAAATCGCGTCGTCGCCGACGTCGGGGTCGGGAAACGAGAGGTCGACGTAGTCCTCGATTGGCGTGAACCGGTCGGCGGTCTCGAACGTCTCGCGATCGGTCTCGTTCTCGAACGTCGCGCGGCCGGCCTCGTGAATCTCCGCGCCGACGGGGGCGAAGACGTCGCGGCCGTGGAAGGTGACGCTGTCGGGGTCGCCGTACTCGATGTCGAACACCTCGACGCCCGTCCCGTCGTCGGTCGCGCTGTCGTCGACCGCGGCCAGTTCGCGCGCCGGGGGCAACAACACGCCGTTGTCGGGGCCGACGAGCACGTGTTCGCCGGCGCGGACCGCCAGCGCCGCGCGATCGGTGCCGACGCCGGGGTCGACGACCACGACGTGGACCGCGGGCGGGAAGTACGGCAGCACCTCGCGCAGCCAGAACGCCGCCGCCCGGACGTCCTGTCGCGGGAAGTCGTGGGTCACGTCGACCAGCCGCGCGTCGGTCCGCCGAAGGACGACGCCGCGCATCGCGGCCGGGTACGGCCACCCGAAGTCGGAACTCAGCGTGATCATGTGCCGTCGGATTCGGCCACGCGCCGGATGCGCTTGATCCCGTCGATCTCCCGGATCACCGCCGCGACGGCGTCGGGGACCCGGTCCACCCAGGAGTCGCCGTCGACCATGCGCTGGCGGATTTCGCTCCCCTCCAATTTTTCGCGGTCGAACATCTCCGACTGGCGCACCTCGATGCCGGCCTCCTCGAACAACTGGACGACCAGCGGGTTGTTCGAGTACGCCACGTCGAAACTCGGACACATGCTCCGGACGTGGCTGACCCACACGGAGTTGCGGTTGAGGTCCTCGATGGGGACGACGTAGGTCATCTCCTCGAAGTCGGCGACGGACTGCTCGATCATCATGATGCGCTCGCCCGCGGTGAACGGGTCGTGTTGCGTGTGCGAATCGCCGGCGCTGCCGATGCCCAACACCAGTTCGTCGACTTCGCCGACGATGTGCTCGACCATCGCGTGGTGACCGCTGTGGTAGGGCTGGAACCGGCCGATGTAGAAGCCCCGCGTCATACCTGACAGTCCGCGAGCGAGCCCTTAAATTGGCGGGTGCGTTCTCGTGGGACGTCGCGCCGGTCGCTGCCGCTAGATCGACCTCGCAGGAGAATCGACCTCGAAAGGGGATCGACCCCGTAGGAGGGCGTTTCCCGAGCGTCGCCGATCCGTACGAAACGCTTACGCCCGACCGCATTCGTGCGGTTTCTCGGCCTCGGCAAGCCCCGACGCGGGGAGAAAGTATATCAGTGGATAGCACTTGGTTTCGGATGTTCAAGACGTTTGTATGAGCGACCCACAGGACACCGACGACGTCCATCCGTCGGACCCGGACGTGACCGGTGAGGCGACCCGCGACGCCGACCGGGACCGGCCGCCCGAAACGGAGGACGGACGAGAAACCGACAGCGAAACCGAACTCGGAAGCGAGGTCGAGGCCCCCGAGGTCGACGAATCCGAGGAGGACAACCTCCTCGGCGGGCTCCAGATCGAGTCCACCGAGGACATCCAGGTCCCCGACCGCCTCGTCGACCAGGTAATCGGCCAGGACCACGCCCGCGACGTGGTGAAGAAGGCAGCCAAGCAGCGACGACACGTCATGATGATCGGCTCGCCCGGCACCGGCAAGTCGATGCTGGCGAAGGCGATGAGCCAACTCCTCCCCAAAGAGGAGTTGCAGGACGTGCTCGTGTATCACAACCCCGACGACGGCAACGAGCCCAAGATCCGGACCGTCCCCGCGGGCAAAGGCGAGCAGATCGTCGACGCCCACAAGGAGGAAGCGCGCAAGCGCAACCAGATGCGCTCGTTTTTGATGTGGATTATCATCGCCATCGTCATCGGGTACTCGCTGCTCATCGCCCAGCAGATTCTCCTGGGCATCCTGGCAGCGGGCGTCATCTACCTCGCCTTCCGGTACGGTTCGCGTGGCAACGACGCGATGATTCCCAACCTGCTGGTCAACAACGCCAACCAGACCACCGCGCCCTTCGAGGACGCGACGGGTGCCCACGCGGGGGCACTGCTGGGCGACGTCCGCCACGACCCCTTCCAGTCCGGCGGCATGGAGACGCCCAGCCACGACCGCGTCGAACCCGGCGCGATCCACAAGGCCAACAAGGGCGTGCTGTTCATCGACGAGATCAACACGCTCGACATCCGCAGCCAGCAGAAGCTGATGACGGCCATCCAGGAGGGCGAGTTCTCCATCACCGGCCAGTCCGAGCGCTCCTCGGGCGCGATGGTCCACACCGAGCCGGTGCCGTGTGACTTCATCATGATCGCGGCGGGCAACCTCGACGCGATGGAGAACATGCACCCGGCGCTGCGGAGCCGCATCAAGGGCTACGGCTACGAGGTGTACATGGACGACACCATCGAGGACGACCCCGAGATGCGCCGCAAGTACGCACGCTTCGTCGCCCAGGAGGTCGAGAAGGATGGCCGCCTCCCGCCGTTCGCAGAGGACGCCATCGAGGAGGTCATCCTCGAAGCCCGCCGCCGCGCGGGCCGGAAGGGCCACCTCACGCTGAAACTGCGCGACCTCGGCGGACTCGTCCGCGTCGCCGGCGACATCGCCCGCGCGGAGGACAAGGAGTTCACCACGCGCGAGGACGTGCTGCAGGCCAAACGCCGCAGCCGCTCCATCGAGCAACAGCTCGCGGACAACTACATCGAGCGCCGCAAGGACTACGAACTCACCGTCAGCGAGGGCGAGGTCGTCGGCCGCGTCAACGGACTGGCGGTAATGGGCGAAGACTCCGGCATCGTCCTGCCGGTGATGGCCGAGGTCGCGCCCTCGCAGGGGCCCGGCCAGGTCATCGCGACCGGCCAGCTCAAGGAGATGGCCGAGGAGGCCGTCGAGAACGTCAGCGCCATCATCAAGAAGTTCTCCGACCAGGACATCTCCGAGAAGGACATCCACATCCAGTTCGTCCAGACTGGCCAACAGGGCGTCGACGGCGACTCCGCGTCGATCACGGTCGCCACGGCGGTCATCTCGGCGCTGGAGGACATCCCCATCGAGCAGAACATCGCCATGACCGGCTCGCTGTCGGTCCGGGGCGACGTGCTGCCCGTCGGCGGTGTCACCCACAAGATCGAAGCCGCCGCCAAGACGGGACTGGACAAGGTCATCATCCCCGAAGCGAACCTCCAGGACGTGATGATCGAAGAGGAGTACGAGGATCAAATCGAGATCATCCCGGTCAAGCACATCTCGGAAGTGCTCGAAGTCGCGCTGGCCGGCGAGCCCGAGAAGGACTCGCTGGTCGACCGCCTTCGCAACATCACCGGCAAGGCGCTCGACCGCGAGGTCGGACGCAGCGGTGGTAGTCCCAGCCCGCAGTAACCGTGCCCGCCTGGGCCGCCTTCGTCGGCCTGACGGGCCTGATCGTGACTGCCTTTCTCGCGCTCGCTCGCCTCTCGCAGTCGCGACTCCCCGAGGAGACCACCGTCGTCCGGCCGCTCCCCCACGGCGACCCCGGCGTCGGCGACGGCGTCGAGACGGTCCCGCTCGAGTCGGCGATTCGCGGAGCCGTCTCACCGCTTTTGTTGCTGGTCAACGTTGCACTCACGCAGGGCCTGTTCGGGGCGATTCTGGCGGGCGGTGCGGTGTACTTCCGGATTCCCGGGTGGGCGCTCGGAATTCCGGCGAGCCAGTCGACGGGCGAGGCCGTCGCCGTCGGCCTCGGACTCGGGGGCGTCCTCTGGGTGGCGAACGAACTCGGAGCCGCGGGCGCGGACGTCGTGGGCGTCGACTACGACGAGACGATTCGGGACCTGCTCGCGCCGGCGTCGGCCGGCGGCTGGATCGTCCTGCTGGGCGTCGTGTTGCCGGTCGTCGCCGGCGTCGAGGAGTTCGTCTTCCGGGCGGCACTGGTCGGCGCGACGAGCGCGGCGTTCGGTACCTCACCCTGGGCGCTGGCGGTCGTCTCGGCGGTCGCGTTCGCACTCGGACACGGCGCACAGGGCACCGTCGGCGTCGTCGTCACCGGCGTGCTCGGCCTCGCGCTGGCGATGGCGTTCGTGGCGACCGGAAGCCTGCTCGTCGTCGTCGTGGCCCACTACCTCGTGAACGCGCTCGAGTTGACCGTCCACGAGGGACTCGGCCTCGACAGACCGATCGGGAAGGGGTGACGTTTTACGGGTCGGACGAGCAGGACGTTACATGAGTGGATCACCGTTCGCCGACGCGAAGCGACTCCAGCAGGTCCTCAGGGCCGCCATCCTCGCGTGGCTCGTGCTCGTCCTGGCAGAAATCGTAACGGGTAACGTCTGGGCCGGCTTCGCCGCCGACGCCCTGGTCGCGGTGGGAATGGTGGTCGGCGGCGTCGGGTACCTACTGTTCGTCGGCACGGGCCGGCCACGGCTCGCGGCCGCGGCGGCGTTGCTCGTCGTCGGCGGCGTCCTCACGGGCTACGAGGCCTTCGTCCCGCTAGACGTCGTGGCGGCCCGGCCGGCACTCTCGGTGGTGCGTCTCGGTGTCGTCCTGATCGCCATCGCCCTGTACTTCTGGGAGCGGCGGGGGAGCTAGTGACGGCTTCGTCGAGCGGAGATTACAGGCCCTCGACGGCTCGGAGTTTCTGCTCGACGGCGGGCGGGGCCGCGCTCGGCCCGTCGCGGACGCGGTGGTCGGGGA
>JBDGSB010000064.1:0-32000 GCA_042217765.1 Haloarculaceae archaeon | reverse complement strand
GGGACATCCCCGCCCCGGACGTCAACACCGGCCAGCGGGAGATGAACTGGATCAAAGACACCTACGAGACCCTAGAGAACACGACCGAACCGGGCGTCATCACGGGCAAGGCCATCGAGTCCGGCGGGTCGGCGGGTCGCGTCGAGGCCACGGGCCGGTCGGTCATGCTCACGGTCCGGGAGGTGTTCGAGTACCTCGACCGCGACGTCACGCAGGCCAGCGTCGCCATTCAGGGCTTTGGCAACGCCGGGTCCGTCGCCGCGAAACTCATCGACGACCTGGGCGCGAACGTCGTCGCCGTCTCTGACTCTTCGGGTGCCGTCTACGACCCGGACGGCCTCGACGTCGCGGCCGCGAAAGACCACAAGCGCGAGACGGGCAGTCTCACCGGTTTCGAGGGCGCGAGCGAGGAACCGACCAACGCAGAGTTGCTCACGATGGACGTCGACCTGCTGATCCCCGCCGCGCTAGAGAACGCCATCGACGGCGACCTCGCACAGGACGTGCAGGCCGACATCGTCGTCGAGGCCGCCAACGGCCCGCTCACTCCCCGGGCAGACGACGTACTGACCGAACGCGACGTGCCCGTGTTTCCCGACATCCTCGCCAACGCCGGCGGCGTCACCGTCTCGTACTTCGAGTGGGTCCAGAACCGCCAGCGATTCTACTGGACCGAAGACCGTGTCAACGACGAACTCGAACGCGTCATCACCGAGGCCTTCGACGAACTCACGGACGTCTACGAGTCCTACGACGTCCCCAACTTCCGGACCGCCATGTACGTCGTCGCCATCCGCCGCGTCCTGAAGGCGTCGGGCGAGGCCGGCATCTGGCCCTGAAAGCATCGGGCGAGGCCGGCATCTGGAATTGTGCTTTCGTCTCCGGCACAGGTCCCCGATCCGTGGTCGTTATGGGGCGGCCATTCGTAGGGATCGCATGGCAGTTTTCGAGCGGTCGACGCGCGTTCGAGCGCCCTTCGAGGAGGTGTGGGACTTTCACTCCGACGAGCGCGGGCTCGTGGCGCTAACCCCCGAGTGGATGCACCTCGTCGTCGAGGAGACGCGCGGTCCCGACGGCGACCCGAACCCCGAGGTGCTACTCGAGGGGTCGACCGTGCGGTCGTCGGTGCGGCCGTTCGGCGTCGGGCCGCGACAGGCGTGGACCTCTCGCATCGTCGAACGCGAGGAAGGCGACGGCTGGGCGCGCTTCCGGGACGTGATGGACGACGGGCCGTTCGCTCGCTGGGAGCACACCCACACGTTCCACGCCGAGGGCGAGGACGCCACGGTGGTCCACGACCGCGTCGAGTACGACCTCCCGTGTGGGCCAGTCGGACGGCTGGCGAACCCGCTGGCGTACGTCGGGTTGGAACCGGTGTTTCGACACCGTCACCGGCGGACCCACGAGTTGCTAGAGTAGCCACGCATGGAGGTCGTCGAAACCGAGTCGCCGGCCGTGCGCCCGACGCTGGGGCTGGGCGTGGCGATGGTCGCCATTTCGACGAGCGCCATCCTCGTCAACTGGAGCGCCGTACCCGCGGTCGTGCAGGCGTTCTACCGCGTGCTGTTCACCACGCTGTTGCTCGCGCCGCTGGCGGCCCGCCGGCACGCCGACACCCTCCGGTCGCTGTCGGCGCGGTCGTACCTGTGGCTGGCCGTTCCCGGCGTGTTGCTCGCAGCGCACTTCTCGCTGTGGTTCGAGAGCCTCGACTGGACCAGCGTCGCGGCGTCGGTGACGCTCGTACAGGCCCAACCGCTGTTCGTCGCCGCCGGCGCGGCGCTACTGCTCGACGAGCGGTTCAGCAGGCGAATGCTCGCCGGCACCGCCGTCGCCCTCGCCGGGACCGTCGTCATCTCGCTGGGTGGCCTCCTGGGCAGCGCACTGGGCGCGCGGCCGCTGTACGGCAACGCGCTTGCGCTCGGAGCCGCAGTGGCGATGGCCGGGTACGTCCTCGCCGGCCGGTCGTTCCGCCAGCGGTTGCCCGTCGTCCCGTACGTGACCGTGGTCTACGGCGTCTGCGCGGCGGCGCTGCTCGCGGTGGCCCTCGCGACCGGGGCCGAACTGCTTTCGTACCCGCCCCGAGAGTGGCTGCTGTTTCTCGCGCTGGCCGTCGGCCCGGGCATCCTCGGACACACCCTCATCAACTGGTCGCTGGGCCACATTGAGTCCGGCGTCGTCAGCGTGTCCCTGCTGTCCGAACCCGTCGGCAGCACGATACTGGCGTTCGTCCTGCTGGGCGAGGTCGTCGGCCCGACGACGATACTCGGCGGGGCAGTCGTCCTCGTGGGCATCTACGTGACCGCCAGCGACCAGTGAAACTCCCGTCGCGTGCGGCCGGCCCGAGGCGGCGACGGGCGGACCTCGTCACTCCACCGTCGGACGGCCGCCGGCCCACCGCCCGACCGTTCGCACCGCGTACTCGACGGCACCGACGCCGACCAGCACCCCGAGGAAGAAGACCCACCCGATGAAGTACACCGGAAGGGGATCGTCGGGAAGCGGGACGTTCTGTCGCCAGCCAGTCTGGCGGACCAGCCACGCGAGCGCGATCACGGGCGTCACGAGCCGTCCCCGGACCAGGAGGGCAGCGGGAACGCCACCGACGAGCGCGAGGCCGGCGACCGTCCACGCCAGCACTGCCGCGCCGACGTACCACGGCGACGGGAGGAAGCCGCCGGGAGCGAAGTACCCCGAATCGGCCGCCAGCAGGAGGAAGACGGCGACGTGGCCGCCGGCGACGACCAGCGCCGTCCGGAGCGCCGACCGGGTGTCGCCCCTGAACGCGTCGTCAGTGAGCCGACCGCGAACGGGGTCCGGGAGCCAGTCGCCGTCGATTCGGGCGACGTACTCCGCGCCGCCGAGCAGGAGCGAGACGAACAGCCAGACGTACCACCCGTCGACGTAGGCGTCGACGTACCGGGTCCCCTCGACGACGGTGTACCCGCCGAGCGTCGAGAACGTCGGCGGCGGCGTCGTGAGTTCCCGGTAGACCGGCCACCCGGCGCTGGCGAGTGCGGCGAGCAGCGGCGTCGCCAGGCGATACCGGAACGTCGCGTACGCCGGCACTGCCACGGCCGCGAGGAGGCCGACGAGCGCGCCGACCGGGCCGCCTGGAGCGTACCGGAGCGCATCGATCGGGTAGTCGAGAGCGACCACGAGGCCGGCAATAGCGGCGGCGTGGCCCGCGCCCAGCGCCAGCGCGACCGCGAGGGTACGACGGTCCTGGAGGCTCGACGGGAGCGTCATCGATGCCAGCCCGTTACTCGTCGCGGTTCCGGGTCAGCACCCACAGCAAGAGCAGGACGCCTTCGAGACGCGCCGCGGTGTACACCCAGGGTCGAAGTTCAACGTCCTCGTCGCCTCGTGCTGCCAGGCGCATCCAGAAGTCGACGAACTGACGGGGACGGAGGACTTCGAGCAGGCCGACTGTCGCGAGCGCAATCCGGAGGGCCATGTCGGGCCTACGCGGGCCGCACAAATAGAGGTACTGTCCGGAAACGACTCGCCTCTGCGACCGACAGTTCCAGTCCGGTGGGAACCGGACGGGAGTATAACTCACCTCGGACCGAACCGATCGTATGGCGCTCACGAAAGCCCTCCGAGGAAAGAAACGCAAACTCTTGTTCGTCCTGCTGGCCGTGGTCGCGGTTCGATACCTGCGGCGACGGCGCAGGTCGGCCAAATCCGTTCCAGCGGAGACGTCTCCGGCAGAAACGGCCTGATCAGTCGACGGACTCCTCGCCGCCGCCGGTCTGGCCCACCGGGGACGTCGGCGGCGTCTCGGGAGCCTGTCCGGGGAGCCAGTCTCCGATGTTGGCGGCGACGTAGTCGCGGCCGCCGAGGCCGAAGGAGATGCCGATTGCGAGCGCGATGCCGGCCGCCAGCCCCCAGGCCGCCGCCTGCGCGAACGTGTTGAGGATGCGCACGTCGACGCCCATCGTTCCGAGACCGATGACGGTCACGACGAAGTACAGGAACACGCGCAGCCCGTCGGCGAACAATGCGGTGTAGCCGGTGTCGGTGACTGTCTCCGTGTTGGCGACGACGTCGGCCAGAAAGTCCGCGAGGACGAATCCGACGACGATGACGAGCGCGCCGGCGATGAACGCCGGCAGGTACGAGACGGCGCTGGCGATCCACTCCGAGAGGAGGTCGACGGCGAGCGCGTCCGCCGCCGCGAGGATGGCCAGCGCGTACACGAAGTAGGCCACGACGCGGCCGAGGCTTCGCGATACCGCCCGTTCCGAGCCGCCGAGTGCACCGCCGAGCGGCGTGTTCATCACCATCCGATCGAGGTTCGTCCGGTCGGCGACCCGACGGACGAGGCCAGCGAGCACGCGGCCGACGATCCAGCCGACGATCAGGATTATCAAGGCACCGATCAGTTGCGGAAGGAAGTTGACGATTCCCGAGACGGCGTCCTGCAGGTAGTCCGGAACGCCGAGTTGAAGCACGGGTGAGGCTACGTGTACCATAGCGCACGTACTAACGCCGTGTGGCGGTATTGTTATTCGTCTCGTACCGATTTCGCCGTCGTTGTGCCCCGACGGACGCGCTCGACCCCGGTCGGCTGGCCGTCGGTATGGTCGGGGTATCTCGCGGACACGCCGGGATTACCGGTTACGGCCGACTGGGAACTGCACCCTGTCGGGGTGTTCGTTGAACCGTTCGAGGACGTCCTCGTACAGCGCGTTTCGCACCCGCGTCCCGCGTCGAGGGTGGACGAGATAGCGAAGCCTCAGTTCCACCCACGATTCTCCCTGGACGACGTTGACCGTCGGCCGCTCGTTGACGTCGAGTTCGACCGGCGTCTCCGCGAGGCGCTTGCGGTACTCGTCGACTCGCCGGGCCATCTCCTCGCCCAGGTGGTCGGTGGCCACGTCGACCATGATCTCGGAGGCGAACGCCAGGTCCGTCTCGTAGGCCACCTGGATCGACAGTTCGTTCCAGACGTACTGGACGCCCTCACCGTAGAAGTTCACCACGCGCGAGGACAACACCGTGCTGTTCGGAACCGTGACGATTCGGCCCGAGGGCTGGTTCGACGAGACGAGGTCGCCGTCGATCTCCCACACCTCCGTGACGAAGAAGTCGACGGACACGACGTCGCCGCGCATGTCGTCGATCGCGATGCGGTCGCCCACCTGGTAAGGGTGCTTGACCACGATGTACAGCCAGCCGATGAGCGAAAACAGCGGCTGCTGGAGCGCGAACGTGATCGCGAACCCGAGCACGCCCAGCGAGAACAGGACGCTCACCCAGTCGCTGGTGAGCACGCCGAAGGTCGCGACCAGCGCCAGCAGGCCGAACGCCAGTCGGAGCACGCTCTGGACGTTCTGGCGGCGGCGTTTGTTCTGCGTCCGCTCGATCAGCGCCGTCGCGACGATCCGGTAGCTCCCGTAGACACCGAGCACCACTGCGAGAACGGAAAGGACCGTCAGGGTGAGCGGTTCCAGCGCCACGTCGAACACCCGCTCGTCGAAGCCGAACTCGCGAACCAGTCGCGAACCGACGTATACGACGAGTGCAGCGGCGAGTGCCGCGTAGCCGCGGCGTGTCATACCCCAACACTGTACCGCCACCGGGAGAAACCTGTGGTTTCCCTCGGGAGGCGGACATGACGATTTACGGATGACGACTGCGGTCCAAAGCTCACCTTATCTGGCACTCGTGGTGTTCCCACGTGCCGGGAACGACTGTCGCCGCTAAACGACTCGGGCGCGTTCTTCCGGTATGGACACACGTGTGCGACGAACCGGCTCCGTCGGACTCACGCGGCGCACCGTCCGCAACGGTGCCGTCGGTGCCGTGGTCGGCGTCGCCCTCGGATTCGTGCCGCTAGTGTTGCTGGTCGCCCCGGTCGTCGGTGGCGGCGTCGCGGGCTACCTCGAACGCGAGGGGCCGAAACGTGGCGCGCTCGCGGGCGTCATCACGGGCGTGCTCGTGGCGGCCGTCAGCAACCTCGTCACGGCGGTCGTGCTGTTTCTGCGCTTTGGCGACCTCCCGTTCCCGTTCGCGTCGGGGCCGCTGGGTGGACTGGCCATCGCCGCCCTGCTGTCGCTGGTCGCCGCCGCGGGCGAAGTCGTCGCGGCCGCCGTCGGCGGCGGACTGGGCGGCATCCTCGCGGCGTCCGGTCGCCGCGACGACGTCGATACCGCCGCGAGCGGCCGTCGCGCCGTCGGCGGACGCTCGGCCAGCGTCGGTCGAAATCGGCGCGTACTGGCCGCCGTCGTCGGTCTCGTCGCCGGCGCGGTCGCGTTCGGCCTCGTGGCGCTGGCGGTCACGGCCGCGCTCGACCCGTTCGTCTGGCCCTCGGCGCTGCTCGGTCTGCCGGTCGGGTTCCTCGCCGGGGCCACCGTCGCCGTCCTCGCATACCACTTCCTGACTCGCGGATTTCCCGGCGCTGCGGGTGCCCGGACGGTCGCCATCGGCATCGTCGCCGTCGTGGTCGTGTTCGGGCTGGTCCTGGGCGGCCTGTCGCTGCTGGGCGACCAGCGCATCGACGCGACGACGACGAGCACCTACGAGTACCGCGTCACCGTCTCCGCCGACCACACGCTCGACGACGCGACGTTCTACGTGCCCGCGCCGACCGTCGGCGACGAGGTCGCCCGACCGGTCGAGGTCTTCGTCGACGGCGTCCGGTACGAGCGGGACAGGCCGCCGATCCGGGGCTACGACGCCCGACCGGAGCCGGTGAACTTCTCCTACGAGGTCGTCGAGACCGAACGCGGGCCGATGGTGGCCATCTCCGCCGACCGAATCGCCGTCGACCGGGTCTACTACCGCGAGGTCGAAAACGAGACGATGGGCTGGTACGAGCGCGTCGACCGCTCGGCGTACGATCCGGCCGACCCCTCGATGGGCGTCTGGCACGACGGGAGCTTCACCTTCACCGTGACGCTGACGGCCGACGACTCCATCGACACCGCGACGCCGGCCGGCGACGAACCGCTCCTGTCGCCCACGTCAGACCTCACCGAGGTCGATTGCACCATGGCCCACTTCGAGACCCAGCACTGCTACGCGTACGCGGGACGGGTGTACGCCTCCTACGACGCCGCCCCGAACGCGACCGTCTACGTCGCCGCGGAACTGGCCGGGCGCAACGAGTGGTTCTCCGGCGGCTGGCGGGGCAACGAGTACCGCGACCGAACCAGCGTCGAACTCCACGGTCCCGGGACGGGCTGGTACGTCACCGAGGGCGAACGCGAAGTCGGCGTCGGCAACTACCGGTGAGACGCCGATGGAACGCGATACCGTCTCCGGATTCGAACCCGAACCCGAACCCGAATCCGACCCTGGCCCCGAACCCGAATCCGACCCTGGCCCCGAACCCGATCCCGGTTCAGAACGACGACCCGGGACGCGACGGCTGGGCGACCTCGTCAACCACGACCACGTCCTCGTGCGACTGGTCGCCCTGTGGACGCTCTGTGCCCTCGCGTTCGTCCTCGCGTGGGCGGTCGCGTACCATTTCCTGCCCGAGGGACTCCTCCGGCGGCCGCTGCCCGGCCCCGTCGCCGGGACGGCCGACACCGTCCGCGAGGAGTTCCTCCGAATCTTCGCCTGGAACCTCGGATACGCGCTCGTGATCGTCGCCGCCAACACCTTCCGCTCGGTACGCACGCCGATGGGCTATCTGGTCGTCCTCGTGACGTGGGTGCAGGGGGCGGTCGTCTGGGGAACGAACTCGCTTGCCGTTCCCGCCGGTCGCCTCGTGCCCTCGCTGTCGGTCGCGCTCGGCCGCAGCGGCGTCTACGAGTTGACCGCCTTCGTCGCGATCGCCGTGGCGACCCGGGGCGTGATGGTCTGGCACCAGCGCTCGACGCCACGGTGGCGCGAGGACTTCGAACGCGTCCGCGGGCCGCGCGAGTGGACGGTGACGATACCCGAGGCGCTCGTCCTCGTCGTCGGCGTCGCCCTGCTGGCGCTGGCGAACTACCGCGAGGCGGTACTGCTCGTTGCGGCCGGCGGGTGAGTCGTCCGTGGGGCGAGCGGCGAATTGGAGCCGTGGGGCGATCACGTCGCCACGACGACCACCGTGGAGACGGCCAGCAACGCGACGTGGAAACTGGCGTGTGCGACCATCGCCGTCTCGACGGAGCGACGCCAGAACAGCCACCCGAGGCCGACGCCGACGACGGCGTTGATGACCACAGTGCGGACGATCAGCGCCGGGGTGAGGCCGAACGACGCGGCGAGCGCAGGGAGGTGGCCCGCGCCGAACAGTACCGCCGAGACGACGACGGCGGCCCACATCGTCGCGGCCGACGGCCGTCTGGATCGGGACCGTGACCGGGACTGTGACCGGGACCGGGACCGCCGTCCGAGGAATGTGCCACCGCGCCAGAGCGCCCAGGCGACCGGAGCCAGCACCCCCCAGCGCAACAGCAGTTCCTCGGTGACGCCGCCGTAGAGGAGTCGAAGCGGGATCGAGGCCGCGAGCGCGGCCAGCGTCTCGGCGTCGGTGCCGACTGCGGGCGCGCTCACCGTGACGAACGGCGCGAACGCCACGTCGAGGACGGTCGCGACGACGAACAGCGCGGCACCGACGGCGGCGGCCGTCGGGACGGACTCCCGGAAAGCCGCCCAGTCGGTCTCGCCGCGGGCCGCCCGCTCGAAGACGTGCGAGCGGAGGCCGACGCGGGGCGCGGTCAGCGCGCCGAGAGCGACGAACACCGCGAGCAACAGCGTGGAGTTGATGGCCGCGAGCGCGACCAGCGCCGGGAACGGCAGCGCCTCTAGCCCCGGCGTCGTCCGCAGGGCGGGAACGGACGTCACCGCCAGCGCCAGCACGCCGACCATGCCGAGCGCGAACAGCGCGACGCCGCCCCGGAGGGTCGTCGCCGGGTGTCCGGTCGCGACGGCGTCGGTCCCGCCGCGCTCGGTCGTGGCCGCGCTCTCGCGGCCGGTCATCCGTCCATCCCCACGGCTTCGGTTCCCGGCGGCTCACGGTTGGACAGCCGGTCGGACCCGTAGGCGGCGACCACCGCGACGGCGACGGCGACGAGAACGGCCGCGGTCGTGCCCTCCGCGAGCAGGTTCAGCCACGGGTCCGGAATCCCGCCGGGATAGAGGGCGTCGACGTCGGCGGGGTGGTAGATTCCCATCGCGTTGATGCCGGCGTGAAATACCGCGACGGCGAGCACGCTCCCGCCGGTCCCGTTGTACATCCACGTCCAGAGTACCGACCCGGCCAGTATCGTGACGCCCCAGAGGAGTTGCTGGGTGAGCGGCCACCCGCCGTGAGTGGTGTTCGCGTTGAGGAACAGCGGGAGATGCCAGCCGGCCCACGCCGCGCCGACAAGCAGACTGGCGACGAGCGCGTCGTATCGCTCCTGAAGCACCGGGAGCATGAAGCCCCGCCAGCCGAGTTCCTCCTGGCCGCCGCCCCAGACGACGCCCCAGGCCATCACGAAGAGATAGACGCCCGCGAAGGGAAACGATCCGAGGTCGACTGGACCGCCCAGCAGGACGAACAGGGCACTCCCAGCCAGCAGGATCAGCGGCGGCAATCCGAGCACGAGCGCCCACCACCGCGTTCCGATCCACCAGCGGAACAACTGTGAGAGCCACGCCCGGAGGTCGCCGCCCGCCGCCCAGACGACGGCGCCAGCACCCAGCGGCGGCCCGAACGCGCCGAAACCGACCAGGATCGACAGCGCCCACGACGCCTGCAGGTTCGCGGCGGCGAGGGCCGCCTGGACGCTCCAGGTGAACGCGTACGTGACCAGCAGGTAGCTCGCGATGCGATGTCGCTGGACCCACGAGCGGACGGCGAAGACCATGGCGGAACATGGCTCCGAACCGTCCTAAACCCGATTCCGGATTCTTACTGGCTGGGAGTAACGTTCGCATACTAATCAGTCTGGCCGCGTACGTGTCCACATGGTCCTCCACGCGTTCGAAGACATCGACGACGCTCTGGCCGTGACCCGGTCGTTTCTCACGCCGGTGGATCGCACCCTGTGGGTGAAACTGGCGTTCGTGGCCTTCTTCATCGGCGGTCCGGGCGCAGGGTTCAATACCTTCCAGTACACCTTCGGCGACGGTACCGGCGGCGTGTCGCCCGGGGGTCCCGGTCCCGGTCCCGGATCGGGGATCGGTCCACGGACGTGGCTGCTCGTCGGGGCCGTCGTCCTCGCCGTCTTCCTGCTTGCGCTGGCGTTCGCGCTGGTCGGGGCGATCATGGAGTTCGTCTTCGTCGAGTCGCTGCGAACGCAGACGGTGACGATCCGGCGGTACTGGGGCCGCCGGTGGGGACAGGGCCTCCGGCTGTTCGGATTTCGCCTGATCGTCGGCGTGTTCGTGTTCGCGTTCGCGGCGCTGTTCGCGGCCCCGTTCGTCCTGTCGATGCTGGGCGTCGGCGGCGTCGGGGCCGGATTCGAAATCGCACTGTTCGTCCTGCTGGTGCCGCTGTTTCTCGTGCTCGCGGTCGTCGCGGGCCTGGTCAACGGGTTCACCACCGTCTTCGTCGTGCCCGTCATGGTACTCGAAGACTGTGGCGTCCTCGACGGCTGGCGGCGGCTCTGGCCCTCGCTGACGAACCAGTGGCAGCAGTACCTCGCGTACGCAGTCGCGGGGTTCGTCCTGTCGCTCGTGGGCGGCATCGTCGTCGGCATCGTCACGGTCGTCCTCGCGTTGCTGTTGCTCGTTCCCTTCGGCGTCCTGTTCGCTATCGGCGTCGGCGTGCTCGCGGTCGCCGAACCGCTCGGGATCGGCCTGCTGGTCATCGTGGGCGTCCTGTACGTGCTGGCAATCTTCGTCGTCGCCGCGCTCGCGCAGGTCCCCGTGCAGACGTACCTCCGGTACTACGCGCTGCTAGTGCTGGGCGACGTCGACTCCGACCTCGATCTGATTCCCGACCTGCGGACGAACGTCCGCGAGGAAACGGCGTAATCGGCCGATGACGGGCCCACAGCGTCGCCGGCCGAAGACGGTCCCACAGCGTCGACTGGCGAGTTACAGAGGATGACGGATCGGTGGCCACCGCTCGTCGGGACCGCACTCGTGATCGCGCTGGCGGCGACGCCCGCGCTGGCACACGTCCCGGCGTTTCCGGCCGACAACACCGCGCCGGACCGGGCGCTCGGCGTGCCCGACGCGGCGAAGTCGTGGGCCTTCTACGACCGGCTAGAGCGCGGGCAGGTCCGATACTACCGCCTGCGGCTCGACGCGGGCCAGCGGCTCCGGATCGGGATATACACGCCGTCTCCCGGACCGCTGACGCCGTCGGTAGTCCTGCTGAGTCGGGCGCTTGACGACCGCGAGCCAGTACCGCCAGGCGTCACCGTACCGCCCGGGATGGGAACCGACGTCGTCGAGGGCGAGCGGCCAGCGTCGGCGTCGTACGAACCGTTCGCGCCGTCGGCGAACTACCACACCGTCGACGTCGACCGGTCCGTCGACGACGGCGGGACGTACCTGCTGGCGGTCTACGATCCGCGGAACGCGAGCGGGCCCGTCGGCGTCGCCGTCGGCTACGAGGAGGAGTTCACTCCGACGGAGTACCTGCGCGTCCCCTTCGACCTCGTCCGCGTCCACGTCTGGGAGGGCCACACCCCCTCGTCGTGGCCGTGCCGTACTTCCTGACGCTGGCGGTCGGCGCAGCCCTGTTCGGCGTTCGCTCGCGCGGCGACGGGACCCGTTCACGCAGCGACCGGGTGCGTTCACACGGTGACCGAGCGCAGTCACACGGCGACCGAGCACAGTCAGGTGGTGACCGAATGCGTCCGGTCGTCCGATACGGACTGGCCGCCGCGGCGCTCGCCGTCCTCGGTACCGCGGCGAGCACGCTGTTCCAGATGAGCCTGGCGCTGGCGGCGACCGGACCCACGCCGGGGGCGCTAGTGACCGTCGTCTTCGTGGTCGTCCCCGCCGTCTGTGGCGGGTGGACGTTCGCGTTCGCACGCCGGGGCGCACCGGTCGTCGGTCCGCGGACGCGCGTCGCCCTCCTGCTCGCCGGGGCGGCGAGCCTGGCGACGTGGGCCGGTTTCGTCGTCGCGTCGCTCGCGATGGTACTGGTCGCGCTCGCGCCGAGTCGCCCCCTGACGACAGACGCCGGAAATCGGGCGCAGGACCGGTAATTGATTGCGTGTCACTCCCTCCCAAAGACGCGCGTTTGATTCTGGACCGGATTTAAGTGACACGTGGCTGTATCGGGGAAACGAATCCGATACCATGCCCCCACGACCGCCCCTCCACTCGGTTCGACCCAATAGCGTCTCCCGCACGGTTCGGCCACGCCTCGTCGGACGACTGGACAGTGCCGTCGCCGCCGTGCTGGTAGCGGTCGCGTCGGCGCTCGTCACGTACCAGCGCGTCGCGGCGACCGACTCCTACCTCCGAATCCAGCACGCCGTCCCAACCTACGACGGCAGCGCGGGACCGACGTTCGTCCTCGGAGCGGGAGCACTGGTCGCGTTCGCGCTCGTGGCCTCGTACCTCGACGCCGGAGTCGTGCCCGCCGTGATCCTGGCCGCCGGCCCCGTCTTCGGGTGGGCGCTCACACATTTTACGTCGCCGATCACGCCCCACTACGCGGCGACGTTCCCGCTCGAGATGGCCGTCCTCTACGGCGGCGTCTTCGGCGTCGTGGGGTACCTGCTCGGAGCGGCCCTCCGTCGGGTCGCGCCCCTCTCGAAGTTCGCCACGGTGAGCCGCGACTGATGCGACCCACTCGCAGAGCGTTCCTGACGGCAGTCGGCACTGCCAGCGTCGCCGGACTCGCCGGTTGTTCGGCCGTCGACGAATCGCCATACTCGCCCGGCACCGACGGCGACTCGGAGTGGCCGATGGCCGGCTACGAACCGGGCTGTTCGGCGTACGCGCGGGACGCCGCCGCTCCCCGCGACGGCGTGACCGTCCGGTGGCAGACCGAGATTCCCACCCGGCCCGCGGCGCGACCCGTCGTCGCGGCGGGGTCGGTCTTCGTCTCGACGGCCGCGGGGCTGCGAGCGTACGACCTGTCTGACGGCTCTCGACAGTGGGGCCTCGACGACGCGGGCCAGTCCTGGCCGAAAGCGCCCGTGGTCCACGACGGGACCGTCTACCTCGGACGGTACGATTCGAACGGCCCGCCGCTGCTCGCGTTGGACGCCGCCGACGGCACCGAGCGGTGGCGTGTGGATCTTCGCGGTGACGTCTCCGCGCCGCCGGTGCCCGCCGTCTACGGCGACGGTGACCTGAACGGCCTGTACGTCGGCGACGACACCGGCCGGGTGTACAAGATTCGCCCCGAAGACGGTTCTACCGAGCACCACGTCGACGTGTTCGGTGCCGTGACCCGACTCGCGTACGGTCGGCGTCTACTCATCGGGACGGAGAGTGGCGAGGTGTACGCCTTCTACGAGACCAACGACCGCCTGCAGGGACTGTGGCGTCGCAAACTCGGCGGGAAGGTGACAGCGCTGGTCGACGGCGGTGGCGGCCCGTACGTGGCGACGTTCGGCGGCCCGCTGTATCGACTCGCCGACGGTGCCCACGCCGGTCGCACCGACTGGACCAGCGAGCGCGGGGCCATCGAACTCGCGGTCACCGGGCAGGACGTCGTCGGTGCCGACGCGGGCAGCCTCGGCGTCCACCACTACCGGACCGGCGACCAGCGGTGGCAACTCGATGGCGGCTACGGGGCCGCCCCCGCGATAGCTGGGGACCTCCTCGTCGCCGGCGGTGGCGACGTCGGTGAGAACGGTTCGGGATTCGTCTCGGCGTACGACCTCCGGCCCGGCCCGACCGACGGATTGCTGGGACGGGCGCGCTGGACGTTCGAGACCGGAGACGCGATCATGGAGGGAATCACCGTCGCGGACGGGGCCGTCTTCGCCGGCACGCAGGGAGTCGACGAACCGGCGAAACTGTACGCGCTCGATCCGACCTGATACCGGTGGCAGTACACGTCGACTGGGACCCCTGTCTCGGTCTCCCGGCCGGTGAGAACCGCCGTGTTCGCGATGCTCGCGACCCGCCGGTCGGACGACGAGTGAGAGCTGACGTCCGGTCGGTCGGACGGGTAACTGTCGAGACGGTGGACGGCCGCCGTGCGGTACGACCGGCGAGATGACGGCCGCCGCTCACCAGCCCAGCGAGGTCGCCCGTTTCTCGATTTCGCCCCGGACGGCCGTCACGTCGAAGTCGTGGTCCGGCCGGAGCACGATGAAGTCGAGGAACTCGTCGGCGAGCAGCAACTCCCCCGGGTCGTAGACCGCCAGGGCCGCTTCGACCGCCTCGGCGTCGCCAATCAGGGGGGCCAGCACGGCCAGCGCGCACGCGAGGTCGTACGCGCGGGCGTCGTCGACGCCGTCCTCGCGGACGCTGGTCGCGTCGATGAAGTAGAGGTCGCCGTCGGAGACGAGGACGTTCTCGGCGCGCAGGTCGCCGTGAACCAGGCCCGCCTCGTGCATCCGCGACAGCGCCTCGAACAGGGGGACGGCGAACGAGCGGATGTGTGTGCGGTCGAGATCGTTCAGCGATCGGAATTCGGGGAGGTACTCGAGTACCAGCACGCCAAAGCCGTCGTACTCGAAGGCCTCTAGCGGTTCGGGTGCGCCGACGTCGATGTCGCGCATCCGCCGGGTCGCGTCGAGTTCGTGCTCGGCCATCTGTAGCGGAGTCCCGAAGTGCTCGAAGAAACCCTCGGTCCCGCTCGAGAAGGCACCGAGGTTGCGCCCGGTGGTCAACAGCGCGTGGACCAGCGAGTTCTGCTGGGTGACGACCTTCACGAACAGTTCCTCCTCGATAACGAACGGCGTCGACAGCCAGTTGTCCGCGTCGAGAAACCGCACGTGTACCTCACGGTAGCTGTAGCGATCCATCACCTCCCGGACGATCGCTTCCAGTCGCTCCCAGGGGACCTGCCCGCGAACGAGGCGGCGAAACGCCATCTGTCGGTGAATCGCGGTCCAGTCGCAAAGTCCTTCGGGGTCGTGATCGCGTCCCGCCGTCCGGTCGCCGCGTCCCGTCGGCCAGGCACCGCGTCCCGCACCAATATGGTGACACGGTCCGTACGTCGCGGTATGGACTTCACGCTGCCGGAGGAACACCGGATGATACGCGAGAGCGTCCGGGCGTTCTGCGAGGACGAGATCGCGCCCGTCGCTCAGGAGATCGAGGACGACCACCGGTTCCCCGCGGAGATCTTCGACGCCCTGGCCGACCTGGACGTGATGGGCGTCCCCATCGACGAGGCCTACGGCGGGCTCGGCGGCGACCAGCTCATGTACGCGCTCGTGACGGAAGAACTGGGGCGGGTGTCGGGATCGGTCGGGCTGTCGTATGCCGCACACGTCTCGCTGGGGAGCAAGCCCATCGAGGCGTTCGGCACCGAGGACCAGAAAGAGCGGTGGCTCCGGCCGCTGGCGACCGGCGAGCACCTGGGGGCGTGGGCACTGACCGAGCCGGGAAGCGGTTCGGACGCCAGCGCAATGGAGACCACCGCCGAACGCGCCACCGCCAAGCGCCCCACCGCCGAACGCGACACCGACGAGGACACCGCCGACCGGGACGACGACTCCGCTCCGCCGGCGGCGACGCGGGACGGCGACGAGTGGGTCCTGAACGGCACCAAGCAGTTCATCACCAACGCCTCTGTCGCGGGGTCGGTGCTGGTCAAGGCCGTCACGGACCCCGAGGCGGGCTACGACGGCATCTCGACGTTCGTCGTCGACCCCGACGACGAGGGGTTCGAGGTGACGACGGTCTGGGACAAGATGGGGCTGAACGCCTCGCCGACCTGCGAGATCGCCCTCGACGACGTCACCCTCCCCGAGGACCGTCTGCTCGGTGCGGAAGGCGACGGCTGGGAACAGACGCTGGCGACGCTGAACGGCGGGCGCATCTCCATCGCCGCGCTGTCGGTCGGCATCGCACAGGGAGCCTTCGAGGCCGCCCGCGAGTACGCCACCGAGCGCGAGCAGTTCGACCGCCCCATCTCGAAGTTCGACGCGATCCGGGACAAACTAGTGACGATGGACCGCAAGATCGAGCGCTCGCGACTGCTGACACAGAAGGCCGCGACGCTGTACGACCGCGGCGACGACGAGCGCCTGACGCGGCTGTCGTCGCTGGCCAAACTCGACGCCAGCGAAACGGCCCGCGAGGTGGCCGAGGAGGCCGTCCAGGTGCTCGGCGGCTACGGTTACACCACCGACTTCGCGCCACAGCGACACCTCCGGGATGCCAAACTCATGGAGATCGGCGAGGGGACCAGCGAGATTCAGCACCTGATCCTCGGCCGCGAACTCGGACTGTAACGCTGGCGGGCCGTTCGAGTCGATAATTTTCACGAAGGGCTGGCGGCTTTGACGACTTTATTAAAACATCCCCGTGCTGTTAGCAATTACTGCCATCAAACGGCGCATATATAACAGCCGAATTAATAACGCTGCGGCAGCTAGTGCCACGTAATGACCGAGGGTGCAACGGCACGGGACCGCGAGACCGTCCTCGATGTCCCGGGGATGGACTGTGCCTCCTGTGCGAGCAAGATCGAGCGGAGCGTCGAGTCCCTCGACGGCGTCCGGGAGTTCGACCCCGACGTCGCGACGGGTCGACTCCGGGTCGGCTACGATTCGGCGCGGACGAACGAGGCGGCCATCCGCGAACGCGTTTCCGCGGCGGGCTACGAGGTGGTCGACGACGACCGGGAGGTGCGACTAGACGTCCCCGAGATGGACTGTCCGACCTGCGCGGGCAAAGTCGAGAACGCCGTCGACGGCGTCGCTGGCGTCCGGGACTTCGAGACGCGACCGACGGCCGGGACGGTCGACGTGCGCCTCGAAGAGGACGCCTCGGTCGGATCGGTCACCGAGGCCGTCGAGTCCGCCGGCTACGAGGTGACCGGCACGTCCGACGAGGGTGACGACTCCACTGAGCGTGCGGACGTCTGGACGGACTCGCGGGCGCTGGCGACCTACGCCGGTGGCGCGCTTCTGGCGGTCGGACTGGCGGTGGAGTTTCTGGCGGGCGGGGTCGCCACCGTCGGGACCGTCGGCGCGGAGACGCTGTCGGTCGCCGACGTCCTCTTTCTGGTCGCGGCCGCGGTCGCCGGGCGAGCGATCCTGCGCGACGGCTACTACTCGGCGCGGAACCTGAACCTCGACATCGACCTGCTGATGAGCGTGGCCATGCTCAGCGCCGTCGGCGCGACGGTGCTGTCGTCGTCGGCGCACCTCTTTCCCGAGGCGGCGACGCTCGCGGTCCTGTTCAGCCTCGCGGAGTTGCTAGAACGGTACTCGATGGAGCAGGCGCGCAACTCCCTGCGGGAGTTGATGGAACTGTCGCCCGACGAGGCGACGATCCGTCGGGACGACAACGCCGGTTCCGGGACGGACGGCGACGCCGGTTCCGGGGCGGACGGCGACACGGTGACCGTCCCGGTCGAGGACGTCGAGGTCGGCGACGTCGCGGTGATAAAGCCCGGCGAGAAAGTGCCCCTCGACGGGCGCGTGGTGGAGGGACACAGCGCCGTCGACGAGTCGCCGGTCACCGGCGAGAGCGTGCCGGTCGACAAGACCGTCGACGACGAGGTGTACGCCGGCTCGGTCAACGAGGAGGGCTACCTCGAAGTCGAGGTAACCTCCGTCGCCGGCGAGGACACTCTCTCGCGCATCGTCGACCTCGTCGAGGACGCCAACCGCGCGAAGACCGACCGCGAGCAGTTCGTCGAGCGATTCTCGGGCTACTACACGCCAATCATGGTCGCGCTGGCGATCGCCGTCGCCGCGGTTCCGCCGCTGGCGTTCGGCGCGCCGTGGGTCGAGTGGTTCGTCGCCGGCATCACCATGCTCGTGCTCGCGTGCCCGTGTGCGTTCGTCATCAGTACCCCGGTGACGGTGGTCTCGGGCATCACCAGCGCCGCGCGCAACGGCGTTCTCGTCAAGGGCGGCGAACACCTCGAAGCGATGGGCGGCGTCGACGCCATCGCGGTCGACAAGACGGGGACGCTCACCCGGGGCGAACTCGCCGTCACCGACGTGATTCCGACCGAGGGACACACGGAAAACGACGTGCTTCGCTGTGCCCAGGGGGTAGAGTCGCGTTCGGAACACCCCATCGGAGAGGCCATCGTCGCCCACGCCGAGGCGGCGGTCGACGGCTCGTCCACGAGCGATGACGCGACGGCGGCCGACGCCCGCGACGTCGAGGACTTCGAGAGCGTGACCGGCGAGGGCGTCCGGGCCACCCTCGACGGCACGCCCCACTACGCGGGCAAGCCGGACCTGTTCGAGCAACTCGGGTTCGACCTCGGGCACGTCCACGTCGTCCCCGACGACGACGTCGTCGCCGACGAGGTACGCGACCGCTGTGAGCGAGCTGGCTGTCTCGACCTCGCGGCGGACACCATCCCCCGGCTCCAGGCGGACGGCAAGACGGTCGTGCTGGTCGGGACCGACGACCGGCTGGAAGGTGTCATCGCCGTCGCCGACGAGGTGCGATCCGACGCCGAAGCGACCGTCTCGCGGCTCCAGGAGTTGGGCGTATCGGTCGTGATGCTCACCGGCGACAACGAGCGGACCGCCGCGGCCATCGCCGAACAGGTGGGCGTCGACGACTACCGAGCGGGCCTGCTGCCCGACGAGAAAGTCGACGCCGTCGAGGCCGTCCGGGACCGCTACGGCTCGGTCGCGATGGTCGGCGACGGCATCAACGACGCGCCGGCGCTGGCGACCGCCGACGTCGGCGTGGCGATGGGCGCGGCCGGGACCGACACCGCCATCGAGACCGCCGACGTCGCGCTGATGGGCGACAACCTCTCGCGGCTGCCGTACCTCTACGAACTGGCCACCGACGCCAACGGGATCATCCGCCAGAACATCTGGGCCAGCCTCGGCCTCAAATTAGTGCTTGCGGCCGGCGTCCCGCTGGGGCTAGTGAGCGTGGCGCTTGCGGTGCTGGCCGGCGACGCCGGCATGACGCTGGGCGTAACCGGAAACGCCATGAGACTGTCCCGTCTCAGCCCCGATTGATGGACGCGGACGACGGACGTCGCTGGCGGGGTCGTCGGCTCGCACTCGCGTTGCTGGCCGGCGCGCTGTGGGTCGTCCCCACTGTGGCGGCCCACGGTGGAGCGTTGAGTTCGGCGCGACAGGACCCCATCGAGATTCCGTTCTGGCTGTACCTCGTCACTGGCGGGGGCGTCGTCGGGGCGTCGTTCCTGCTGGCGAGCTTCCTGACCGACCGCTCGCTGCTGGAAGCGATTCACGGCTGGCGGGCGTCGATCCCGGTCCCCGACGCCGTGCTGACGTGGGCCGCCCGCCTGGGCGGGCTGGCGGGCGTCGTCGTGCTGTCGCTGGTCGTGCTCGCGAGCGTCTTCGGGCCGCGACGGCCGACCGCCAACTTCGCGATTCTGGTCGTGTGGGTGGGCTGGTGGGCCGGGCTGGTCATGTTCGTCTACCTCGTCGGCGACGTCTGGCGCGTCGTCGACCCCTGGCGGACGCTGGGTCGCGCGCTCGGTCCGCGACCGCGGGTGCCCTATCCCGAGCAGTTGGGCAGTTGGCCCGCGGTGGTCGGCGTGCTGGCGCTGGTCTGGATCGAGGTCGTCAGCCCCGTCTCCGACCGACCGCTGTTGCTCGGGGTCGCCGCCGTGGGCTACACCGTCCTGACGGCGGCGGGGGCCGTGGCGTTCGGTGCCGGCGTCTGGTTTCGCGAGGCCGACCCCATCGCGCACGTCTTCCGGTTCTACGGCCGCGTCGCGCCGGTTCGCCGCGGGGCGAACGGCTTCGAAATCGCCCTGCCGGCCGCCCGCCTGACCGACCTCGACGGCGCGACGGGCTTCGACGACGTGGCGTTCGTCGTCGCGGTGCTGTGGGCGACCACCTACGACGGGCTGCTGTCGACGCCGACGTGGGCGGGACTCACCCGCTGGCTGGTCGGGCTGGGCCTCCCGCCGCTGTCGGTCTACTTTGCGACGCTGGCCGTCGGATTCGCGCTGTTTCTCGGCGCGTATCGCGTCGCGGCAGACGCGTCCCGGGAGTACGCGACGTCGTTTCTGCCGCCGGCCCGCGTCCGGGCCGCGTTCGCGCTGTCGCTGTTGCCCATCGCCGCCGGCTACCACCTCGCGCACTTCCTGGGGTATTTCCTGACGCTGTTTCCCGTGTTGCTCTCGCTGCTCGGACCGATCAGCCTGTCGCCGCTCGTCCTGCCGGCGTGGTTCGGCGCGCTGCCCATCGCGTTCGTGCTCATCGGGCACCTGCTGGCCGTCGGCGTCGCCCACACAACCGCCTTCGAACTGTTCCCCCACCGCGTGCAGGCCATCCGGAGCCAGTACCCGCTGGTCGCCGTCATGGTGGTCTACACGATGGTGAGCCTCTGGATCGTCTCCCGACCGAGCGTTCCCCACCCGTTCCTATGACCGACGAAACGACGTCCGAACTGGCCGACGACTATCGCCCGCCGAGGGACTTCGAGGGCGAACCCGTCACCTGCCGGTACTGCGGCCGGCCGTTCGCCCGCGAGGACTACCTGGCGCTTCACCGGGCGAAAGAGCACGCCGACGCCCTCGACGCCGACGACAGAGCGGCCTACGAGGACGCCCGCGAAGCCGAGAACGACCAGTTGCGGACGTTCCGCCTGCTCGCACTCGGCGTGCTGGTGTTGCTGTACTTCGGCCTGCTGATGACCTACGCCGTGTTCACGTGACGCGCCCGAGAGGTGCGACGTCGAACGCGTACGTCGGTCGGACGCGACGCCGAGAGAGACCCACGCCCGCTCGCCGCGTCGGGGACCACAAGCAGTTTGGCTCCCCGTTCCGACCGACACACATGGTCGAGACGATCGCGCTGTATCGCGCTCCGACGACCGTCGCGGACGTCGAGGAAATCGCTACGTGGCTCGACGCCCGCGTCGAGGCGACCGTCGAGGTCCGCGACCGCTTCCTGTCGCGGTACGCCGACGGCGACCTCGCGACGGCCTTTGCGACGGCGCGGGTCCGCTCGCCGTACGAGCGCGACACCGGCAACACGATGCTCGGCGTCGTCCGCTACGAGGAACGTGCGCTCGCGAATCCCGACCGCGCGGGCGGCGTCATCTACGACGGGCTGGCGGTACAGCGGATTCTCGGCGAACGGCTCCCCGACGACGAGCGCGACCTGGACCACCTCCACGTCCCGCTGGTCGACCGCGTGGTCGGGACCTGGGGCGACCACGACGGCCGGTGGCACAAGCGCGTGAACGTCCTGGGCCAACCCGCGCTCGTCTCCGTGCCGGGGCTGTACGAGGCCCCCGCCAAACCGGAGGCCTACTACAAAGCGAAACAGAAACACGCGATGCTGTCGGGTGACGCGCCACCGCGGGAGGTGCTCGAACAGGAGGTCGACGGCGAATTCCTGGTCGCGGACGACCCGCGGACGACCGACGCGCTGAAAGGCTACGTCCTGCAGGCCGTTCACTACCTCGACACCGGCGAGGCCTTCTGTGACGAGGAGGGTTGCCGGCTGTCGAATCCCCACCGCCAGCCCGGCGTCGTCGAGGCACAACTTCGCGATCCCGAGTTCTGTCCCGAGCACGCCGACGTGTACGGCAGTTCCGACGGGTGAGGACGAGGCGGCGTGTGGCCGACGAAAAATCACGCGACGCGCCCGGCGACGACTCCGAGAAAGCCCGCGGCGAACGACTCGTACCGGAGGTCGACGGTCCGATCGGCAAGCGTCTCGCGCGCCGTCGTAACCCGCCGCTGAAGCCGGTCACCCCCGCCTGCGCGTGGACCCGGATTGGCCGTTTCGACGAGCCAGTCGAACAGGGGGTTCAGCGCCGTCGTGGGGGCTCGATCGGTCCGCTGGGCGTTCAACAGCGCGACCGACCCGCCGCCGTCGAGCAGGTCACACCAGCCATCGACGGCCTCGGCGGGGGCGGCCAGCGTCCCGGCCACGAACGTCGCCAGCACGCCGTCGACCGGGCCGGCCACCGGCGGTCGCGTCGCGTCGGCCTGTATCAGGTGGCCGTTCTGCCACCCGCGTTCGCGAACGCGGTCGTCGGCGCGAGCGAGCGCGCCCCGTGCGAAGTCGACGCCGAGCACGCGACCGTCGGGACCGACCGCCTCGCGCAGGTACGGGAGGTTCGCGCCCGTTCCGCATCCCATCTCGACGACGGTATCGCCGGGGTCGAGCCCCAGGCAGGCCACGGCGCGGCGTCGCCAGCGACCGACGGGCGGAGCGGTCGCAACCGCGTCGTACAGTCGGGCGCGGCGGTCGTAGAAGGAGCGCAGTCGCCGCGACGGGTCGTCGCGGTCGGTCACAGCTGTCGGACGACGTCGGCGACGGCCGGAGCGTCCGCGCCGAGCACGTAGACGATGGGTTCGATCCCGAAGCCGCCGGTCTGGTAGAGGACGGTCGCGTCCGGGACGTCGGCCATTGCTTCGACGATGGCGGTTTCGAGGTCGGTCTCGGCGTCGAACTCGACGGACGCGTGGCCCAGTTCGGTCAGGCGGTCGAGGGTGGCGGGATCGTACCGGAGGTTCAGTGCCGCGCGGGCGTCGCTGCCGCTTGCGCGGGCCGCGAGCAGGACCGACGCCACGTGCTCGCTGACGCCGAACTCGGGGTCTGCGGGGACCGAGACCTGTCCTTTCACTTCGAGGATGCGCCCGGGGACGGCGGCGACGTCCTCGATGCGCGCGGCGTCGGAGAGGCACTCGACGAGGTTCGACCCGACCGCGGGCACGTGAGCGGCGAACTCGTCCGTCGCCCCCAGGGTCCGCAGTCCGCGACGCACCGACGAGAGGATGCGCTCGGCCGACCGGGCGGTGCTGTCGGGGTCGTGCACGGCGAAGCGGTCGTCGCCGTAGGCGGCCAGTTCCGGCACCGCCTCCTCGTGGAGTCGCGCCAGCAAGTCGCCCCGTTCGAGTCGCCGGACGAACACCTCCGTCTCGACCAGCGCCTGCACCGGCGAGGTGTCGCCGTCGGCCAGCCCGGTCGCCAGCCGCTCGACGAGGTCGTCCAGACGGTCGTCCGCGAGCAGTCGCTCGTTGCGCTCGACGTCGCCGTGAACGTACTTCGAGACGGCACTCTGGCTGATGCCCAGCAACGTCGCGACCTCGCTCTGGGTCAGCCCCCGCTCGCGGAGCTTCTCGGCCAGCAGCGACCGGAACGTCGGGAGAAACTCCTCGACGACGATCTCCTCGACGAACTTCATTGGTTTCCGTGGAACTCGTCGTCGCCCTGTATCTTCGAGGCCTGGGGACCGGTCTGGTCCTGGTACTTCGAGCCGCGTTCGGTCCCGTAGGGGCGGTCGGCCGGACTCTTGAGTTCGGTCAGGATGAGCTGTGAGATGCGCATCCCCGGCGTGAGCGCGACGGGTGCGGTCCCAAGATTCGAAAGTTCGAGCGTGATCTGCCCGCGGTACCCGGGATCGA
Organism: Haloarculaceae archaeon; assembly: GCA_042217765.1. GTDB lineage: Archaea > Halobacteriota > Halobacteria > Halobacteriales > Haloarculaceae > JARUKX01. Next base: position 8,653 of record JBDGSB010000064.1, on the reverse strand, counting down.
CGACGCCTGCAGTGGCGTGGATGACGACCGCCAGCCGACCGAGCGACGACCGGCCCTGGACGTGAGCCAGCAGGTCCGGCGGAATCTCGACGCGTTCGTGGGTCGTCCCGAGGACGAAGTCGCCCGGGTGGAGGATGAACTCGCCGTCCTCCTCGACGTGGGTCTCGGAGACGTACTTCTCGACCTCCTGTTCGCTGTTCGGGTGGATGCAGGAGATGTTCGTCCGCTGGAACTCGAGAAACTCCTGGCCCAGCCGCAGGTCGACGCTCGCGGGCTGGATCTGGAGGTCGGGGTCGTCTAGCGGATCGACGACGAGGTCGCCCTCGCCGAGCCGGTCTAGAATGTCCCCGTCGGAGAGTATCATGTCCCCAGCGTGGGCAAGCAGGGGCCTAAAGTTCCCGGTTGTACGTCCGGGTCGAAGCCGAGCGCCACGACGCCGGCGGGAGTAGCCAACGATTTAGGCGACCGTCGCGTCTCGACGGGCATGAAGCAGGTGATCGTCGCCCGTGCGGACCTCGGGATGAGCGAGGGAAAACTCGCCGCGCAGGTCGCCCACGCCTCGCTGATGGCCTACGAGGACGCCGACGAGCGTACCCGCCGCGAGTGGAAAGGCAACGGCCAGAAGAAGGTCGTCCTGAAAACAAACGGCGAGTCGGAACTGTTCGCGCTCGCGGAGCAGGCCGACGCCGCGGGTCTACCCCACGCCGTCGTCCGCGACGCCGGGCACACGCAACTCGACCCGGGAACCGTCACCGCGCTGGCGATCGGCCCCGCGGACGACGACGGCGTCGACGCCGTGACCGGCGACCTCTCGCTGTACTGATCGCACCCTCCCGGCCGCCCGCTCGTGACCGCGGCTCACGTCGCTGCCGCCGACTCCCGTCCGTTCTAGTTGCGCGATACGTCGAATCGAGTCGCCTGCGTACACTTCGACAAAAACCTGACGGCGAAACTTTATCCATCGTGGTAGACAATGTCTAGGTGAAACGATGTTCGAACGATTCTCTAGCGAGTACTACGTCGGGCGTCTGTACGTCGAGCCACGCGACGTGGAGACGGCCGCGATGTGCCGCGCGCAACACGAGCGCGTCAACCGCCAACTGTACGCCTCCGGGGAGGGAGTCGAGCGCCTGGACCTCCCGCTGGTAATGAAACTCGGGCCACAGCACATCGCCGTCCACGGCGCGGAGGACGTTCCACAGGACACACTCGCCGTGCCGGAGTCGACGCTAGAGAACGCCGACGTTCGCAATCCGCCGACGCTGAAGGAGGTGCTGCTGGCGGAGGCCGACCGCGCCAGGGAACTGCTGTCGCTGTCCGATGGCGACCCCTCCGTCGGCCCACCCGCCGGGATTTAAGTTCTTCTCGGTCCCTGTTTCGGGCGGATGCTCGACGAACTCCTCGGTCGCGCGGCGCTGAAAGAGCGAATCGCGGACCTGGAGGAGGAAAACCGCCACCTCCAGCGCCAGCTCGACGCCGAGCAGGAACGGCGAGCCGAGGCCGCCAGCGCCCGCCAGGACGCCGACGAGCGGGTCAATCGCCTCCAGGACCGCATCGCTGACCTCGAAGGGAAAGTCGCGGGCGGCGACGACGACGCGGACCTCGCCTATCGACACACCGAGACGCTCCGGGGCGGGCGTCTCGCGGCAGTGCTGGATCGCCTCGAATCGGTCGCGACCGACGCCGAGGGCGCGTTCACCGCCGTCGTCGACGACGGCCACGACCTGCCCGACGCCGTCGAGAACGCCTTCGGCGACCACGCGGGGCTGATCGCCCGCGCTGCGCCGTGTCTGGCGGTGACCGACGACGCGGGCGTGGTCGGAGCCTGCCTGTCGGTGCCCGACCGGCCAGCGCCGTTCGCGTCCTGGAGTGACGGGTTCGCGTTCGAGCGGACGTGGTTCGAGCCCCGCGGGCAGTTCGCGCTCGCGCTCGTTCGCTCCGATCTGTTCGCGCTGGGCGTCTACGACGGCCGCGAACGCACGGCGTTTCAGGGCTTCGACAGCGACCTCAAGAGCGAACACTCGAAGGGAGGCTTCTCGCAGGCCCGCTTCGAACGCCTGCGCGACGCGCAGATTCGCGACCACGTCGACCGCTGTCGGGAGGCACTGTCGGACGTGCCCGCCGACCGCCTGTACGTCGTCGGCGAGCGGTCTGTCGTCGGCGAGTTCACCGACCGGGCAGACGCGACCGCGACCGTCGACGCGACCGGCGAACCAGAGGCGGCGCTCGACGACGCGTTTCGGGCGTTCTGGACGGTCCGGTTGCGGGTGCCGTGACCGGACCGAACGGCCCGACGAGACGGACCGGCGGGACGGAGTAGTTGGACACCGTCTCGACGAGACGAACCGGCGGGACGCCGTCCCGACGAATCGACAGTCTCCGATCGAGTGACAGGAGAGCAGCCGAACCGTTAGATTAAGCTTCGTCCGTTCGATGACGGGATATGCGAGTCGCCATCCTGGCACACGAGAAGTTTCCGGACGACGCCAAAACGGCGGTCGGCGTCCTGCGATTCGCCGACTACGAGGTCACGGCGGTGCTCGACCGCGACCACGCTGGCGAACGCGTCCACGACCACCTCCCGGACGTACAGGACGCGCCGATCGTCACCGGCATCGACGACGTCGAGGAGTCAATCGACGCACTCATCGTCGGCATCGCGCCCATCGGCGGCGGCTTCGACGAGAGCTGGCGGCCCGACGTTCGCGGCGCGCTCGAACGCGGGTGTGACGTCATCGCGGGCCTGCACTTCTTCCTCCGGGACGATCCCGAGTTCAGCGAGTTGGCCGCCGAGCACGGCTGCGATCTGGTGGACGTCAGGCGGCCGCCCGGGGACCTGACCGTCAGCGAGGGGATCGCCCGCGACCTCGACGTCGAGATCGTCGAGACCGTCGGAACGGACTGCTCGACGGGCAAGATGACGGCGACGACGGCGCTGCTAGAAGCCGCGCGCGAGCGGGGCGTCGACGCCGGGTTCGTCCCAACGGGCCAGACTGGCGTGCTGGTCGACGGGAGCTGGGGCGACGCCGACCGATCGGGCATCGTCGTCGACCGCACCGTCAGCGACTTCGCCGCCGGCGCGGTCGAGCGGATGATCCGGGAGCGCGCCGACGACTACGACTACCTCTTCGTCGAGGGACAGGGATCGATCACCCACCCCGCCTACTCCGGCGTGACGACGAGCCTCCTCCACGGCGCGATGCCGGACTCGCTAGTGTTGTGCCACGAGGCCGGCCGCGAGTACGTCGGCGGCTACGAGGAGTTCGCACTCGCACCCCCCGACGAGTACGTCCACCTCTACGAGCGGCTGGCGGCCCCCGTCGCCGAGACCGAAATCGTCGCCGGATCGCTCAACACCCACGGGCTTCCCGACGAGCGCGCCAGCAGCGCGATCGAGGCTTACGCCGACGCCATCGACGCCCCGGCGGCCGACCCGGTCCGCGACCTCGGCAGCGAAGCGCACGCCGGCGACGGCATCGAGGTCATCCTGGAGGCGATACTGTGACCCTCCGGGCCGACGTCGCGGTCCACGAACTCCCGCTGGGGGAGGCGTTCACCATCTCCCGCGGGAGCCAGGAGACCGCCGAGGTCGTGGTCGTCGAACTCGACGACGGCGAACGGGTCGGGGTCGGCGCGGCCGCCCCGTCGGCGTACTACGGCGAGAGCGTCGACTCCGTCCGGGCGGCCCTGCCCGACCTGCTCGACGCCGCGGAGGCGGTCGGCGACCCCCACGAGGTCCAGCGGATCGAACGGCAGTTGCAGGAGCGCGCTCCCGACGACGCCGCGGCCCGCACCGCCGTCGACATCGCCCTCTGGGACTTGCACGCCCGACGACTGGACACGCCGCTGTACCGGCTGTTCGGGCTGGATGCCGACGCCACGCCGCGAACGTCCTACACGATCAGCATCGGCGACCTCGATGGGATGCGCCAGCGAACCGAGGCGGCCGTCGAGGAGGGCTACGAGGTGTTGAAAGTGAAATTAGGGACCGAGCACGACCGCGAGGTGGTCGAGACGGTGCGGGCGGCCGCGCCCGACGCGACCGTCCGGGTCGACGCCAACTGCGCGTGGGACGTCGACACCGCCCTGGCGATGACCGACGTCCTGGCGGCCAACGACGTCGAGTTCGTCGAACAGCCCGTCGCCGCCGACGACGTCGCCGGCCTGCGTCGCGTCCGCGTCGAGGGGGCCGTCCCCGTCGCCGCCGACGAGTCCTGCGTGACCGCCGCGGACGTCCCCCGCGTCGCCGACGCCGTCGACATCGTGGTCTGCAAACTCCTCAAGTGCGGCGGCGTCGGGCCGGCGATCAAGCAGATTCAGACCGCCCACGCCAACGGACTACAAGTCATGCTCGGCTGCATGGTGACCAGCGACGCCGCCATCTCGGCGGCCGCCCACCTCTCGCCGCTGGTCGAGTACGCCGACGTCGACGGCGCGCTGCTGCTCGCCGAGGACGTCTACGAGGGCGTCCCGATGCCCGAGGGCCGCATCGACCTCCGGGCGGTAGACCGGCCCGGCACCGGCGTCCGCCGCGTCGACCGGGAGTAATCGCCCGTCGCCGGCGACGGGTCTTACTCGATGGAGTCGGCGTCTTCCTCGACGCCGCCCGTCCCCGATCCCGCGCTCCCCGCGGTTTCGCTCTCGGTCGTCTCGCGGATGAACGTGATACGGTGGTACGGGAAGAACTCGCGGGTTCCCGATTCGTCGAGGGCCGTCCAGACGCCCGAGTCGTAGTAGTCTAGCCGCTCGGTCGTGACGGTCGCGGGGACGTCTCCCGTTCCCTCGACGAGGTGAATCTCGTAGACTGCCTCCGTTCGTGTGGCCTCCGTCGTCATAGCTGGATCGACGGGACTCGCGGGCTTCAACCGCGCGGACGGTCCCACGCGCTGGGAACGCCGTGGACCCGATTGCTGCCGTCGGTGGGCGATTTCAGCCACCCGGCGAACGACTCACAGCCACCCAGAGAACGACTCATACGGATTACTGTTGCTTCTTACCGGTGCTTCGCCGGAACGGGTCGGCGAACCGCCGGCAACCGAAGACACTAATCCGTATCACAGCCACTCGGCGAACGTATCGGTCTCGCGGCTCAGTCGAAGGTACTCCCGCTGCATCGCGGTGACGGCCGTTTCGAGGTCGGCCCCGTCGTCCAGCGCGTCCCGGACCCGGGACTTCTTCCAGCCGCTGGGGGCCGTCCGGGCGTCCCAGCGGGCCTCGATGGGGTCGAGGTACCGGTCGATACCCGACGCCGAAACGCCCTGCCTGGCCAGTCCCTCGCGGGCGTAGTGGAACACCTCGTCGAATATCTCCTCGTCGTCGGTCGTGTACGCGCCGTCTGCGGTGACCCACGGGATGTCGGCGTCGAGTCCGTCGTCGACGACGTCGTAGAACCCCTCGCGCGCACGCTCCCACTCCAGGGTCGCAAGCGGGTGGTCGGCCGCGACGAGTCCGCGGAGCAGGCCGGCGGTCAGCGCAAGCACGCCGACGAGGTCCCGGACCGTCGGCTGGGTCGGCAGCGGCCGGTACTCGACGCGCATGGACCGCTCGTCGGCCGCCCCCGCGACGGCGTCGCCGCCGACGACACAGCGGACCCACCGCCAGTGGGAACTTCGCTTGTGGGTGTACTCCCAGTACCGATCCGTAAAGTCCGGCTCGGCGGGCGAATCGCGCACCCACTCTTCGAGGAAGGGCGCGAAGTCCGGGTCCGCGACGACGCTATCGACGACGTCCGTCGGCGTCTCGACGTCCTCCGGGACCCGCACCTTCGGTTGCTCGGTCTGGTTCATCGACTGCTCGAAGGCGGCGATTCGGAGTTCGTGGGCCGTGTCCGCGACCAGCCGTTCGGGGTCGGCGACGTCGTAGCAGTCCCCCGGCAGGAACGGCGAGTTCGACGTCAGCGCCAGCACGGGAGCCATCGTCCGCGTGGCCACGTTGTGATACCGGGGCACCTGCTCGACGTCGGGAATCTGCAGGTGGGGCTGGATGGACGTCGCCAGCGATTCGAGCATGATGGAGGGAAACGACGCCTCGTAGCCGGCCACCGAGAAGTCGAGTTCGCCGCCGGCCAGCCGTAGCGCCTCGTTGTCCAGCGCCACGTAGCGGGGGGCCTGGCGCATGTTGTCCGCCAGCACGACGCCGTCGCGCTCGCGGGTCGCGGCCAGATACGCGTAACTGCCCTCCGGTGGTGGTGTCACCCACATCGCGTCGAGTGCGACGTCGACGCCTTCGCCCGCCACCTCGCGGGCCTCGACCAGTCGTCGCTCGATGGCCGCCGCCTGGGCGTCGAGTCCCGCCTCGTCGAAGGCCGTCGGTTCGGTGTTCACCTCGGCGTTGTGCAGGCCGAGTTCCTTGGTCACCGACGACTCGAACACCGACTCCGGGAACCGAGCCAGCCGCGGCCCGTGAGTCGATCGTGACCGCGCACCGTCACCCCCGTCTGGACGAGTCGCCTCCGAGACCGCGTACACCTCGATTTCGAGACCCACCGTGAACTCCTCGTTGTCGAGCCGTCCCGCGTCGAGCGTCTCGCGCAGGAAATCGGCCTGTCGGCGCACGCGCTCGTCGAACTCCGCGTACGTGTCCGACGACAGTGCCCGCTCGACGACATCCACGACGTCGCTCATTGCCAGGTGAACGCGTCAGCCGAACGATTAGTGTTTCGGTTGGGACGAACGAAGCCCGGCGTCGCAGTCGAGCTCCCGGCGTCGCAGTCGAGCTCCCGGCGTCGCGTTCACTCGAAGAGGTCTTCGTGTCGCTGTGCGAGGTTAGCGTAGTCACCCGAGGAAAAGGCCTCGAAGACCCCTTCTGCGTCGATGTTGGTCTGCTCGATGGGCGTCACCGAGGCGGGCATCCCGCGGACGAACGAGTCGGAGGGGACCTCGTAGCCCGACGGCACGACCGTCCCCATCGCGACGATGCTCCCCGCACCGATGGTCGCCTCCGAGACCGTCGAGTTGAACCCGACCAGCGCACCGTCCTCGACCACGCTGTCGTTCAGTATCGCTCCATGCCCCACCATCGACTTCGAGCCGACCGACGAGGCGTGCAGGACCGCGTTGTCCCCGATGGCCGATTCGCGGCCGACGCGGACGGGCCCGACGTCGCCCCGCAGGACCGCACCTGGCCAGACGTTTGCGTTGGCCGCGATGGTGACGTCCCCCACGACGGTCGCCTCGCGGCTGACGTGTGCGTAGCCGTGCACGTCCGGTCGGTCGCCCTCGAATGCATACTCGCGCCTGTCCATACTCGATTTCTCGAATGCCCGCCCCAAAACTCTTGACCTCGGACGGGCGTGCATAGCGATTCGTCCGTCACGAGAGATTGCGTCAGGAAGCGTCCTCGTCGGCCAGCCGCGTCGTACACCAGTGACAGAAGTCCAGTTCCGGATCGATCTCATTGCCACAAACCGGACAGACGTCGCCGCGACTGACCTCGTCGGAGTGTTTCCTCGCCAACCAGTAGGCGTCGACCATACTCAACACGGTGATGCCGAACAGGATCGCCAGCGTCGTTCCGGGTAGCTGTTCGCTGGCGGCGACCAGCGCGTCGGGCGACAGCGACGACGGAACCAGCGACTCGGGTATCAACAGCGTGCTCGAGGTGATGACGAGCCCGAACCACAGCAGGGCGCGCAACCACTCGCGGAGATATACGTGTCCGAGGCCCGGATAGACCAGCGCCAACACCACCGCGATGATCGACCGCCTGCGTCGGTTGGTCCTCACTACCGAATCTCTGGGTAACCGATCCCCGTCAAACTTGTGACTTTGGGACGAGACGAACCGATCCGAACTGTGTCGTCGGTCCGCGCGTGCTATCCTCGTTCACCCAGTCGCTCGACGAGGTCCGCGAGCGTCGCGAGGTCGTACTGGCCGGGCGCGGTCGCGTCCGCGGGATCGACGGGCGCGTACCCGATTCGAGAGCCATACAGCGGGGCGACCGCCCGCGAGTGGCGGCCGGCCTCGCCCATCGCCATCGTCGCGACCGTCTCGCCGGCCTTCGTTCGTTCGCGCGTCGCCGCCAGCAGCGCCAGGACGTCGTCGGGCGAGGTCGCCGTGACCGCGAGTTTCCCGACGTCGCCGACCGCGCAGGCGCGTTCGAGCAGCCGATTCAGTTCGGTCGTCTGGGGCGTCCCCTCGAAGTCGTGCGTCGAGACGACGACCGACGCGCCGTCGTCGCGGGCGGCCTCGACGACACGGTCGCCGTCGCCGTCTTCCACCGTCGCGAGTTCGACGTCGACCGCTTCGACGGCCTCGCGCTCGACGGCCGCACACAGCGCGTCCAGGCGTTCGGGCGTGTCGGCCGCTTCGCCGCCCTCCCAGTCGGCGCGGTTGGTCACCAGCAGCGGCAGGTCCCCCTCGTAGGCCGCCAGCGCGTCGAGCGGGTCCGCGGCCAGGTCCATCCGGAACTCCACCAGGTCGGCGTGCTCGCGTGCGGCCGGTTCGTCGTCGAGGTCGGCCGTGCTGGCCGCGAGCGTGAACGAGTCGAACTCCATACGCCGTCTTCGCGACGGGAGCAAAAAACGTCCGTGGGTGTCGTTCACTGCAGGTCGTCGACCACGTTCTGGAGTTCGTGTATCTTCGCAGTCTGCTGTTCGTTGGCGGCGGCGATCTGCTCGATCTCCTCGGCGACCTCCTCGGCGCTCTCGGCGGTC
>JBDGSB010000132.1:0-32150 GCA_042217765.1 Haloarculaceae archaeon | reverse complement strand
TCGACCACCTCTTCCTCCATTCTGACGGGAGTTTATGAACGTGCAGAGCCGAGTATTAAGTGAGTTGCAGACGAAACCACACGTATGGCGACGGCAGTCAAGATGGACGCGGAGACGAAATCCCGCCTCGAAAAACTCCAGGCGGAAATCAAACTCGCCACGGGCGAGAAGGTGACCCAACAGGAGATCCTAGAGCGGCTTGTCGAGGACGCCTACGAGTCGAAGGCGGCGTTCGTCGAGTCGTTCCGGGAGACGACGGTGCCGCTGTCGGACGAGGAAAAGGAGGCCTTCCTGAACTGGACGTTCGACTCGGGTGTCGAAACCGACGAAGAGGACATCGACGATATCCTCTACGGATGACGGTGTTCGTCGACTCGGGCGTCTTCTATGCACAAGTCGATAGGGAGGCGACGCGCCACGACAGTGCCACAGCGGCCCTCGATGCCGTGCTCGACGGGAGATATGGTCAGCCGATCACCAGCGACTACGTCTACGACGAGACGGTCACGTTGACGCTGGCTCGCACGAGCAGTCACGAACTGGCCACTACAGTCGGCCAGCGCCTCCGTGGTGGCGGCGACTTCACCAGGGTGGTGAAGTTGCATCACGTCACGCCGACTGTTTTCGAAACGGCCGTCGACGTCTTCGAGCGGTACGACGACCAGCGGTTGAGCTTCACCGACGCCACCACCATCGCGCTCGTCGAAGCGGAAGGGCTCGATTGCGTTCTCTCGTTCGACGACGACTTCGACGGCATCGTCGACCGGCTCGACCCCGCCGAGGCGTAGCGGTCTGTGCGTCTACGCGTCGGTCCTGTCTGTGCATCTACACGTCGGTCCTGTCTGTTCGTCTGCGCGTCTTTCGATCGGAAACTGCGGAACGGAACCCTTAGGCGGGCCGACGGGGTACGGCGGGCCAATGGGAGACGTCTTCGAGGTTCGCCGGTACGACGCGGCCGGTCGCCTGGGCGAGTTGACGGTGCCGCGGGCGGGCGTGACCGTCGAGACGCCGGCGCTGTTGCCGGTGGTCAACCCGCACGTCCAGACGGTCGAGCCCGCACGTCTCGAGTCGACGTTCGGGGCCGACGTCCTCATCACCAACGGCTACGTGCTCCACGGCAGCGACGAACTCCGGGAGCCCGCGCTCCGGCGGGGACTGCACGACCTGCTAGATTTCTCCGGTGCCATCATGACCGATTCGGGGTCGTTTCAGCTCTCGGAGTACGGCGACATCGACGTGACGACCGAGGAGATACTGCGCTTTCAGCACGACGTCGGTTCGGACATCGGGACGCCGGTGGACATCCCGACGCCGCCGGACGTCGGCCGCGAGCGGGCCAGCGAGGAACTGGCGACGACCCAGGAGCGCCTGGAGACCGCCGCCGCCGTCGAGACGGGCGAGATGTTGGTCACCGCGCCCGTCCAGGGATCGACGGACGTCGACCTCCGCGAGCGGGCGGGCCGGCAGGCCCGGGAGACGGGCCTGGACGTCTACCCCATCGGCGCGGTCGTCCCGCTGATGAACGACTACCGGTACGACGACCTGGTCGAGGTCGTCGCCGCGGCCAAACGGGGCCTGGGCGAGGCCGCACCGGTCCACCTGTTCGGCGCGGGTCATCCGATGACTTTCGCGCTGGCGACCGCGCTGGGGTGTGACCTGTTCGACTCGGCGGCGTACGCGCTGTACGCCCGCGACGATCGGTACCTCACGGTTCGCGGGACCGAGCACCTCGACGAACTCGAGTACTTCCCGTGTTCGTGTCCGGTCTGTACGTCGACGACGCCCGGGCAACTGCGGGACCTCGACGTGACGGCGCGCCACGAACGCCTGGCGGAGCACAACCTCCACGTCTCCTTCGCGGAGATCCGGACGATCAAACAGGCCATCCGCCGCGGGAACCTGCTCGAACTGGTCGACGTCCGCGCCCGCGGCCACCCCGCCATGCTCGACGGGTATCGCCGACTGCTCGACTACGCAGACCAGCTCGAACGGACCGACCGCGTCTCGAAGGGCGCGTTCTTCTACTGTTCGAGCGAGAGCGCGCGCCGGCCGGAGGTGCGCCGCCACCACCGGCGGCTGGACCGCCTGGACCCCGCCGGCGACGTGTTGCTGGCCGAGCGCGGCAAGCGCGAGGACTACGACGAGTGGTGGCGCGTGCTGCCGCCGTTCGGTCCCGTGCCCCGGGAACTGCTCGACACCTATCCGTTCACCGGGGAGATGCCCGACGCGCTGGACGAACCGGCCTACGCCGCCGCCGCGGAAGGGATCGCTCGGCTGGTCGCGGCCAACCCCGAGACGTCGTTCACCCTGGAGCACTGCGGCTGGCCGGCGACGGCACTGGCGGCCGTGCCCGACCGCGTGACCGTCCGCGACCTCGACGGGTGATACGCCGTATGAGACAGACGGACTCCCGTCCCCGGGCGAAAAGGCTTTTTCCGGAGGTGCGATGTATGCGGTATGCACGCACTCGTCGTCGGCGGCGGCATCGTCGGCATGGCGTCTGCCTACTACCTGCAACGGCGCGACGTCGACGTGACGGTGCTAGAGAAATCGAGCGTCGGTAGCGGCAACACCGGTCGGGCCAACGGCGGCATCCGCGCGCAGTTCTCCTCGCCGGTGAGCGCCGCGCTCTCTCTAGAGAGCATCGAGGTCTGGGAGCGCTTCGAGGAGGCGTTCGACACCGACATCGGCTACCGGCGGCCGGGCTATCTGTTTCTCGCCCGCGAGGAATCCACCGCCGAGCAGTTCGAGCGCAACGTCGAGCAACAGAACGCGGTCGGCGTTCCCAGCGAGTACCTGACGCCCGGCGAGGCCGCCGAGCGGTGTCCGGCCATCCACGAGGCGGCGTTCGTCGGGGCCACCTACTCGGCCCAGGACGGGTTCGCCGATCCGAACCTCGGGTTGCAGGGCTTCGCCGAGGCCGCACGGGAGGCGGGCGTCGACGTCCGGACCAACACCGAGGTCGTCGACGTCCGACGCGAGGACGGAGCAGTCACCGGCGTTCGCACGCCCGACGGGCGACTCGACGCCGACTTCGTGGTCAACGCCGCGGGCGCGTGGGCCAAAGAGGTGGGCGCGATGGCCGGCCTCGACCTGCCGGTCTCGCCGCGTCGGCGGATGTTGATGGTCGTCGATCCCGAGCAACCGGTCCCCGAGTCGACCCCGTTCGTCATCGACGCCGACGAGAGCGTCCACTTCCGGCCGGAGCGCGACGGGCGGGCGGTCGCCGGCGGCCACTTCGCGAGCGACGATCCCGACCGGGATCCCGACGCCGTCGACCAGCACGTCTCGATCGACTGGGCGCTGGAAGTCGTCGAGCGCGCGGCCGACCTCGCGGACTACTTCGGCCCCGAGACGCGGATCAACCGCCGGTGGGCGGGCCTGTACGCGGTCACGCCCGACCATCACCCCATCATCGAGGAGACGATCCCCGGGTTCGTCAACGCCGTCGGCTTCTCGGGCCACGGCTTCATGCAGTCGCCGGCCACGGGGCAACTGGTCGCCGAGATCGTCGCCGACGGATCGCCCTCGCTGGTCGACGTCTCCGACCTCACCGCCGACCGGTTCGAACGCGGCGTCCACCTCGAAGAGGGGACGGTCATCGATTGATACGGATTCGGGTCGCTCCCTGCCGGTGGGTCGCCGGCCCGCTCGGGCGAACCGCCGGCAACCGAAGACACGAATCCGTATGAGAATCACAACCTTTCTTGCCTCGCTCTCGCAAGGTGTGAGATACCCCCATGGAGTACGTACCCTTCGACGACGCCGAGACGTACCAGCCCGAGGAAGGATGGCAGCGAGTCGCCCTCGCCGGGAGCGACGCCTTCTCCTTCGAGTGGTTCGAGAAGCCGCCCGGCCACTCCTCGCCGATGCACGACCACGAGAACGAGCAGGTCTGCATCGCGCTGGAGGGCGAACTCACGATCGTCACGGAAGACGACCGCGTGACGCTGTCGGCCAACGACTCGGCCCACCTCGACGCCTGGGAGTCCCACCGCGTCGTGAACGAGACCGACGACCTCGCCGTCGGCCTGGACGTGTTCGCCCCGGGACGATCGTTCGACTTCTGGACGGACAGGGAGGACTGACGATGAGCGACGACACCACCGTGGACGACGATCTCACCGGGAACGTGGCGCTGGTCGCGGCCTCCTCGAGCGGCCTCGGGAAGGCGTCGGCGGCGGCGCTGGCGCGCCGGAACGCCAACGTGGTCATCAACGGCCGCGACGAGTCGCGGCTGGCGGACGCGAGAGACGACCTCACGGACCTGGGCGACGGACGAGTCGTCGCCCAGCAGGGCGACCTGACCGACCCCGACGACATCGAGCGGCTGGTCGAGCGACCCGTCGACGAGTTCGGCGGCCTCGACCACCTCGTGACGAACGCGGGCGGGCCGCCCAGCGGGCCGTTCCTGGAGACGACCGACGAGGACTGGTACGACGCCTTCGACCTCCTGGTGATGAGCGTCGTCCGCCTGGTGCGCGAGTCGGCACCGCACCTGCAGGACGGCGGCGGCACCATCGTCACCATCGCCTCCCGGAGCGTCAAGGAGGCCATCGACTCGCTCGTGCTGTCGAACTCGGTCCGGATGAGCGTCGTCGGCCTGGAGAAGACGCTCTCGAAGGAACTGGCACCCGACGTGCGGGCCAACGCCGTCCTCCCCGGCCCCCACGAGACCGCACGGACGCAGTCGCTGGTCGAACAGGGCGTCGAGCACGGGCAGTACGAGGACTACGAGTCGGGGCTGGAGGAACGGTCCTCCGGGATCCCCCTCGAACGAATCGGCCAGCCGACCGAGTTCGGCGAGGTCGTCGCCTTCCTGAGTTCGCCGGCTTCGGCGTACGTCGACGGCGTCGCCGTGCCCGTCGACGGCGGCGCTGGCGCGTCGAACCTGTAACCGTCGCCCGTTTCGCGGTCGGAGTCACGACCGCCCGTTTCGCGGTCGGAGTCGTGTCCGTCCGTTTCGCGAGCCAACGGCGCGTTATTCCTCGAGTACGTCGAGCGCTCGCTCGGCGGACGCGTCGTCGTGGACGATGGCCGATACGGCCGCCGTCATCGAACCCGGTCGGTCGTGCTGGAAGATCGACCGGCCCATGGACACGCCGACCGCGCCGGCGTCCATTACGCCGCGAACCTGCGACAGCATCTCGGCGTCGGTCCGGGGGCTGCCGCCGGCGGCGATGACCGGACAGCCCGTGGCGTCGACGACCTGGGCGAAACTCTCGGCGTTCCCGGAGTAGGCCGTCTTCACGACGTCGGCCCCGAGTTCCTCGCCGATTCGGACCGCGTGGGCGAGGCTCTCGGCGTCGTGTTCGTCGACGCCGGGACCGCGCGCGTACGTCATGGCCAGCACGGGCATTCCCACGTCGTGTGCGGCGTGGGTTATCTCCGCGAGGTCCTCGATCTGGCGGGGCTCGAAGTCGCTGCCGACGTTCATGTGAAAGGAGACGGCGTCCGCGCCGAGACGGACCGCCTCCTCGACGGTGCCGGTGCGGCGCTTGTCGTTCAACTCCGGCCCCATGGTGGTCGAGGCGTTCAGGTGGATGACGTACCCGGAGTCGTTCTTGTTGGGGTGGACGCGGTCGGCCAGCCCCTTCTGTGTCAGGACGGAGTCCGCCCCGGCCGCCGTCACCCGTTCGATCGTCGATTCGATGTCGGCGAGGCCCTTCGTCGCACCCATGGTGATGCCGTGGTCCATGGGAACGTTCAGGATCTTTCCGTCTGTGCCGATGCGGTCGAGTCGCGCTCGAATGCCTACGTCCATGGTGTACGTCTGGCTACCCCCCTCAAAGAACATTTTGTTCGAATTCGCTCAGGTGTGTGCCTTCGAACGCGTCGTTGTCTCACAGCAGTCGCTATCATTCGGTCAAAAGTGGTGCTCGCCTCGGAGACGGACGCTCGCTCCCCCCTCGGTGACGGACTCGCTCTCCCCTCGGAGACGGACGCTTGAGGTCAATACGCGCAGGCGCGTGCGTGCCCGACGACGACGGGATTTCCTCACCTTCGTTAACACAATTATCGGAGCATTTAATAGAAGAGCGGGTCCACCTCCGTGGTAGATTGTGCCACCCCAAACAGCACTCCTGCAAGCGATTGTCAACGGCATAGCCACGGGGAGCATGATCGCGCTTGGGGCAATCGGGCTCGCGATGGTCTACAGCATCGCCGAAGTCCCGAATTTTGCTCACGGCGACATGCTAACCCTCGGTGCCTACATGGCACTGCTCGTGAACAAACCGGGTAACGTCCCGCTTCTCAACCTGCTGACGACGGGCGAACAGTCGATGACGACGGGCGGACTGATCGCCGTCTTCCTCATCGGGCTGGTCGCGACGCTGGGGGCCATCTACATGCTCGGCGGCAGGGAGGCGCTGCTGGGTTCGTTCTGGCCGCTCAACGTTCCCGGTCCGGTCGCGCTCGTGGTCCACGTCGCCATCGGTGCGATCGTCGGCATCATCGCCGCGTGGGGCGTCCCGTCGATCATCGCAGCGATGTTGTTTTCCGGCGCGGTGGTCGCCGCTCTCGGGCCGCTCCAGGAACGGTACCTCTACGGGAAGTTCCGGGCGAAGGACGTCTCCATCGCGATGATGCTCGTCGTGTCGCTGGCGATGGCGTTCGTGCTCCGGTTCACCATCCAGACCATCTTCGGCGGCACGGCCCGGACCTACTCGCTCGAACCGGAAATCCAGCTGTTCGGCGCGTCGGTCAACACGGTCGTCGTGAAGTTCTTCGACTTCTACTTCACGAGCGGCGGGTTCCTGCTGAAAGTCACCGACCCCGTCAACGACGCCGTGCTGTTCAACGGCTTCTTCTCGTGGGTGGCCTTCGTGGGAATGATCGTCGTCGCCATCGCGGTCGGGTACGCCGGCTACCGGTATCGGAAGGGAACGCGGGCGGTCCTGGGTCCGTACCTGCTCGGGTCGATCCTGGGCGTGCTCGCGTTCGTGATCGTCGGGGTCTTCGTTAGCTCGCCCAGTTCGATCCCGCAGAATCCGCTGTACAGTTCGCGTATCAAGCTCTCGATCCTCAACGCCTTCATCATCGCGCTGGCGCTGGCGATGATGGGGCTGTTGCACACGCTGTTGCGGGCGACGCAACTCGGCAAGGCCATGCGGGCGACCAGCGACAACCGCGACCTGGCGGAGATTCGCGGCATCAACGTCGATCAGGTGACGATGGGCGTGTGGGTGATCGCCGGGCTGTACGCCGGCCTCGGCGGCACCACGCTGGGCATCCTGTTTGGCACCCTCACGATAACCATGGGATTTTACATCCTGTTACCGATGTTCGCCGCGGTCATCCTCGGCGGCATCACGATTTACGGTGCATTGCTCGGCAGCTACCTCGTCGGCCTGTCGATGGAAATCGGCATCTTCGCGTTGCCAATCGGTGCGACCTACCGCGTGCCGGTGGCGTTCGTGGTGTTGATGATCGTGTTGCTCGTCAAACCGGAGGGTATCACGGGGTGATATCATGGTAGCTGCTGACATCGTCGTGTCCCTGGTCGTGCTGGCGACGTTCTACGCGTTGCTGGCACTCGGAATGAACATCAAGTACGGGCACACCGGCCTGCTCGATTTCGGCCACGTCGGGTTCTACCTCATCGGCGCGTACACCGCGGCGCTTTTGGTCATCCCGAAGAACGTCGGCGGCCCCGACACGGTGTACATCCTCGGGCTGCACCTCCCGTGGGTGGTCGGCGTCCTCGTCGCCGTCGTCCTGTCCGGCGTCGTCGGCGCGTTCGTCGCGCTGCCCACGCTCCGACTCCGGGAGGACTACCTGGCGATCACGGTGCTGGGCGTGTCGGTGATCTTCCAGCGCGTCGTCCAGGCCGAATCGTGGCTGGCAAACGGTCCCGACGCACTCCGGGGAATCACGCCACCGCTCATCACACAGTTCCCGGTCGACGGCCACTCCTACGTCGGGGTCGTCATCATCGGCCTCATCGGCGGCATGGTCTGGGCGCTGACGACGCTGGGGCTCGGACGGATCCGGCTGATCCTCGCGAGAGCCGAGCGGTCGGTCGTCGGCGGGGCCACCGATCGGCTGTACGCCATCGGCCTGCTCGGCACCGACCGCATCCTCCGGTCGGGGTCGGCGGACAACACGACGAGCGAAATCGCCGACGAGGCGGCCGTCGCCGGCTTCGAGGACACCAGCTACGTCCGGGCGTCGTTCCTGGCCGGAGCCATCGTCGCCGTCGTCACCGCCGTCGTCGTCATCGTCAACACCAAGATCGGCCTCCTGGCCATGGGGACCATCATCTCCCTGTACACCTGGCTAGTGCTGCTGGCGGCCATCAACAGCTACGCCAACTTCGACGCGGTGGACTACCTGGCCACGCTCGCGCTCGGCACGGGCTACATGCTGGCGCTGGCCCCGATGTACTACATCGACTCGTACGTGGTCTGGATTCCGCTGACGCTGGTCGCGTTCGCGGTCGTCATCGGCGTGACGACGTACCTCGAACGCAACTGGTCGCGGTTCGCCAACCGGCCGTTCCGGTACGGGCTGTTCACCGGCGTCTGGTTCGGGTTCATCTGGCTGTTCCCGATCCAGATACTCACGTCGGTGCTCAACGCCGACTTCATGGACGCCGCGACGACGGTGTTCAACAACCTGGTCTGGATGCTGTCGTTCGCCGGCGAGACGCCACGCGTCGGCTACTCGCGGTTCATGCTGTTCCTGTTCGGCGCGATCGTCCTGGTGTCGCTGTTCGTGATGGAACTGATCGTCGACTCGCCGTTCGGGCGGGTCCTGCGGGCGGTCCGCAACGACGAGCGCGTCGTCAACTCGCTGGGCAAGGACCCGTTCCTGTACAAGATCCAGAGCATGGCACTCGGATCGGCGCTGGGCGGCCTCGCGGGCGCGCTGGCGGCGATGTACTACCAGGTGCTGGTGTTCACGATGTTCGCCCCGCGGGTGACGTTCATCGCGCTGTTGATAATGTTCCTGGGCGGCGTCGGCAACAACCGGGCGATGATCGTCGGCGCGTTCCTCTTCTGGGCATTCCAGATGACGACGACCGAGCTCTCAGGGTTCGTCGCACCCGGCATCCGGGAGAACTTCCAGGCGCTGCGGTTCGTGCTCATGGGCGTCCTGTTCCTGGTCATCCTGTACTACCGGCCGCAGGGACTCATGGGCAGACAGTCCAGTACCGGGGTGAGTGAATCATGAGCGAGCAACCACTCCTCGAAGTCGACAACCTGCAAAAGGACTTCGGCGGCATCACGGCCGTCGACGGCGTGTCGTTCGAACTCGAAAGCGGCAAGATAACCGGCTTGATCGGTCCCAACGGGGCCGGCAAGACGACGACGTTCAACCTCATCAGCGGGTTCTACAAGCCGACTGGCGGGACGATTCGGTTCCAGGGCACCGACACCCAGGACCTCATGCGGCCGGCCCCGGCCGAGAAGGGCATCTGGACCAGCGCCTCGGCCAGCAGCGTCGGACTGCTCGGCCTCGGCGTCGGGCGAGTCCTGTACGGCGCGTCGCCGGCCGTCCTCGCCGGCGGGGCAGTCGTCGGCGGTGTCGTCGGCGTCGGCCTGTACTACGGGCAGGGTGCCTACCAGAACCAGCGCGAGGACGTCAAACACTCCCGGCCGTTCCGTCTCGCGCGCCAGGGAATGGTCCGCACCTTCCAGATCACGCGCGAACTCACCGAGATGACGGTGCTAGAGAACCTGCTTCTCGCCCCACAGAATCAGGCCGGCGAGAATCTGATCAACGCCGTCGCCAGACGCGACGCGGTCGCAGAGGACGAACGCCGACTCCGCGAACAGGCCAACGAAATCATCGACCTCCTCGAACTCGACCACCTGCGCGACGAGGAGGCCGGCAACCTCAGCGGCGGCCAGCGGAAACTGCTCGAACTCGGGCGCGTGTTGATGCTCGATCCGGACCTGGTCCTGCTCGACGAACCGGTCGCGGGGGTCAACCCCGCGCTCACCGACCGGATCATGGACGCCATCACGTCGATGCGCGACGAAGGCTACGGCTTCTGCATCGTCGAACACGAGATGGACGTCATCATGAACATCAGCGACAACATCGTCGCCATGGCCGAAGGCCGGAAGATGGCCGAGGGACCGCCCGAGGAGATCCAGGAGAACGAGGAAGTCCTCGAGTCCTACCTCGGCGGCTGATAGCGAGTCACGCACTGTCTTCTCCGAACACCAAAACAGCCGTCGTGACCCGCCTATCGCACTTCGACGGAGCAGACGGGTCGTCGAGAGAACGGCCCGATCATTTCATGGATATAATTTCGGAAGTTAAGTTGGGGATAAATACATAAGTAAGCCGGGGCTGATAGTGTTTATCACGGTGGTATGGCCACCGGTACGGCGCAAGGAGAAAGGGGTAGTAACCGAACTCAATGGTGATTGCCATGTCCAACGATTCAAACACTTCAGGCGGAACAAGTATCAATCGTCGACGATATATCGCGGCGGCAGCGGCCGGCGTCTCCGCGTTCGCGGGGTGCTCCGGCGGCGGCGGAGGAGGTACCGAAACGCAGACTGCAACGCCGACCGAGACGCAGACGGAGTCCGGCGGTGGCGGCGGCACGACGACGCAGTCGGAATCCGGCGGCGGTGGCGGCGGCAAGATTCCACTGGCCTCGTTCTGCCCACTGTCGGGCGCGGGCGGCGCGTTCGGCCCCGGTCAGCAGGCGGCGTTCAACATGGCCCTCGCGGACATGAACGACGCCGGCGGCATCCTCGGCGGCCGGACGTTCGAGTCCATCAACCGGAACACCGAGACCAAACCCTCGCGTGCGGCCTCGAAACTCAAGACGGTCATCAGCAACGACAACATCGAGGCCTTCGTCGGCACGTGGTCGAGCGGCGTCTCGGCGACGCTGGCTCCCATCGCCGCGGACAACCGCATCATGCAGATGGGCAACGGGACCACGAGCCCGACGCTGGCCCGGCAGGGCTGGGTCGACACCGACCAGGGCCTGCTGAAGTACATGGGCCGCACGTCTCCCAACGACGGTTCACAGGGCATCGCGATGGGCGGGGTGCTCAACGACACGATCGAGGCCGACTCGGCGGCGTTCATGCACGTCGACAACCCCTACGGGGCGGGCCTGGCCCGGAAGGCCAAATCCGCGTTCAACGGCGAGGTCACCGCGATGGTGCCCGTCGCGAAGCAGACCAGCGACTACTCGTCGGCGCTCGATAAGGTCTTCAAGGACGATCCCGACGTGTTCGGGCTCATCGTCTACCCGGCCAACGGTCGGTCGATCCTGAAGCAGTGGAACCGCGGCGGCTACGGCGGGACGCTGCTGATGTCGGAGTCGATGTTCCTGAAGGACCTGTTCAACGAGATGGCCGACATTCTCGCGGACTCCTACATCACGACGGTCCGTCCGGAGCACAACCCCTCCTACGACTACTTCAACGGGGCGCTGCAGACCCGGATGAACCAGAAGCCGACGACGTTCTCGCATCACTCCTACGACGCCGCCATGCTCATCGGGCTGGCCGCCCACAAGGCGGGCAAGTTCACCGGTACGGCTCTCGCCCAGAACATCAAGTCGGTCTCGCGACCGCCGGGCGAGAAGGTCTACGCCGGTGCTGCCGAGTTCGAAAAGGCCAGGGGGCTCCTCGACGACGGCAAGCAGATCAACTACCAGGGCGCGTCCTCGAACGTGAACCTGAACTGCTTCGTCGAGCCGTACAACCGGTTCTCGGCGAACCACCTCGTCAAAAACGACAGCGGCGGCATCACGGTCGACCGCATCAACTCGATTCCCGCCGATTACTTCAAGGGCAAGTTGTACAGCCAGCAGATGCTGGACAAGTACAACTGCAACTAAGGGCAATCGCCTCTCTGCCGTTTCTTTCGTTGCACACATGCGAGCGCACAACCACGTGAAACCAGCCGACGTCGGCCGCGAGTGTCGTCTCGAATCAGTAGTTTGACTACGAATGACACAGAAGGTGTGACAATACCAATGGGAATTCTCGAAGTCTCGAACCTCGTGACGGGTTACGGAGACGCGGAGATCGTTCACGGTGTCGACCTGGAAGTTCAGCCGGAGGAGATGGTCTGTATCATCGGCCCGAACGGTGCCGGCAAGTCGACGTTCATGAAAGCCATCTTCGGACTCATCGACGCCTGGGACGGCCAGGTCGTCCTCGCCGGCGAGGACGTCACTCACTACCGACCACACGAGATCACGAAGGTCGGCGGCAGTTACGTCCCCCAGCGCAACAACATCTTCCCGAACCTCACCGTCCGGGAGAACCTAGAGATGGGCGCGTACACCAAAGAGGACGTCGACGAGTCCGACTACGAAGAGGTCTGGGAGCGGTTCCCCATCCTCGAAGAACGCCAGAACCAGAAGGTCGGCAACATGAGCGGCGGCCAGCAACAGATGGTCGCGATGGGTGCCGGCCTGATGATCGACCCCGACATCCTGCTGGTCGACGAACCGTCTGCCGGTCTCGCGCCCGACCTCGTCGCGGAGATGTTCGAACGAATCCAGCGCATCAAACAGCAGGGAACCGCCGTCCTGATGATCGAGCAGAACGCCCGCCAGGCGCTGCGGTACTCCGACCGCGGATACGTCCTCGACCAGGGCGAAAATCGGTTCGTCGGAACCGGCGAGGAACTGCTCGACAGCGAAGAGATCAAGGAACTGTACCTCGGCCACGCCGCCGAGTGACCGGGCCGTTCGTACGTCCGTGCCGTCGAGTTCTTTCGCAGTCCCGACGTCCCACGTTCAGTCTCGTCGACGTCCCTCGCTCAGTCCCGTCGACGGCCGATTTAAGCCCACGCCCCGTCAATGGGGCGTCGATGGGCGCATTCGACATCGACTCCGTCAGCGCACGGGAGATTCTGGACTGTCGACTCGAACCGACCCTTCGGGTCACCGTCGAGACCGCCGCCGGGAGCGGGACGGCGGACGTGCCCGCGGGACGGTCGACGGGCCGCAACGAGGCCCGCGAACGTCGGGACGGCGACGACCGCTACGCCGGCAAGGGCGTCCGCGACGCCGTCGCCGCCGTCGAGGACGACCTCACGGCCGCCGTCGACGGGATGGACGTCCGCGACCAGCGCGCGATCGATCGGGTACTCGCCGAGCGGGCCGGCCCGAACAAGGAGGCCCTGGGCGGCAACGCGACCACGGGCGTCTCGCTGGCGGTCCTGAAGGCGGCCGCCGATAACGCCGCCGTCCCGCTGTACCGGGCGGTCGGCGGTGCGGGCGCGCACACGCTGCCCGCGCCGGTCCTCGACTACGTCGAGGGGGGCGAACTCGCGGCGACCGACCTCGCCTTCCAGGAACACCAGGCCGTGCCCGTCGGTGCCGACTCGTTCTCGGAGGCCATCCGGTGGGGGGCCGAGGTCTACGCGGAACTCGGCGACCGCCTGGCCGCCGAGTGGGGCGCGAGCGCGCGCAACGTCGGCGTCGAAGGCGGCTACACGCCCGCGGGAATGACCGATCCGCGGGACGCCTTCGACGCCATCCTGGCGGCGGTCGAGGAGTGTGGCTACGGCGGCGAGTTCGTCCTGTCGATCGACGCCGCGGCGACGCACTTTTTCGACTCCGAGGCAGCCGTCTACCGCGTCGCCGGCCAGGAGTACGACCGCGAAGCGATGCTCGATCTGTACGCCGACCTGTGTGGTGCGTACCCGCTGGCTTCCATCGAAGACCCGCTTCAGGAGGCGGACTTCGAGGGATTCGCCGCGGCCACCGACCGCCTGGACTGCCAGATCGTCGGCGACGACCTGTTCGTCACGCAGGTCGAGCGGGTCCAGCGCGGTATCGACGCCGGGGCCGCCAACGCGCTGTTGCTGAAGGTGAACCAGGTCGGGACTGTCACCGAGGCGCTGGACGCTGCCGAGACCGCGACCGGGGCGGGCTACGCGGTCCAGGTCTCGGAACGCTCCGGGCAGACCCCGGACACGTGGCTGGCCGACCTCGCGGTCGGCCTCGACGCCGGCCAGATCAAGACCGGCGTCACGCGAGGCGAACGGGTCGAGCAGTACAACCGCCTGCTCGAAATCGAGGCCGACGCGGCGACGACCTACGGCGGCGACGTCCTCGCCGGGGACCGTCCATGAACCGGGACGCCATCGACGGGGACAGACCATGAACCGGGACGCCCTCCGCGGTCACGGCCAGCGCGACGGTCGAGCCGTGGCGCTGGACGTCGTCGAAGACGCCATCGACGCGATGCACCCCGACCGCCTCGTTCCCGCGCACCTCGAACGCGACGGCGACGTCCTGCGCGTCGACGGGACGGCCTACGACCTCGCGGCGGTTGACTCGCTGTTCCTCCTGGCGGTCGGCAAGGGGTCGCTGGCGCTGGCTCGCGCCGTCGCGGACGCGCTCGGCGACCGCCTGGACGACGGCGTCGTCGTCGAGAAACACGGCCAGGGCGGCACCCTCGCCGATCTCGCGATGTTCGAGGCCGGCCATCCCCTTCCGAACGAAGACGGCGCGACCGCCGCCCGTGCGGTGCTCGACCTCGCGGACCGCGCCGGCGACGGCGACCTGGTAATCGCCTGTATCACCGGCGGCACCTCGGCGCTGTTGCCCGCGCCGGCGGGCGAGGTGACGCTCGCGGACCTCCGGGAGACGACCGACGCCCTCCTCGGTGCCGGCGCACCCGTCGCGGACGTCAACGCCGTCCGCAAGCACCTCTCGCGGCTGAAGGGCGGCCGCCTCGCCGCCCGAATCGCCCCGGCGCAGTGTCTCACGCTGGTCGTCGTCGACGAGGTGGCCGGCGATCCC
This sequence comes from Haloarculaceae archaeon, assembly GCA_042217765.1. Classification (GTDB taxonomy): domain Archaea; phylum Halobacteriota; class Halobacteria; order Halobacteriales; family Haloarculaceae; genus JARUKX01. The sequence continues at coordinate 17,404 of JBDGSB010000132.1, read as the reverse complement.
TGGGGGCCGACGGTGCCCGACGCGACGACCTACGCCGACGCGCTGGAAGCGCTGGACCGCCACGGCCTCTCCGAGGCGGTCCCCGAGCGCGTCGGCGCCCACCTCCGGCGCGGACGAGCGGGCGAGGAGCCGGAGACGCCGGCCCCGAACGCCTTCGACTACCCGGCGCGGGCGGTCGTGCTCGCCGACGCCGTGGCGCTGTGTGACGCCGCGGCCGCGGCCGTCCCCGACGGCTACGACGCGCACGTCCTCTCGGCGACGGTCGAGGGCGAGAGCCGGGAGGTCGCGCGCGCGTTCGGCGCGCTGGCCCGCGAGTGCGCCGACCGCGGCCGCCCGTTCGAACCGCCGGCCGTCCTCGTCTCCGGCGGCGAGACGACGGTCACGCTCGGCGACGAGGTCGGCGACGGCGGCCCCAACCAGGAGTTCGCGCTGTCGCTCGCCTGCGAGATCGACGGCCGGAACGTCTGTGCCGTCGCCGTCGGAACCGACGGGACCGACGGCCCGACCGACCTGGCGGGCGGGGTCGTCGACGGCGAGACGCTCGCCCGGGCCGCCGACCGGGACGTCGACGTCGCGGACGCGCTCGCCCGCCACGACGCGGCGACCGCGCTCGATGCCCTCGGCGACGCCGTCGTCACCGGCCCGACCGGCACGAACGTGATGGACCTGCGGGTGATCGTCCTCGGGGAGTGAGCGGGCGGCGTGGGGAGCCGTCGTTCCGTCGAGGGCGCTCGTTCCGGAGGGGCGCGTCACACGCCTTCGAGAACGCGTCACACGCCTTCGAGAACGCGTCACACGCCTTCGATCTCGAACACTCGCGCGTTGCAGTCCTGGCAGGTCACCGCCAGCACGTCCAGCGAGCGACAGCACGACTCGACGACGCGTTCGTCGACGGTCACCGGTCCGTCGCAGGACGGACAGCGTTCGAGGAAGATGCGCAGTCCCGAGAGGACGCTGCTGCGCGACGGGACGTCGAGCGCCGTCCACGGGTCGTGGCGCTGCCGGAGGACGTTGGCCGCGGCCACGTCCGCGAGGAAGGCGGCGTGTGACTCCCACCGGCCCACGCGTCGCTCGTCGAGGCGGGCGATGAAGGCGTCCTCGTACTCCTCGACGGACAGGCGGTCGGCGTCGACGTCGAGCACGGTCGCTAAATCCGCCCGCGTCGTGTCGTCGCTTCGCAGGCGTTCGATCTGCGCTCGCCAGGCCGTCCGGAACTCGTCGGTCAGACAGAGGTCGTCCTCGTCGGCGCACTCGGTCACCGCGCCGGCGCGGAGAAGGAACGCCTCGACGTTCTCGACCGTCTTCGCGTCGTCGTCGGTCACGTCGGCGGTCGCGTCGGCGGTTGCGTCGGCGGTCGTCACACCGGTCTCGTTTTGTGCTGGAGCGTTCGTCGTCGGATCGGTCCCCGTCACGTCCGTATCGAGAGCCGGCCCGCCGGTTCGCTCGCCCGGTTCGTGCGTCTCGAACCGCCGGAGGAGCCAGTCCGGGACGTAGGTCTTCGTCAGTCGCGGCGTCCCGGGGACGAGATACCCCCGGAGGTAGATGGTAGCGGCGAAGACGCTCGCGGCGACGACGGCCAGTAGCGCCGCCACGGTAGTCCCGACCGGGATCGCGGCCGCGCCGATGCCGAGCGCCACGACGACCGCGATGGCGGCGTTCACGACGGTACAGGGGGTACACCGGTTTTCGCCCGTGTACTGTGGCTGGCGGAGCCGATCGAGGACGCTGGCGGCCATGGTAGTGCGTGACGACCGCGACGCGTATGAAGGTTGTCGAACTGCGAGCGAAGCGAGCAGTTCGTATCGGCACGGATCCCCGTTCGAGACGCGCGCATCTCTCGGCAGAGTGCCGAACGGGTTCGTCACTCGACCGCAGTCAGGTAGATGGCCGCCGCAGCGAAGAGGATACCCAGTGCCCGTCGGGCCGTGAGCGGTTCGTCGAGGAAGACGATGCCGAGCGCGGAACTGGTCACCAGAAAGAGGCCGAAGATGGGAACGACGACGCTGACCGGCCCCAGCGAGAGCGCCCGGTAGTACGAGATGATGCCAACGGCGAGACACAGTCCGGCGGCGTACGCGTAGGGTGCTTTCGGGTGGGTCAACCACCGGGTCACGTCGTAGTCGGCGGCGACGACGACCATCGCCGCGAAGAGGACGAGAATCGAGTTCGCAAAGAGGGCGAACACGTCGCTGGGCATCTCGGCCATGGCGACTTTCGCCAGCGGCGCGACCAGCGTGTAGGCGACCAGCGCAACCACTGCCCACAGAAGATAACTCATAGCGGACGGTGTCCTGCGAGCGAGTTAGAGGTTGCCATTCGGCAATCGAATCGCGTTCCAGCGACTACACCGACCGGACGAACGACGGCAACGGCAGGCCGAGCATCGTCGTCAATCCGGCGTCGGCCTCGACGACGCGGGGCGCGCAGTTGGCGACCACGGCCGAGGTCGCAATGTCGCCGTGATAGCCGCCCTCGACGGTGATCGAGACGTCCGGTGACCCCTCGAAATCGACGGCATCGCGCGAGTCGAGGCCGACGGCCATCCGCAAATCGAGCGTCAGCAACTCCTCGCCGTCGACGAAGCCCCGGGCGACCTGGTGGACGCCGGCGACGTCGCCCTCCTCGACGGTGAGGTACTCCGTCTCGACGCGCTCGTCGGCGACGACGGGGTCGATGGTCTCGGTGATCTCGTCGAGGTCCCAGCCCAGCGCCGCGCCGAGCATCGCGGTCGACTCGGGGGAGCCGACGTGTCCCGCCTCCGCGGCGACGTTCTCCTGGAATCGGTCGACGGGCGTGCCAGCACCGACCTTCCGCTGGAGCGGTTCCCGGCGCGTGCCCGCGTCCTGGACGCGCTCGACACGGACCGACTCGACGCGCTCCATCGGCGTCGAGAGCACGGCCGGCATCGCGTCCATCACGAAGCCGGGATTGATGCCTGTGCCGAGACAGGTCACGCCGTGTTCGCGGGCGGCGTCGTCGATGGCGTCGGCCGCGTCGACGTGGTCGCGCCACGGATAGACCAGTTCCTCGCAGGTGCTGACGACGTTCGCGCCCGATTCCAGGATGGCCGTGATCTGTGGCTGGGCGGTCGCCGCCGCGGAGACCGTCGAGTGGAAGACGACGTCGGGGTCGGCCGCCAGCGCCTCGTCGGCGTCGTCGGTGATCGTCGCGCCCGTCGTCTCTCCGAGGTCCGCGACCTCGCCGAGGTCCTTGCCGACCTTCTCCGGGTCGATGTCGACGGCCCCGACCAGGTCGAAGCCGCGGGCGTGTGCCGACTGTGCGATGCGGGCGCCGATGGGACCGACGCCGTACTGGACTGCGGTGAGTGGGTTGTCGCTCATAGAACGTCCTCCGTGCGTAGCTCCTCGGCGACCTCCTTCGTCGCGTCGAGGAGGCCCTCGAGTTCGTCTTCGGTCGTCTGGTAGGAGACCGCACCCATGTGTCCGGGCAGGAAGTAGTACCCGTGTGTGAGGAGCCGGCGGTGGAAATCGAACAGCGCCTCGCGGTTGGTGGCGGTCTCGATGGCCTCGATGGTGGTCAGGGGTTCCTCGGGCTGGAAGTGGGTCAGAAACAGCGAACTCGTGCCCAGGGTAGTCGTCTCGATTCCCATGTCGTCGAAAATCTCCCGTCGTTGGGTCCGGATTCGCTCGGCCTGCGATTCCGTGTAGTCGTAGACCGGTTCCGACTCGACCACGTCGAGGCTCGTCAGGCCCGCGGTCGCGGTCATCGGGTTCATCGAGAACGTGCCGCCGCCGGCCAGCACTGGCCGGTCGGTCTCGACGTCGGGACGTGCGTCCTCGAAGAAGTCCGCCCGCCCGGCCAGCGCCCCGACGGGCAGCCCACCGCCCAGGAACTTCCCCAGGGTCGTGAGGTCCGGCGTCACGTCGACGCGGGCCTGGTAGGTCCCCGGTGAGAAGCGAAAGCCGGTCACGACCTCGTCGAAGATGAGCGCAATATCGTGCTCGCGGGTCTCCTCGCGCAGGTACTCGAGAAACGCCGTGTCGGTTTCGAGGCCGCCGCCCGCCAGCAACATGGGTTCGACGATAATCGCCGCGACGTCGTCGCCACGGTCGGCGAGCAACGCGTCGACGGTCTCGCGGTCGTTGACCGGGAAGGTGTCGACGTGTTCGGCCGCACCCGGCGGCAGGCCGGCCGTGGCCGGTTCGTCGAAGGGGGTGTGAATGGCCACCGAGAGGTCGGTGTTGCCGCCGTGCCACCCGCCGCGGGCCTTCAGGACGCGCGAGCCGCCGGTCGCCGCGCGGGCGAGCCGGACAGCGTACATGGTCGCTTCGGTCCCCGACGAACAGAAGCGCACGCGTTCGGCCGACGGCACGTACTCCTGGACGCGCCGCCCGAGTTCCAGTGCCTTCTCGTTGACCGCGCCGTAGTGCAGGCCGCGTTCGGCCTGTTCCTGCACGGCCTCGACGACGTCGGGGTGGGTGTGCCCGAGGACGCTCGTGATGTGGTTCATCCAGAAGTCGACGTACTCGTTGCCGTCGACGTCCCGGACGCGACTGCCGTCGGCCCCGTCGACGTAGAGTGGGTGCGGTTCGGTGTACCTGATGTTGTGCGAGACGCCACCGGGGAAGACGTCCAGTGCCGCCTCGTGAAGCCGCCGGCTCCCGTCGGACCCGTGCGGCAGGTCGTAGTTGCTGGTCATGGCTATGGGGAAAGATACCTCCGAAAATTGTTCACCGGCAACTATCAAACTGCGGCCTCACATACTGGGTCGCCGGCGATACGGGAGTTCCACCAGGACAGGTGGGGCGGCGATCAGTCGATGTCGTAGGCTTCGAACACTTTCGATTCGGCCTTCCGGAGGTGTTCCAGCACCGTCGACTTCGAGATGTCGAGGTCGGCGGCCAGGTCGGCGGCCGTCACCTGTCGGGGCCACTGGTAGTACCCCTCGCGGACGGCGAGCCGGAGCATCTTCGCCTGGCGACCGGACAGTTTCTCTGTCCCGCCGTTGTGGGAGCCGTCGCCGCCCGAGGAGATGACCCGACGCACCTCGACGTCGGCGTCCATCGTCGACCGAATCTGGTCCAGGCGCCGCTGGATGTCGGTCCGGTCCTCGTCGGTGACGACCCGCCAGTACTCGCGACCGTCCCGGATCTCGACGCCCTCGCTGGGGACGAGGCCCCTGGACACGAACGGCTGGTAGATGCTCCGTTCGTTGGGATACATCACGAGCAACTCCGTGGTGACCTGTCCGGGCATCGAGACGAACTGGTTTCCCAGTTGGACGTCCACCTCGTGGACCGCGTTCGTGAACGACGACTCTCGGGCCGTCTCGATGAGTTGCTGGACCGCGTCGTCGGTGTCCCCGTGGGCCGTGAATCGTGCGTGGACCTCGTCGTCGACCGTGTACAATCCACGCGTGAACAGTTCCGCGCCGGTCTCGCCGGTCGTTTCGAGCGTCCAGCAGTCCGGATGCCAGACGTCGAGTTCGAGGTACGTCCCCTCGCTTCCCGATTGGCGTGTGTCCCCTTTGGACATTTCAGGTTGTGTATTCGGTGGTATTATTTAAGCCATTACAGTTGAATGGGCGCGGCTCTCGTGGGTTTCAGGCGTTGGGCCAGCGTTCGATGTAGACGGTCTCGTCGGTGTAAAACCGGATCACGTCCTCGGACTGCGCGTGGAGGTCGCCGAAGAACGAGTCCTTCTCGCCGCCGAAGTGGAAGAAGGCCATCGGCGCGGCGGTGCCGGCGTTGACCGCGAGGTTGCCCGCCTCGCCCTCGTGGCGGAACCGCTGGGCCTCGGCACCGCTGCCGGTGAACAGGCTCGCGGCGTTGCCGTAGTCGCTTTCGTTCATGACCGACAGGGCCTCCTCGAAGTCGCTGACGGGCATCAGTCCCACCACCGGGCCGAAAATCTCCTCCTGGGCGATGACCATGTCGGTGGTCAAATCGCGGAACACGCACGGGCCGAGGAAGTTACCGTCGTAGTCGTCGACTTCGAGGTCGCGGCCGTCGTAGACGAGTTCGGCCCCCTCGCTGATCGCGGTCTCGATGTAGTTGCGCACCTGCTGTTCGTGCTCGGCGGTGATGAGCGGCCCGACGGTGGTGCCCTCGTCGTTGCCGTAGCCGACGACCTGCCGGTCGGCCTGCTCGACGACCAGGTCGACGAACTCCTCGTATATCGACTCCTCGACGGCGACGACGTCGTTGGCGAGACACCGCTGGCCCGAACAGGCCAGCGCCGACCCGACTGTCTTCTCGGCGGCGAACTCCAGGTCGGCCGACTCGGTCACGATGACGTGGTTCTTCGCGCCGCCCTGGGCCTGGACGCGCTTGCCGGCGGCCGCCGCGCGCTCGTAGATGGTCTTTGCGACCGGCGTGCTCCCGACGAAGGAGACGCCCTCGATGCCCTCGTGATCGAGGATAGTGTTGACCGTTTCGACGCCGCCGTTGACGAGTTGCACGAGGCCGTCGGGGAACCCGGCCTCCTCGACGAGTTCGATCATGCGCTGGGGCACTAACGGGTCCTGCTCGCTGGGCTTGAGGACGAACGCGTTGCCGGTCGCGACCGCGTACGGCAGGAACCACAGCGGGATCATGCCGGGGAAGTTAAACGGCGTGATGGCCGCGAACACGCCCAGCGGCTGGCGGACGGCCGTCTCGTCGATGCGCGGGGAAGCGTTCTCGACGTGGCCGGCCTGCATCAGCGACGGGATACCCGTCGCCACCTCGACGTTCTCGATGCCGCGCCGGAGTTCGCCTTTCGCCTCCGCGAAGGTCTTGCCCTCGTCGTCGACGAGCAGTTCCGCGAGTTCGTCGTGGTGGTCCTCGAGCAGTTGCTTCAGTTCGAACAGCGGCTGGATGCGCTCCTCGACGGGGCGGTGGCGCCACTCCTCGAAGGCCTCCCGGCCGGCCTCGACGGCGGCGTCGACGTCGCCCTGGCTGCTGAAGCCGACGTGGGCGATGGTTTCGCCCGTCGCGGGATTGTCGACCGGGATGCCCTCGTCGCTCGGCGTCGTCCACTCGCCGGCGACGTAATTTCGTACTTCGCCGTATTCGAGTTCGGCTTGCTCGGACATGCGTACACTGAAATTCCGGCCGAATGCTCATAAACGTTCCGTAGGGTCCGGACGAGGTTCTACGGCGAGGTGAAAACGGAGAACGACGTCCGCATATGTGGCTCGCCATCGAATTTTGTCCCGAGAATCCCGGTTTAGCGTAACAATTAATCAACTACGCTCCGAAACCACGGTGTGTCATGACAGGAGACGACGAACGGGACCGACTCAACGACATCGAGCGCACGGACAAAGAGCACGTCTTCGGCACCTGGTCCTACCAGAGCGAGGTGTGGCCGACGCAAATCGTCGGCGGCGACGGCGTCCGGTTCACCGACGCCGACGGCAACGAGTTCATCGACCTCTCGGGACAGCTCATGTGTTCGAACCTCGGCCACTCCGCGTCGGCGGTATCGGACGCCATCGCCGAGCAGGCCGCGGAGGGGGCCTACTTCGCGCCGGGGTTCACGACCGAGGCACGCGCCAAACTCGGAGAGAAGCTCGCTGAGGTCACGCCGGGCGATCTGACCAAGACCTTCTTCTCGACCAGCGGCACCGAGGCCATCGAGGCCGCCATCAAGATCGCGAAGTTCTACACCGGCAAGGACAAGATCCTCTCGCGGTACCGCTCCTACCACGGGGCGACCTACGGATCGATCAGCGTCACCGGCGACCCCCGGCGACTCGCCGCCGAACCGGGCATTCCCGGGACCATCAAGGCCCCCGACCCCTACGCGTACGGCTCGACGCTCGACCCCATGGAGAGCCTCGAGTACATCGACGAGATGCTCATGCTCGAAGGCGACACCGTCGCGGCCGTGCTGGTCGAGCCCATCGTCGGCTCCAACGGCATCCTCGTGCCGCCCGACGAGTACCTGCCCCGACTGAAGGAGATCGCCCACGACCACGGGGCCCTGCTCATCTGCGACGAGGTCATGGCTGGCTTCGGCCGGACCGGCGAGTGGTTCGGCTGTGACGTCTTCGACGTCGAACCCGACATCATGACGATGGCCAAGGGCCTCACCGGGGCCTACCAGCCGCTGGGTGCCACCATCGTAACCCCCGAAATCGCCGACTACTTCGAGGACAACATGCTGACCCACGGCCACACCTACGCGGGCCACCCCGTCGCGTGTGCGGCCGGTCTGGCCGCCGTCGAGACCTACCAGGAGGAAGGGCTGATCGACCACGCCAGCGAGGTCGGCGCGTACCTGGGCCAGCGGATCGAGTCCCTCGCCGCCGACCACCCCAGCGTCGGGGATACCCGCGGCGTCGGCCTGTTCCGCGGCATCGAACTCACCAAACGGGCCGACGAGCGCGCGCCCTTCGGCACGCGCGCGGACAAACTCTCGAAGGGCACCACCGTCGTCGACGAGGTGGCGAGCGAGGCCTACGACCACGGCACCTACGTCGCGAACATGATCAACACCCTCATCATCGCGCCGCCGCTGTCGATCACCGAGGACGACGTCGACGAGGCCATCGAGGCGCTGGACGCCGCCCTGGAGGTTTCGGACGCGAAGATGGAGGCCTAGATGGTCACCGTCGACGGCCGACACGCCGACCTCGACGAGGTCGACCTGGCGCTGTTAGAGTGCGTCGAGGACGACTTCGACGTCAACCTCGACGAACTCGCCGACGAGCTAGACCTCTCGCGGTCGGCCGTCCACTACCGGCTGAACAAACTGAAAGAGGAAGGCGTCGTCACGGGCGTCACCGCCGACCTCGACCCCGTCTCGCTGGATCTGGACATGGTCGCCATCACCCAGGTGTCGGTGACCCACGAGGCGGGATACTCCGAGGACATCGGCACCCAGCTGGCCGACCTCGCCGGCGTCGAACAGGTCTACTACACGATGGGCGACGTCGACTTCGTCCTCGTCTGTCGCGTCCAGGACCGCTCGCAGATGAACGACGTCATCGAGCACATCGTCGCCATCGACGGCGTCAACGAGACGTCCTCCCGGTTCGTCATGGACGAAATCGAGACCCATCCCCGGGTCACGCCGGTGCTGTCCGAGGAGATGAAGTCGTCGCTGCTCGACGGCGATGGGTGATCCCGGGCGATTCCGCCTTCTGGGGGATACTCCCACTCCCGGACCTGCCACTCGGCGTACATTCAGCGTCCAGCCTCGTCGAGTGCCGCTTCGCGCGCCGTCTCGCGCAGTTCGTTCGCGGATTTCTGGACGTCGGCGAACTCCTCTCGAAGCACGTCGAGCGGGTCGTCGGCGACGGGGACGAGTTTGACCGCGATTCGTCCGATCCGCCGTCCGCTCGTCTCCTATGGACCCTCGTCGACGTACTCCTCGATGGCCGCCTCGACGTCGTCGGGGATCGGCGGCCGCTCGTACTCTTCGAGCCATGCCTCGACGCGCTCGCGGCCGCGGTCGGCGGCGGTTGGACTGCCGTCGCGCTCCCAGTCGTCGTGTGAACTTCGGTCGGCGAGGTCGGGCATGAAGTGTTCCTCCCGGACGTTGGTGACGGTGTGTCGTTCGCTGAGGAAGTCCCCGCCGGGTTCGATGCCGGTCACCAGATCCAGCGCGAGCGTCTTCTCGGACACCTCGTAGCCGTCCTGGAGACGACGCGCGGTCGCGATGCGCTCACAATCGAGCACGAACTTCACCGGCGAGACGGTCGCGTACGCCTCTAGCATCCCCGCGGCGTGGACGACCACGTCGACGTCGGCCGCCAGCGTCGTCAGCAGGTGTTGCATCGACTCCGAACCGGCCTGGTCGTCGACGGTCTTCGCGTCGGTGAGACAGCCGCCCGCGCGGGCGGGAAGCCCGTAGAAGTCGGCCATCTGTCCCGTGAATGCTGTCGCCAGCGCTCCCTCCGGGCTGCCGCTGGCCATCGTCGTCGCGTGCATGTCGAACGTCGTCGCCGGCGCGCCGTAGACGACCGGGACGCCCTCGTGGGCCAACTGCGCCAGCGTGATGGCGAACAGCACCTCCGCGTTCGCGAGTGCGAACGCGCCCGCGAGCGTGGCCGGCCCCGTCGCGCCCGCCATCACGACCGACGCGAACACCAGCGGTTGCCCGCGCTCGGCGTACGCCAGGAGTCCGCCGGCCATGTGTCCCGACAACCGGCGGGGCGACACCGGCGTGATCTGTCCCGCGACGTACGGCTTCGAGAGATCACGGTCCTCGACGGCGATGCCGGTCAAATCGAGCGACACCTCCGCGCGCTCGCGGCCGAACGTGTCGCCCATCACTGGCTTGTCGCTGTACAGCAACGACCGGCTGGTCATCTCGTAGGGTTTCGCCTCGGCGCTGCAGTCGCCCACCTCGCAGACGGTGTAGCCCGTCGAGGTGACGGCGTCGGCCTGCTGGACGAGTTTCAGCAGTCGCTCGTAGTCCGAACGCGTCGAACTCCGGCGCGTACCGTCGACGGTCAGCACGTTCGACGCGCCGTAGGCCGGCGCGAACACCGTCTCGCCGTCCGATCCGCCCACGGCGACGTCGTTGTCCGGGTTGCGCGCGTGCCAGGTGAACGACTCGGGGGCGCTGTCGAGCGCGTCTTCGACGAGCGCCGGCGGCACCCGAACCACGTCGCCGTCGACGTCGGCCCCGTGGTCGGCCAGCAGTTCCCGCGCGTCCGCCAGCCCCACCTCGACGCCCGTGTCCGATAGAATCCGTAGCGACGCGTCGTGTATCTCGCGTCGGTCCGTTTCCGAGAGGTGGTCGGCGTCGAGTACGGAACGATCGTTCATACCGGTGGGTGCAACGGCACCGCCTTAGATGTTCGCGACGAGCCTCGCCGCGACGACGGCAGACGGCACGGCCGTCAGCACATCTCCGCGAGGTCGCGCCAGTCGTCGGCGTCGCGTACGTCGAATTCGACCTCGAGCCCACAGCCCTCACAGTAGAAGCTCACGCGCCGATAGCCCGGCTGGAACTCCCGCTGTTCGTCGTGGTCGACGCAACGAACCCGGATTCCTCGTTCCGGTCCCTCGGGCACGGTGACCTCGTAGTTCGGCATCGACGATCGCTTGGCGTGCCGACCGGAAGAAGGCTCCGGCGACCCCATCGCCACGATCAGCCGGACGCCACCCCCAAACATTAACGACCCCCGAGCAACGAACGTCGGTCGTGACCCGAACGGAAGTCGAAATCTCCGACCGCCTCGACAGCCAGATCGACCGTCTCGTCGAGCAGGGTGACTTCCTCAATCGCGAGAAGGCGATGGAGGAGTTGTTGACGCTCGGACTGTCGGCCTACGACATCGACGACGACGACGAGATGGACAGCGTGACCTTCGCCGAGGAGATGCAAAATCCCGGCGACAAGCCAATGGAGGAGATGGACCAGGGCGGCGGGGACGACTACACCTTCTAGCGGACCCGATTTTCCAGTTCGGCGTCGGTCCCCAACCGCTCGTAGTTCCGGGCGATGATGGCCGCCCGCCGCTCCCAGTACCGCGGCGTGTAGCCGGCGTTGTGGGGCGTGATCAGACACCGGTCCATGTCCCACAGTTCGTGGTCGTGCGGTAGCGGTTCGGGATCGGTCACGTCCAGCGCGGCCGCGCCGACGTGGTTGTTCCGCAGTGCCGAAAGCAGCGCGTCGGTGTCGACGATCGGCCCGCGAGCGACGTTGACGATTGTCGCGTCCGGCGGCAGTCGTTCGAGTGCGGCCTCGTCGATCAGCCGCTCGGTCGTCTCGGTCAGCGGACAGGCCAACACGAGGTGGTCTGTCTCCGGCAGAACCTCCGGGAGGGCGTCGTAGCCGTGGATCTCTGCGGCCGGACCACCTTTCGAGGGGGTGTGGCGGACGCCGACGCGCTCGACGCCGAACGGAGCCAGCCGCTCTAGCACCGCGGTACCGATGGTACCCATCCCGACGACCGTGACCGTCGACCCGTGGAGTTCGTCGGACTGGTAGTGCTGCCAGACGCCCCTCCTAGAGCGGTCGAAACCGACGTCGAGTCCGCGCGCGAACGCCAGCAGGGACGCCACCGCTTGCTCGGCCGCGTTGGGAGCGTGGACGCCCGCGGCGTTGGTGACCGCCACGCCGTCGGCGGTCAGTCCCGCGACGTCGACGTGGTCGGTCCCGGCGTAGATACAGGCGAACAGTTCCATCTCGCCCGCGAGTTCGCGATCCGCTCTGGAAACGTCGTATCCGGTCACGACGCGAGCGCCGGGAAGCAGTCGTTCGCGGTCGCTCGGCGTCTCCGCGAGCACGACGGTCGCGCCGGGGAGTTCGTCTTCGATGGCCGCGACGTAGTCCGCGGGCGACAGTCCGTGAACCTTCCGCGGTAACACGACGATGTCTGGCATGAACTGACCGTCACGGCGGCCGGGTTTAGGGCTGTCGACGAACACTATCGCGGCCGCACTCACCCGAAGAAGACGTCGACGACGTCGCTACCGCGGGAGCCGACGTCCCGGTAGAGTTCGGAGTAGCGTCTTCGGTTACCGGCGGTTCGCCCGGACTACGACGGGACCACCGTGATCGTCTTTCCGTGGTCGATGGCGCGTTCGAGTTCCTCGGCGATGGCCGACCCCCTGGAGACCTGAATTTCGCCGCCGCGAGAGACGGTCGCGGTGAAGAGGTACTCGCCGTCGGCCTGGACCTCGACGGTGTCGCCCTCGTGACCGTCCAGGGGAACGATGACGTGCCGGGAGGTGATCTCCGGTGTGACGACCTCGCCGTGCTGGCCGCCACTTGCGGGGCCGCTGGCGCTGCCGCCGTGTTGCCCGTCGGGGCGCTCGCTGAAGGTGCGGACGTCGATGTCGATACCGAGGCGGTTCTCCACGTCGGAGATGCGGCCGCCGCCCTTGCCGATGACCTGGCTGATGTCTCCCTCTTCGACCCAGACGACGGCCGTGTTGGGACCGCGGAGTTCCACCTCGACGTGGCCGTGCGCGATGGAGCGAATCTCGCGTTCGACTTCCTGTTTGGCGATGCGGTCGACGCCGGACTCCGTCTCGGCCCCTCCATCCTCCTGTAAGGGGACGGTGACGACCTGGCGGTTGAAGGTGTAGATTTCGTAGGCCGGGCGGCCGGTCTCGAAGTCGCTGACGACGATGACCGGGCGTGCCAAATCCTCCTCCATCAGGCCCTGGGGGACCTTGACCTCGGTTTTGACGTCGTAGACCGTCTCGACCGCGCCCGCTTCGATGTAGACGACGGTGTCGACGACCTGGGGAATCATGCCCAGTTCGACGCGGCCGACCAGCCGCTGGAGGGCGTCGATGCCGCGGGTGGCGTGGACGACGCCGACCATGCCGACGCCCGCCAGCCGCATGTCCGCGAACACCTCGAAGTCGTCGGTCTTGCGCACCTCGTCGTAGATGGTGTAGTCGGGTCGGACCATCAACAGCGAGTCGGCGGTCTTGGCCATCGACCCGCCGAGGGCGGTGTACTGGGTGACGTCCGGGCCGACCTGGAGGTCTCGCGGTTTCTCCATGGTCTTGACCGCGAAATCCGAATCGGACAGAAACTCCGCGACCGCCTGCGCGAACGTGGACTTGCCCGCGCCCGGCGACCCCGCGATGAGGACGCCGCGCTGGCGTTCTAGCAGCCGCTGGCGAAACTCGTCGGCGTGGGCGTAGTCGTCGAGGTCGGTTTTCACTAGCGGCCGCACCGCCGTGATCTCCATGGCGTCGGAGAAGGGCGGCCGCGCGATTGCGATGCGGTACTCCCGGAACTGGACGATTGTCATGCCCGGCTCCTCGAGTTCGACGAAGCCGTCGGGGCTGGCGCGGGCGCTCTCCTCGATGTCGTGGGCGAACTCCTTGAGCTGGTCCTCCGTCGAGGGGGACTGGCGGATCGTCTCGTAGTGCATGTCGCCGACGGTGCCGCGTTTGGCCTTCGGCGCGACCCCGGTCTTGAGGTGGACGCTCATCGTCTCCTCGTCGAAGAACTGCTGGACGTCGAGCGCCTCGACGTCGCGGCCGTGGGGATCGAGATAGACGACGTCCAGGCCCTTCGCCTGCGCGACCTCGCTTTGCACGACGTCGCTGGTCACGAGCGTCGCGTCGTACTTCGCGGCGGCGTCGCGGATGATGGCGTCGATCTCGCCCTCGCCAGCGTCGCGCTTCTCGACGGCGTCCGGCCGGCGACCGACGTACTCGACGTCGATGGTCCCTTCGTCGGCGAGGTCGGCCAGCCGCTGGAGTTCCGCCAGCCCGTCCCACCCGCTCTCGCGGCCGTCGTTGGCCTGCGCTTCGAGTTCGCCGACGACCGCCTCGGGGACGTAGACGGTCGCGCCGGCGAAGCCCTCGCCGACGGCCGTCGCGTCGGGATCGGCGTCGGCGTCGATCTGCTCGGACACGCGGCCGTCGATGACCACGCTCGTGTCCGGTACGATGTTCATATCCCCGTTACCGGACGAGTCGGCTTAAGGTCCCGGAAAGCGACACCGCCAGCGGTGCCAAAGCGGACTCGGATGCGACGCGTCGACGGGCACTCCCTGGAGTGGACGCCCTCCAGGACGGGCAGTCACCCCGGGACGGACACCACGCCCGTCGCCATCGTGACTGCGAGGCCGACGACCGCGATGCCGACGACCGCTCGAAAGCCGGCGTGTACGCGGACGTTCCGGTCGCTCGTCAGGCCGAAGACGGTCCCGACGCCCGCGCCCAGCAGCGTCATCGTCGCGGTGATGCCGACCGCGTAGGCGGCGATTGCCAGCACTACGGCGTTGACGCCGTAGTTGGGCAGCAGCGTCGACGCGAACGCGAGCATCGACAGCGGCGGCGACAGCGTGAACAGCGCGCCGACGACGCCGGTCCGGAGATACGCCCGCGCGGAGTGGTCGTGGACGGCCGCGTCGAATCCCGGCAACGGCAGGCGAAGGTGGTGGTGGCTGTGGACGGTGCCGTCGTCGTGTGCGTGTGCGTCGTCGCGGACGACGGTCCGGAGCCCGCCGACCGCCATCGCGCCCCCCAACAGCCCCAGCACGACCGCGACGCCGGCCGTTCCGACGGCGTCGAACGCAGGCGCGAATCCGCTCGTTCCCAGCAGGATCGAGCCGACCACGAGCCACGCGACGACCAGCGTGACGTGGCCGAGGCTGAAACACGCCCCGACCAGCGCCGACAGCCGCGGGTCGCCGTAGCGACTCGTCAGCGAGGCGATGCCAGCGACGTGATCAGGTTCGACCGCGTGGGTGACGCCGAATAGCGCCGCGGTCGCCACCGCGCCGACGAGCGTGGCCGTCATCGTCACTCCACGGCGTCGACGCGCATCCGCGGGTAGCCGTCCTCCATGGTCATGCTGGTCCGGACGACCGTTCCTTCGTAGGCAATGTGCATCCTGACGTCCATCAGTGATCCCGTCAGTTCGGTGTAGCCGTTGTCGTGGTCGATGGCCGCGGCGACGGCGTCGTCGTGGATGTCGACGGTCACGCGCTCGCAGTAGGGCTGGTTCTCGATGGCTTCCGCCATCGCCCGCTCTAGGCTCCGCGCGCTGTCGGGGCTGACCGGCGTCCCGGCGAACTGGTGGTACAACGACCCGAACTTGATGCCGGCCTCGAAACAGGCCCGCTGAGCCTCCGTCGGTGCCATGTGCGTGCCTGGCCGGCCACTCGCTAAAGAGCTTCGTTGCCGCCGCCGGTGGTCCCGGCCGAACCGGGCGTCCTCGCCCGCGTCGTCCAGCCCGCGCGTACGGAAATCCCGTACTGCTCGTCCGTACGGAAATCCCGTACTGCTCGTCCGTACGGAAACCGCATCATACTTACTGGGGCCTGTCACACGTACACCTGAATGGACGAGCCGGTACTCCTCACGGGCGCTGGCGGGCAGGTCGGCCGGGCCATCCTGGACGGCATCGGCGACCGCTACGACTGGCGGTTGCTGTTTCACAGCCACCCCGACGCCGAGCCCGACCACCCCTACGTCGTCGGCGACGTGATCGAGGACGACACCGTCCGCGAAGCCATCGACGACGTCGGTGCAATCGTCCACCTCGCGGGCGACCCGCGACCCGAAGCCCCCTGGGAGAGCGTCCTGACGAACAACATCGACGGCACGCAAAACGTCTACGAGCACGCCGTCGACGCCGGCGTCGAGAAGTTCGTCTTCGCCTCCTCGAACCACGCCGTCGGTGCCTTCGAAACCGACGCCCGGACCCCGGAGATGTACCGCACCCACGACGAGTTTCGTCTGGACGGCACCGAACTCCCCCGCCCCGGGAATCTCTACGGCGTCAGCAAGGCCACCGGCGAGATCATCGGTCGCTACTACCACGACGCGTACGGCATCGCGGTCTGCAACGTCCGCATCGGCAACCTCACGAAGGGCCATCCGCCCATCGACTACGAGCGCGGCCAGGCCATGTGGCTGTCCCACCGCGACTGCGCGCACCTCCACGAGCGGGCGCTCGAAGCCGACTACGACTACGAAATCGTCTACGGCATCTCCGACAACGACCGCAAGTACTACTCCCTGGAGCGGGCGAAAGACGTCCTCGGGTACCAGCCCCGGGACAACTCCGCCGAGTGGGACGGCGAGCAGCGGGTCGCTGGCGACTAACCCGCAAAACAGCCCATCGACGGGCCCTCAAAACAGCCCCTCGACGTCTTCTTCCCGCGATCGCCGGCGCTGGACGTGCTGGGCGAGTCGCTCGTAGATCACGGATCGTCGCTGCTCGTTTTGCAGGAAGTCGAACACCAGCGTCACGAACGGGCTGGTGGCCGTCCCGTCGTCGAGGTCGGCGCGGGCGTACTCGACGCCCCGCTCGACGACGGTCTCGTCGTAGCCGTACTCCTCGGCCAGCACCGTGGCCGCGATCGCCGCCGCTTCGAATCGCAGGTCGTCGAACGTCAGTGCCGCCCCGTCGACGGTCAGCGCCAGCGGTCGCGCTCGCTCGATACGCTCGGGATCGGCCGCCAGCGCTGCCAGGTACGACCGCACCGCCGCCACGTTTACACCCCGGTAGTCGGCGGGCAGGCCCGCGAGGTAGTCGCCGGCGCTCTCGGCGAGTCCGACCGCTCCCGACCAGTTGCTATTCGTTGCGTGGTGGACCGCCGCCGTGTACTGGATGAGTCCGTGCAGCAACCGCTCGTCGTCGGTTCCGGCCTCCAGGTCGAGCCAGCGGTCCTCCCAGGCGTCGTGGGCGGCGTGGTACGCGCCCTCGTCGAAGATGGCGACCCCGGCCCGCAGGTGGGCGTCCATACGCACCGTTGGTCGTCCGCGGGGAAAACAAATGCGACCCGGTCGCGGTCCCATCACCGGCACTCGACGGCCGCGTGTCGCTGAAAGCGTCCGGACGGAGATTTGAACGCGCCGAGACGGTCGCCTCGCTTCGCTCGGCCGCTGCGACTCGTCTGCTCGAATCTCCGCGCGGCGTTTCGCCGACACCGGTCGCTCGCTGTCGCTCGCGGTGTGGTGTCGGCAGAAACGTCCGGACGGAGATTTGAACTCCGGTCCCTGGCTCCGCAAGCCAAGAG
>JBDGSB010000111.1:0-36379 GCA_042217765.1 Haloarculaceae archaeon | reverse complement strand
GAGAGAGATCGGCAACCGCCAGGCGATCATCTGTAGAACGGGTTTCTTCGTTTTGAAGGAGATTCCGAAGTCGCCATGGAGAATGTTGGCCGCCCAGTCGAAATACTGGATGTAGATCGGTTGGTTGAGACCCCACTTCGCCGCGATGGCCGCGCGCTGTGCCTCCGTCGTTCGTCCGGGTGCCAGTACGCTTACCGGATCTCCCGGCGCGAGATGAATCATCAGGAAGATAACTACCGACGCAAGCCACAGTTTCGGGATCGTGAACAGCAATCGCCGGACTACGTACTGATATAGCTTCATCGCTTACGAATACGTGACAAAATGAGCCAACGTAACTATACCCAACACGGCAAGTATTTCTCGTTCTGTGGAGACAGTTTTGGGCGTCCCATTTCGGTTCCGTCGTTCGGTCTCGGACGTCGTTTGTATCCGACTCGTCCGCCGAACCGTACCGACTCCTGCGTTCGCACTCGATTCTCTTGGGTCGTGCCGGACGAAGCGTGTGTCCCGCTACGACGGAACCGCCCGAATCACGGCGATTGCGGTCGGTCACCCGACGAATCGAACGGGGATCTGACGGTCGTCGAGGTCGAATCGATTCACCAGTTCTCGTTCCACACCGGTTCTTTGGGTGCGGCCTGATAGTGTGACCCGTAGTTCTCGATGTAATTCCAGATGGTGTCCCCTTTGATGGGATACACTTCGGGAACCATCGGGACGACATTGTCGAGTAGATAGATGTGTGCCCGTTTGAACTTCTTGATGCGCTCTTCCCAGGTCTGGGCGTTCATGGCCGCGTTGATATATTCGTCGACCTTTGGGAATTGTTTCGGCGCACGCGTGTGGCGATACCACTCACCCATCATGTCGCTAGAGTTCCACCACCAGAGGAGGTCGGCGTTCGCCCACTTATCGTCGTCGAGCCAGGCAGTGGCGTTTCCGTTCGATATCTCCTTCTTGAACGTCGCGGTGTCGAGTGTCTTCACGTTGGCCTTGACGCCGATGTTGTTGTGCCACATGCTCGCTATCGACGTCGCACGGCGCGCTTCCGAGGACTTGTTGCGTGCAACGACGGTGAACTTCGCTTTCTTCCCGTCTTTCGTACTCACGCCGCCAGGGTTGACCTCCCAGCCGGCATCCTTCATCACCTGCTTCGCCCGTTCCAGGTCGTAGTTGTAGTTGTGTTTCGTGGGGACGTCGTGTGAGGGAACCGCGGGTGGGAGATAGTTCGTCGCGGGAATCGCACTCTCGGAGTAGATGCCCTGGACGATGGCCTTCCTGTCGAGAGCGTACGACATCGCCTTGCGGAGAGCGACGTCCTCCGCGACGATGGGAGCGGGGTTCGTCTCCGGGTTGAGATTGAACATCATGTGGTTGATGACGTTCACCGCGGGCTGGGGCTTGAACTCGAAACGGTCGTCGTTCTTGTACGTCTTCACACGCTGGTAGGGCGTCGCGTGCTCGATGACGTCGACGTCTCCCGCCTCGAACGCGCCCGTCATCGTCGCTGTCTCCGTGATGACCCGATACTCGACCGTCTTCGGTCGGGCCGACCCGTCGATGCCGACCCAGTCGGGCCCCCAGTCGTAGTCCTCGAAACGTTCGAGAACCATCTTCTTGTCACCGGACCTGCTTTTGAGCTTGAACGGCCCGCTCCCGACCGCGACGTTCTGCCCGTAGGAGTCGCCGTTTTCCTGGACCGCCTTCTTGCTGTGAACGGCTCCCCATTCCGAGGAGAGGTTCCAGATGATGTTGGGGTCCGGTTTCTTGAGCTTGAGACGGGCGGTGTGGGTGTCGTCGACGACGACGTCGTCGAGACTCTCGACGAGGTAGGCCGTCCCCGAACCGTTGGCCAGAAAGTCCGTGAGGAACCACTTGACGTGCTCCGCGTCGAATTTCGTTCCGTCGTGGAAGGTAACTCCTTTCCGGAGCGAGAGAACGATGTCCTCGTTGTCGTTTTCGAAACTCCAGTCCGTCGCGAGACCGGGTGCGAATCGTCCCTGGTAGTCCCTCGTGACCAGGTAGTCGAAGATGTCCATGCTCGCGATGTTCATGATCGAACTGCGACGCTGGTCGAGCAATTCGAACAGGAGGTCGTTGACGATCGTGAGTTTTCCGCCTCGCTTGGGTCCGGACGAGGACGCTTCGGTCTCCGTATTACCACCACCACCTCCTTCGGTCGATTCTCCCCCACCGCTGCTTTCCGTCGTTTCTGGCCCCTGTTCGTCGCTGACGCAACCGGCAGCCGAAAAGAGCGTCCCGGCTCCGAGCGTCGTGCCTGCCTTGGTCAGGAAGCTCCGACGGCTCGTGTCGGTGTCTCCACTCCTCAGATCGACTACAGATGGCTTGTCATCTGCTGCCATGGCTTGTGAATAACTGAGGAGGTTAATAAAGATATCTTATTCGTACAAACAGTTGTGGAAGGGAACGTGGCTCGTTCGGCCACGACGCGTCGAATACACGACCAGTTGCACGCGTCGCCGTTCGACGTCTCGTGCGGACCGCGTTTCAGTCGTCTATCCGATAGCGTTCGATTGCTGCATCGTCCACGGCGACGCCCAGTCCGGGGTCAGTCGGGACTTCGAGCGTTCCGCCGGACGGGTCGAACGGTGTCTCTAGTAACTCCTCTCGAAGTGCGTTCTCGCCACGGTCGAACTCGAACCACAGCGGTTCCGGTCGGTTCGACGAGTGAGGGTATTCGGGGACGGTCGCCGCGAACTGTAGCGCCGCGGCGATGCCGACGCCGCTGTTCCAGACGTGGGGTCTGACCGCCAGGTTCTCCGTCGCAGCCATGTCTGCGATACGCATCGCCTCCGAGAAGCCACCACAGCGACACAGGTTCGGTTGCACGTAGTCGATGAGCCTGTCGTCGATGAGGTTCTTGAACTCGAATCGGCCGTAGTGTGTCTCCCCGGCGGCCAGCGGGACGTCGACGTGCTCACGGACCTGTCTGTAGCCGGATGAATTCTCCGGAGGGACCGGCTCCTCGATCCAGTGAATGTCGTACCGTTCGAGACGATTTGCCGATCGGATGGCCTGATCGGCTCTGTAGTTCCCGTTGAAGTCGACCATGAGATAGCCGTCGTCACCGAGGACGTCACGAGCGATTTCGACTCGTTCGACGTCGTCGTCGAGATTCCTGCCGATCTTTATCTTCGCAGCGGAGAATCCCGCATCGACGGCCTCGCGCATCGGTTCGACCGGGTCGCGATCGTACTCGGTCATGTACATCGTCGACGCGTACGGCGTCACGGAATCGCGATTCTGTCCGCCGAGAAGTTCGTGAACTGGCCTTCCAACGTCCTTCCCGACGATGTCCCAGAGTGCGATATCGACGCCGCTGATCGCACACTGCAGGAACGCGCTCGCGGCGAAACTGTACATGTGCGTGTACGAGCGTTCGTTGAGCGAACCGACGACGTCGTAAGGGTCCCGGTTACGAACCATGTCGGCGACGAGTTCGTCGACCAGTGCCGCCGTCGTCTTGGGGAGTGCGAACGCTTCTCCCCATCCGACGATACCGGTGTCGGTTTCGAGTCGAACCAGTGTCGTCATCCGGGCGTCCGTGATTCCGCGCGAGGCACCGTAGCCGCGGTCACCGAGAGAGTACTTCAGAGGTATCGCATCGACCGATTCGATTCGCATACGAGAACATCGAAGACCCCAGTGAAATAGTTTGCGTCGGCACGCTTCGAGCCGTCGCTGACAGTCGATACATACTGCCGGTACGGTAATCGACAACGCTGAAACGCCACCCTGTAGCCGAGTGCTGTCGTACCGCCGGCGATACACTTTTACCAGTGATAGGCAAAGGCGAGACGTATGTGTGCGACAGTCCTCGTCACGGGTGGTACCGGTAACATCGGTTCGTTCGTCGTCTCTCGGCTCCTCGATGCTGGACACGACGTCGTCTCCTACGATCTGACGAACCGCGTCGAAAACCTCCAGCGACTCGACGTGGCAGACGAGGTCGAACTACGACAGGGGGACGTCACCGACGAGTACGCCCTCCTCAGAGCGTTGCGAGAGACCGGGAGCACGCACGTCGTCCACCTAGCGACGTACAAAACGGCCAATGAACTCCGGACGTCGGTCACCTCCGCCGAGGTCAATCCCCGAAAGGCGATGCAGGTCAACGTCGTCGGGTCCAACAACGTCTTCGAGGCAGCACGTGTACTCGACGATCAGATCGAGCGAGTCGTCTGGGCGTCCTCGACGGGCGTATACGGCCCGCCCGACGCCTACGACGAATGGGTCACAGAGGACGACGTGTTGCTCCCGGAGACCCATTACGGTGCGACCAAGCAGTACGTCGAACAACAGTCGGAGTCGTACGTCGAGCACTTCGATCAGGAGATCGTCGCGATTCGACCACACAACGTGTTCGGTCCCAACATGGAGACGCCCCAGTGGATAGCGACCCTATTCAGAAAGGCCGCGACGGAGCAACCCGTCACGATTCCATACGCGGGCGACGAGACGCTGTCGATCTGCTACGTCGAAGACGTCGCCCAAGCGTTCGTCAAGGCTACGTTCGCACCGAACGAGCGCCTGTCTCACCGCGCCTACAACGTCCGGGGGGAACTTCTCACTGTCAGCGACGCCGTCGATACGCTTCGACGGATACTCCCAGAATCGAACGTCACCGTTCCACAGGAGGGGTCGTTCGAATGGTCTCACCGCCTCGACGTCACCGCTGCTCGTGAGGAACTCGGATACGAGCGCGAGTACGACTTCGAACGCGGCGCTCGCGAGTTCGTCGACACGATTCGGCGTGAACGGGGTATGCAGCCGCTCTGAGGAACTCGGTTGACGGCATCGACAACGAGGAGTTGCGTTATCCGAGATCCGCCGCATCGTCGACCCGAATACACCGAACGTCCGACGAATCGTGTCGTTCGAATTCCGGGAACTTCTCGCGGCACTCGTCCGTCGCGATCGGGCATCGTGGGTGAAATCGGCATCCCTGCGGTGGGTCGCTCGGATCCGGGACGTTTCCTGGGAGAACGATTTCCGTCTCCGGTTCGTAATCGGGGTTGGGAACCGGAACGGCCGACAGCAGGGCCTTTGTATACGGATGTTTCGGACTTTCGAAGAGGTCCGCGGTCGGTGCTGCTTCGACGACGTTCCCCAGATACATCACCGAAACCCGGTCGGAGATGTGTCTGACGACGGACAGATCGTGAGTGATGAAGACGTACGTGAGGTTGTACTCGTCTTTGAGGTCGTCGAGCAGGTTCAATATCTGTGACTGAACACTCACGTCGAGTGCGCTCGTCGGTTCGTCCAGGAGGATCAGCGACGGGTTCAACGCCAGTGCGCGTGCAATAGCGACCCGCTGTTTCTGCCCGCCGGACAGTTCGTGTGGATACCGCGTCATGTGCTCGTGACCCAGTCCGACCTCGTGCAGGAGATCCAGCACGCGGGCCCGTTTTTGCCGCCTGGTGACGTCGGTGTGTAACTCGATGGGTTCGCCGACGATGCGCTCGACGGTCATACGGGGATTCAGACTCCCGTCCGGGTCCTGAAAGACGATCTGGATGTCGGTCCGGAGCCGACGACGCTCTTCGTCCGTAAGTTCACCGAGCGGTTGACCCCGGTACAGAACCTCGCCGTCGGTCGGCTCCTGGAGGTACAGCGTCGTTTCGAGAAACGTCGTCTTGCCACACCCGGACTCACCGACGATGCTGTGCGTCTCGCCGGGATACACGTCCAGGTCGACTCCGTCGACGGCCTTGACCGAGCCGACCTGCCGTTGCAATACGCCCTCTTCGATGGGGAAGTGTTTGGTGAGGTTGCGGACCGATAGGAGGGGCTCTTCGCCGCTCGCCTCGGCACCTCGCTCAGTCATGGGCCTGCCCCCCGTTGGTACGGTCGGTTTCCTCGACTTGCGTCGCGTCGCCCACGTCGTGGACGAGACAACTCGCCTCGTGCCCGTCGAGGGCTTCAACCCGGTCGGGTCGGGTCGTTCGACACCGCTCTTCGGCGTCCGGACAACGCGGATGGAACACGCATCCAGTCGGTGGATTCGACATGTTCGGGACCGTCCCCTCGATGACGTTGAGCTTCTCGCGCGGATTCTCGATGTTCGGAATCGTCTGCAGGAGTTCGCGCGTGTACGGGTGTGTCGGCTCGTCGAAAATCTCTCGAATGCGTCCGTACTCGGCGACTTCCCCCGCGTACATCACGGCCACGTGCGTGCAGAACTGAGCGACGACGCCGAGATTGTGCGTTATCCAGAGAACGGCGAGATTGCGATCCTCGACGATTCGCTCGAAGACGTTCAGAACCTTCTTCTGGACGGTCACGTCGAGTGCAGTCGTCGGTTCGTCCGCGATGAGCAGATCGGGTTCGAGTGCGAGCGTCATGGCAATCATGACGCGCTGTTTCATGCCGCCGGACAGTTCGTGCGGATAGCTGTCGAGGACGCCTTCCGGTCGCGGCATGTTCACTTCTTCGAGGAGAGATAGAGAACGCTCGACGGCTTCGGATTTACTCAGGTCCCGGTTGCTCCGAATCACTTCGACCATCTGATTTCGGACCGTGTACACCGGATCGAGCGACGTCGACGGGTCCTGAAAGAGCATGGCGATTCGCTTCCCGCGTATCTCTTTCATTTCGCCGGAAGAATACGACAGCAAGTCGTCCCCCTGAAAACGAATCGCACCGGATTCGATTTGTCCCGGGGGACTCTGGATTATCCGAAGAATGCTCCGGGCAGTCACCGACTTTCCACTTCCCGTTTCGCCGACCAATCCGACTCGCTCACCTTCGCCGACCGAGAGATTGACACCACGAAGCGCCCGGACCACGCCCGATTCGGTGTGGAAGCTCACGTTGAGGTCTGCTATTTCCAGAAGTTTACTCATCGTACACTACGTTCATACTGATATCCGGAGCATAACAATGTTTCGTTCACTCCCACACCGGCACGGACAGTTAGCCTCCTGAACTGCGACGTTCGTCGCGTCTCCACTAGCGACGTTCGTCGCGTCTCCACCCCTATCTTTAATCGTGTGGAGAGCGATTTCGTTCGGTATGGAGAGCCGAGATATACCGACTCCCGACTACGATGGACCGGAGCACATTCCCTATGCTCGGGCTGAGAGGTTCCTCTGGGGGGACGACGAATCGAAGCACGTTCCAGACTGGTACTACCTTTCCAACGAGAAGTTGCACTGTATGTCCTTCGTGCTGCCCGAGGGGAGGAACTTCCGAAACTCCGAGAACTACCCCACGATATACGGTGCAGACGAGGTGTTCGTCGTCATGGAAGGAACGTTCGCCCTCTCGAACCCGAAGACGGGCGAGGTCGTTCGGTTAGAATCCGGAGATGCTGGTTGTTTCCAGGGTGGCACCTGGCATCACGGGTTCAACGTCGGGGCCGGGAGGGTATTCGTACTCGAGTTCTTCGCTCCGCCCCCCTCACAGGGGACGGGAACCGCGTACGCGGACGACTTCGATCCGCTGACCGAACGCGACTGGCGCTACCTCCCACGGGAGTTGGAGGGCAAGTGGCCGTTCGACGCGAACGCGCTCGACGAAAAGACGTTGTACAAAGTAGACGACGACGACCTATTGCCGATCCTCAAAGGGAAGGCGAACCCGGCGTACACCGAACTGTACGCCGATACGGAACACCTTCAGGTGGGTCGCATCGCTCTACGACCGGGCCAAACGACGGACGTAGAGAGCCACGAGGGTGACGAAATGGTCTATCTCCACGACGGAACTGCCTTCATCCACCTCCCCGATGCGGAGACCGACCACTGGTTCGAGATGAGCGGAGGCGACGGGATGTACATCCCCGAGGGGACCCCACACGAGTACCACAACGCGGGCGACGAATCGGTTCGGGTGTACTTCGGTACGGCTCCGAATTAGCCGTTTTTCTCTCTCGTTCGGTTGCCACTCACGTCGACGAAGCCCAGAGGGACACGGAGCGGCCTCTCACGACTCGACAGCAGCGAACGCGTTCCGCGCACCACAAGCGCTTAGTGTTCGCTCGGATACCGTATCTACTACGGGAGATCAGACCCCATGCGAATATCAGACGCTGTGTATACCTACGACGTCACGTCGACTGCGTACGACGAACCGTTCTCGGTACACGTCGTCGAAGCCGACGACGCGACCCTCCTGTTCGGTGCCGGGACGGACGACACCGTCGACGACGTCCTGCGATTCGTCGAAACCCACGGTGTCGACACCGTCGTCGTCGAACACGGACACAGAGACCACTACCTCGGCGTTCCGGCTCTCCGCGAACGGACCGCTATCGACGTCGCGATCCCGGAACGGGACGCCCACATGCTGGACGATGTTGACGTCCGGCCGGAGTACCACCTCGAACACGGCGACGTGTTGGACGGCGTCCGCACAGTCGCGACGCCCGGCCACACACCTGGAAACACGTCGTTCGTGTACGACGGAACGTTGATCGCGGGCGATACGGTCGTTGGTAGCGACTCGATCTACGCCGCAAACGGGTACTGGGGTGGAGCACTAGACGTACTCGCCAGTGACTACAACCACGACGACGCGCAGGCGCGACGGGCAGTGACCAGACTTCTCGATGACGACGTCGAACGCGTCCTCGTGACCCACGGCTCGAACGTCCTCGACGACGGTTCGCGGGCCCTCGACGACCTCGCCTTCGCCCTCGATCGGAGGGAGTGACGATGTGCGTGTTCGACTCAGGGAGGAGCTAACGTGGGCGACGACACGGAACTCCGGTACGCGTCGGCCAGTCGACTGGCGACCGACATCCGAAACGGAACGCGAACGTCCGCCGCCGTCGTCGACGCATTTCTCGACCGAATCGACCAGCGGAACGACACGGTCAAAGCGTTCATTACCGTGACCGCGGAGCGAGCGCGTGCGGCCGCTCGCGAGGCCGACGAAGCGGTCCGTCGAGGCGAAGACCTCGGACCACTTCACGGCGTCCCCGTCGCACTCAAGGATCTGTACGGATACAAACGCGGCGTTCGTCACACCTTCGGGTCGAAACCGTTCGCCGACCACGTTCCCGACGAGGACGCCATCTTCGTCGAGCGGCTAGAGACAGCCGGCGCCATCGTTCTGGGCAAGACGAACACGCCCGAATTCGGCAGCCAGGGAACGTGTGACAATCGCCTGTTCGGTCCGACGGTGACCCCGTTCGCACTCGGCCACACTGCCGGCGGTTCGTCGGGGGGAAGTGCAGCGGCGCTGGCCGACGGGATGGCCCCGCTCGCGACGGGGTCGGACATCGGTGGCTCGCTGCGCATCCCGGCCAGCGCGTGTGGCGTCTACGGGTTCAAACCGTCGTTCGGCCTCGTCCCACACGCGTTTCGACCGAACGCCTTCGAGGCCCACACGCCCTTTCTGACTGTCGGTCCCCTCGCACGAACCGTCGAGGACGCCGCACTCGTGCTGGACGTCGTAGCGGGACCGTCCCGTCGAGACCCGTTCTCGGTTCCGAAACCGGGGGAAAGCTTTCGTTCGGCACTCGATCGGGACGTGAGCCGGGTGCGTGTGGCCTACACGCCGAGCCTAGATCTGTTCCCGGTGAGCGATTCGGTTCGAGCGGTCGCGAGGAACACCGTCGCGACGGTAGAGCAGTGTGTGGCGTCGGTCGAGCGGGTGCCAATCGACCTCGGGTTCACCCGCGAAGAACTGCGGGAGGCGGGCCGAATCCAACTGGAAGTCGCCTACGCGTCCCTGGCGGAGGGCATCGAGCGACGCTACGGCTACGACCTCACCGGTGACGACGCCACGGATCTCACCGACACGTTCCGTGAACTCGTCGAAGCAGGAACCGAACGAAGCGCCGTGGAGTACAAGCGCTCGGATTTCGTCCGGACCCGCGTGTTCGACGCTATACAGCGCGTGTTCGACGCGTACGATCTGTTGCTCGTGCCGACGCTCGCAGTCCCTCCCTTCGAGGTGGATACCGAGGGCCCGAGCGAAGTTGCAGGCGTCAGCGTGGACCCGTGGTGGGACCTCTACCTGACGTGGCTGTTCAACTGGGGTGACTTCCCAGCCGCGTCGATTCCGGCTGGACAGACGTCCGACGGACTCCCCGTGGGGATGCAACTCGTCGGACCGCGGCTAACTGACGATCGCGTTCTCGCAGTCAGTGCCACCCTCGAACGCGTCGCTCCCTGGGATGAGACGTATCCCGAAGTGACAGAGTAACACTCACTCGACCGTGAGTGTGACTGTCTCATAGAGTCCGTATCGCTTCGCGTTCTCGACGTGGATCCAACACGTGAGTTCGTGTGTTCCCGAGTCGAGTGATGCTGTGGTCCCGTCTGGATACTGCACGTGTCCGTGCCAGGTGCGCTCGAAGGAGTACTGCTGGTACCCTCGCAACCACGTACGTTGCGCCGGGCTGCTGTACACACGTTGGGCTCGTCCCTCCTGATAGCCGTCGATTCGCCAGCCCCAGACCGTCGAACAGGTCAGTTTCAGGGGGACAGGAAACGGTGACCGATTCGCAATCGTGACCGTAAACGGAAGGGGTTGTCCGGAACGTACTACCGTCTCCGGGACCGTTACGTCGACGTCGACCCACCGATAGCGGACGCGTCGCGGGACGACCGAGGCGACTGCCGCCTCGATACGACCGAGCACGTCAGAGGGACCACTAGACTCGTCGACGAGTTTTCGCTCCTCGTGTGTGAGATACTCGTCGAGGACGTCGGACTTCGTCGACGGGGCGGTCGAAGTGAAATCGACGTCGTCTTGGTCTGCCATGGCAGATGGTACGTCGCCCACGCATTAATCCTGTCCCCTGTCTACCCCGTTTCGGGCGCTATCTTCCTGTGCCGGGTGCGAGACTTCGCCTCTGGCCACGAGCCCAGAATTCGTTCCATCGATCCAATACGTAGCATTGCTGAAGTAAGTTTAATACCACTAGTTCGATTCTTTGTCGGTATGGTTCGGTCTAATAGACTGAAGTCTATACTCGAATCTGGCGAAACCGCCCTCGGAGCCGGGTCCTTACTCGTATCGCCGAACATCATCGAACTCTACGGAGAGTTGGGCCTCGATTACGTGTTCCTCGATTTCGAGCACATCGGTCCGGACGTCTGGAATAGCTTCACGTTCGAAAACCTTTCACGGGCAGCCGACCTCACCGACATCGAACTACTGGTGCGACTTCCATCTGGGGCACCATCGACGCATCCACCGCGGATTCGAAAGGTGCTGGATACTGGCGTTCGGAACGTAATCATCCCACGCATCGAGACCGCCGACGAGGTTAGACACGCCGTGGAGGCGACGCGATTCACGTATCAAGGAAATCCGGGCGGGCGCGGAGTCGGTGCGACACGGAGTAACCTCTGGAGCTACGGCAACAGCGAATCGTGGCCCGAACAACAGGACGACACGGTCCTCTGTGGTGTCATGATCGAAAACGAGACGGCGGTCGCCAATCTCGACGACATCCTCGAGGTTGCCGGGCTCGACTTCGTCGGCATCGGACACAACGACCTCGCGGTTTCGATGGGACGTCCCCTGGAACCCGACCACCCGAACGTCCGGGAGACCGTACGCGAGATCGAACGGCACTGTGGGGAGAAAGGGGTCCCATTCTGCCACTGGGGAACGCTCAAATCGCAGGTCGATCAAGACGCGCAACTCATCAATCTCACGTCCGATCTCGTCGCTATCCAGCAGGTCGTCGAGGAGAGGCTCTCCGAGTATCGCGAACACCAGCACGCCGACGAGGACTGACTATCCGTCGAATTGGAGACCGCATCCGTTAGCTCCAGTCGTGGTAGACGCTCTTGAGTTGTGTGTACTTCAGAACGCCGTGTTTCCCATCCTCGCCGCCGAGACCGGATTCCTTCCAGCCGACGTGAAAGCCCTGCAGCGCCTCCCCCATCGTTCGGTTGACGTAGGTTTCCCCGAACGCTAGTTCGTCGACGACCCGCATCGCGGTTCGATAGTCGCTCGTGAAGAGGAACGCGGAGAGTCCGTAACGCGTGTCGTTGGCGTTCGCAATGGCTTCGTCTAGCGAACCGACCGTCACGATCGGCGTCACGGGGCCGAATATCTCGCGCGTGACGACGTCCATATCCTGTCCGACGTCGGTTACGACGGTCGGTTCGTACCAGTATCCGCTCTCGAACTCGCTAGAGGTGGGACGACTGCCGCCAGTCGCGATGGTTGCACCCTGGCTTCGTGCCGTAGCGACGGCCCGTTCGGTCTTCTCTAGTTCACGGTCGTCGACGTGGGGTCCCATGTCCGGATTCGAGAACGGGTCCCCCATCGTGACGTCCTCCATCGCCGCGACGTACTTGCGTGTGAACTCCTCGCTGACGTCCTCGTGGACGTAGACCCGTTCGGCACAGGTACAGACTTGACCGGCATTCGAAATGCGGGCGACGACGAGGTCCTCGACGGCCGCATCGAGGTCCGCGTCGTGCCAGACGATCGCGGGGGCGTTCCCCCCGAGTTCGAGCGAGACTCGGGTGAGGTCGTCGGCCGCCTGTTTCATGATCCGTTTGCCCGTCTCGACCGACCCGGTCATCGTGACCATGTCGATTTCGTCTGCGTCGACGAGGCGTGAACCGACCCGGCCACCCCCCGTGACGAGGTTGCAGACGCCGGACGGGACGTCCAGTTCGTCGTCGATCAACTCGACGAGACGAATCGTCGAGAGGGGGGTAACCTCGCTGGGCTTGGCGACGACCGTGTTCCCCGTCAGGAGCGCGGGCGCTACCTTCCGCAGAAAGAGCGCGACGGGATAGTTCCAGGGCGTGATGGACGCGACGACGCCCACAGGCTTGCGAAGGAGGTGGATGGACTCCTCACGGCGGTCGCTCGGGACGATCTCACCTTCGAGCCTGCGGTCCCACTCTGCGACGTAGTCGGCGTTGTCCGCCGCGTAGACGACTTCCTCTCGTGCGGCTTCGAGTGGTTTTCCCTGCTCACGGACGACGATCTCGGCGAGTTCGTCAACGTGGTCTCGAATCACGTCGCCGACCGATCGCAGGAGGTCACCACGTTCCCTCGCCGGGCGCATCGCCCAGTCGATACGGGCGTTCTCGGCGGCACGGCAGGCGGCACCGACCTCGGAATCGGATGCAGCGGGGACGTTCGTAATGGTCGCTTCGGTCGCGGGATTCACGACGGGAATGGACGTCTCGCTTTCGGAATCACGGAACTCGCCACCGATATACAGTGTCCTCGAACGACTCTCTTCAACCATAGGCACGTCCCTCTTGTGAGGGGGTCACTATAACGATTGTCCTGTGGGCGGACGGCCAGACGCGACGGCGAACGGGCAGCGTTCGACAGAATGGGGAAGAGTCAGGTAGCGTTGCTACGTCCGATCCACGTGGCCGACCACCGTTACAGGGTGACCCTCGAACGGCGTCGCCGAATCGTTGTCCGGGATAACGATTACGCCCTCGAAACGGATTACAGCCGCCCTCGTGACGACGGTCTCGGGACGTTAGTCGAAGCTCGTGATGACTTCCACGCCGACCGTCTGATAGTCGCGCATCGCTTTGAGGCGGTCGTTCACGTCTTCGAGGGCGACGTGGTTCGTGACCAGTTGCTGTGGCTGAAGCTTGCCACTCTCCATGAGCCTGAATATCTCGTCGAATCGGGTCGGCGGGAATCCCTGTGCGCTCGTAATCTCCACCTCGTTGACGAGGATATCGTTCACGGGAAACTCGACGGGTTCGGTGGGATCCGGCGGCGCTTCACCGATCTGGAGGTGCGTTCCCAACTTGCCAACCGAATCGAGGGAGTTCGAACACGTCTCCGGAATCCCGAGTGCGTCTATCGACAGGTCGGCCCCCCCGTCGGTGATGTCGTGAATTTCCGCGACGATGTCGTCTACCTCGGTAGAGTCGATGGTTTCGACCGCACCCATTTTCTCCGCCTGTCGCAACTTCTCGTCGGCGATATCGATACCGATGACGTTTCCTCCGAGAGCAGTCGCCACGTTGATCGCTGACAGACCAATGCCGCCACAACCGTGGACTGCAACCCAGTCGCCCGCGGACACGTCAGCACGGTGGGCAACGCCGTGAAAGGCCGTGATAAAGCGACAGCCGAGTCCTGCCATGTCGGTCGCAGAGATGTCCGTCGGGACGTGAACGCAGTTGATGTCCGCGTTGGGGACCCACAGGTGGGACGCGAATGCTCCTCCGAGGGACTTGGTGAATCCGTACCAACGGATGTTCTCACAGAGGTTCGAGTGACCGCTCCAGCAGGACGGACACTGACCACAGACGTTGTTGAACGCCGCTATCACCTCGTCACCTTCCACGAAGTTGTCGACGTTTTCCCCGACTTCGACGACGGTTCCCGCCGGTTCGTGTCCGGGTACGGTCCCGAGCGGAAACGTCCCTTGCCAACCGTGCAAGTCACTTCGACAGATTCCACAGGCAGTCATCTCTATCACGACGTCGTCGGGTCCCGCAGTCGGCGTGTCCAGTTCTTCGAAGGCCAGCGGTTCTTCGTACTCTTTGAGGACGGCTGCTTTCATGACGTGTACCGGTCGAAATTCCGTAAGAGCGGTCCTTAAGTCTTACTCCGACGCCGGTACCGGTCTCGCAGTTTTGTCCCATCGCGAGCCGTGTAACGTCCCGTCTTTCTGGCCGTCCGTTCAGCAGAGCGGAACAGTTCGGTGGGCGGTCGTTCTCGATGTCCACGCCGCCGTCTCACTATCTCGGATTCTATCTCGTCTCATAGGGCCGTTCGTCATTCCGTGCTGTGGTTCGCCGGATGGTGACGAACCACCGGCAGTTAGTACCGACCCTATCACTGTACGCACGTCGTATCATACGGATTCTCGTCTTCGGTTACCGGAGGTTCGCCCGAACGACTGGGCGAACCTCCGGTAAAGAGCGACACTAATCCGTATCAATCGTCCCGAACGCGATCCGCACGATTACGATTCCGCGTGACGACGAACGTTCTCCCCGGTCGTCCAGCTAGAGTGAACGGGCGTGCGGCGAATCGCGACACATTCCCCAACGACACGTGCGAGTGAAACGTACTACCCGAACGATCATGGAGAACTCGTCGGGTGGTCTATCGATCGCGTCGAACGTACGACGTTCTCGACGAGGATGACGAATCGGAGACGACGTCGACAACAGAGATCGTACGATCGTGGACTGTTCACGTCGACGCTAACGGATAGTCAGTCCTCCAAGAACGCACACGTGCCGCTAACCTGGCGAGGAGTTCAGCCCAGGTGAACGAGCGACGACACCCACCGACGGCAATAGGATTACAAGATTATTACTGTAATGCCATAGCCGATCTGTGGTGTGTTTTCCGGGACCAACGGTTGATTACGAGACTAGTTCTGTAATTCAGAATCTAAAGTCTCTATATGGTGCTAATCACATCTGGTTACAGAAATAAATGTCTCGCGTGGCAATCGTTCTACAGAGATGAACGAGTCTCGAAAGTCGACCGTCGTTCGTCCCTCGACAGACGTCACCGGTTCGTTTACCTCGGGACTGTGACCGGACGCGATGACCTCACCGATATAATTATTTGGATGGCCACAACAGGAGTTGCCATGCAAGGTACTGGCGTAGCGGTAGTCACACCCTTCACGGAGGAGGGAACCATCGCAGAAGCGCTGCTCCGGAAACTCGTCCGGTGGGTCGAAAAGCGAGGCGTTGACTTTCTAGTGCCGTGCGGTTCGTCCGGGGAGGCGCCACTGCTGTGCGCCCGCGATCGACTTCGCGTCGTCGAAATCGTCGCGAACGAAGCCACGATTCCGGTACTTGCCGGGACCGGGTATTCACGCCTCTCGAACGTAGAGTCACAAATCGATGCCATGGCAGAACTCGATATCGACGGCGCACTCGTACTCACGCCGTACTTTTACAACCCCGATCAGTCATCGATCGTCTCGTACTTTCGCGAGGTTGCCGACGCGAGTCCACTTCCGATATATCTCTACAACGTTCCCATCTATACCGGAATCGACCTGGATCCGGAGGTGGTACAGACGCTCTCGGAACACGAGCGGATCGAAGGGATCAAGGACTCGAACGGGAATCCGTCGAAGATTCAACGGGAGCGAGAGCTAGTGAACGACGACTTCGATTTGTTCGTCGGCGGTGGTGACGTCTACGCGCTCGGGCTCACGGCAGGGGCCGACGGAGGCATATCCGGGCTTACGAACGTCGTTCCCGAGGTGATGACTGCCATCTTCGAACTCGTTCGCGACGGGAACGAACGCGAAGCGGTCCTCCTGAACCGGTCGCTTCTCGACCTCAACGACGAAGTGCTCGGACGCTTCGGCATCGCAGGGGTGAAGACCGCTCTCGAAACACGTGGAATCGAGACGGGCTGGCCACTCCGTCCTCACGACCGAATAGACGAGGAGAGCAAAGCCGAAATCAGGTCCCTCGTCACACGAGCAGTATCCGACGTTCGGAACCAGCCAAGGTAGTTCGTCGAGTCCCTCGTTCCCAGTAACACTTTAGTACTGCTCGATACACAGTGTTACTATGCGACACCGACGATCACTACGGCCACGAGTTTCACGTGTGTGGTTCGAATGAGCGAACCGCTACCCTCCGTCTACGGAGGCGAAATACTCCACGTGTACGTCGACACCGGAGAGACGAAACTCGAACCGGTCGACCCCGTGGACGCTCGGCGCTTTCTCGGTGGGAACGGACTGGCAGCGAAACTGATCTACGAGCACGTCCCCCCCGATACGGACGCATTCGACGCAGACAACGCCATCGTCGTCGCAGTCGGCCCGATGACGGCGACGCCGTTCCAGAGTACGAGTCGTGGCGTGGTGGGCTTCATCAGTCCGATGACCGGTGGGTTCTTCGACAGCACCTTCGGCGGGACGTTTCCGCAAGCCCAGAAGACGACCGGCTTCGAGGCAATCGTCCTCCACGGAAGCGCCGATGAACTATCGTACGTCCAGGTAACCGAAGACGGTGCGACCGTGAAGGAAGCTCCGGATCTGGCCGGTGAGGAGACCTACGAAACCTGTCGACGAATCCGGGAGCGGGAAACCGGCGACTACGACACCCACGTCTTAGCCGCGGGCCCCGCAGGCGAGAACGCCGTTCGATACGCCTGTCTACTCCACGAGTCCGAAATGCGCCAGGGGATTGCGGGCCGCGGTGGCTCGGGTGCCGCTCTCGGAGCGAAGAACGTCAAAGCTATCGCCGTCCGTGAAGGAACGTTTCGTCCGGATCCCGTCGAACGACCGGATTTGCAGAATCTCGCGATAGAGCAGATGGGGCCGCTAATGGATGAAACGGAACTCCTCCAGGAGTACGGGACGAGCGGCGTCGTCAATCCGATAAACGAGTTGGGAAAATTGGGTCAGCACAACCTCCAATCAGAACAGGGGGCCCCCGAAGACGCCGAGGCGATAAGCGGAGAACGTCTGCGCGAGTTCGTAACGGAAGACACGACTTGCGCCAACTGCGCCGTCGGATGTGGCAAGCGCGTCACCATACAGGAGGAAGGCGTCACCGACGCCAAGATTCCCGAGTACGAGAGCCTGTTCGGGACGGCGACGATGACCGACGTCTACGACATCAAGCGGGTCGTGAAGGCGAACGACTTTTGCAATCGATTCGGCATGGACACCATCTCCTGGGGAGTCACGGTCGCGTTCGCTCGCGAGTGTGCCGAGCGCGGCCTGATAGGCGACGACGCCTGCCCGCACCTCGAATTCGGCGACGCCGACGGCCTCGTCGAACTCGCGAGGGAAACGGCCTTCCGCGAGGGATTCGGAGACGAAATCGCCGACGGTTCGTTCCGTCTGGCGAAGAAGCTAGGCGAGACGTCCGAACGGTACCTCTACGGATCGAAGGGGTTGGAGTTCGCCGGCCACTCCGCTCGTGGTCTCAAGGGCATGAGTATCGGGTATGCCACGTCGACTCGTGGTGGCTCCCATCACGACACCAGACCGACGCCACAGTACGACGGACATCACACGGAAACCACGGACGGGACGGCCGAGTTCGCCGCTCGCTCTCAGCACTTCACCGCAGTCGGCGACTCACTCACCCAATGTCGATTCGTCAGTGAATCGGGATGGGGAACCGAAATCAACGACCAGTACCGACGGGCGATCAATCTGGCCACCGGGTGGGACCTCACGACCGAGGACGTCGAGACGATCGGCGAGCGGATCTACAACCTCGAACGTCTCATCAACGTCGAGCGTGGCGTCGCCAGCGCGGAAACCGACACGCTCCCCTACCGAGTTACGCACGAACCGATTCCCGACGGTCCCGCTGCGGGCATGTACTGTCCGCCCGACGAACTCGAGCGAATGCGTACGGAGTACTACGAGTTCCGAGGCTGGAACGACGACGGCGTTCCGACCCGGGAGACGCTCGAACGACTCGATATCGCCGAGGAAACGAACGCCGTGTGACCATCGTCGTCAGGCTACCCAAGGATTGATGACGGTCCCCTGTCTCTCTACGTGACGACATGGTGAAGTACTGGAGCGCCGACGATAGGGTTCGCTATGCGGATACGGCGGACAAGAACGGTCGTCTGCAGGAGATCATCCAGAACGTCCACAAGATCCTCGACTGGAGACTCGACGGAGACGAAGAGAGCGCCCTCGTCGTCGTGGATACGGAGACGAGTCCGATGATCTATCAAACGATCGCGGGCGTGCTGTCGACACTCGGCGTCGAGACGACGATTTCGATCATCGCACAACAGGACGGTCAGAACAGCGAACCACCCGCGGAGGTTGGTGAAGCGGCAAAACGCTCGGACGTCATCATCAACCTCGGGAAGAGTGCGTTGTTCCACTCCGACGCGATGCAACACGCGGTCCAGGACCTGGGTGCCGCCTACCTGTATCTTGCCGATACAACCGAGAATTACTTCACGCGCGGTGCCGTCGACGCGGACCCGGCGAAACTCGACGAGTTCACACGGCGGATTGCGGACATCTTGCAAAGTAGCGATCGAATACGGGTTACGTCGCCCCAGGGAACGGACGTCGAGTTTCGCGTCGACGGGAGTCGCCAGTCCCCGTTCGTCGGCTACCCCGCGGGGGAAACGCCCCTGTGCCCAATCGAGGAATCGGTCGATGGAACCGTCGTCGTCGACAGTTACATGATGGGCGTCGGCCTCGTCGAGGAACCGATCGTCTGGGACGTCGAAGGGGGCCGCATTCGGGAAATATGTGGTGGACGTGAAGCACGAAAGTTGCGCCGCTTCATCGAGAAACACGGCGACGAGAACTCCCGCTGGATCGCAGAATTCGCCGTTATGACGAACGAGATGGCCCGACCAAACGGAATCTACATCGAACACCTCTCCGTCGGCGGGGGGACGCACTTCGCACTCGGCAACGGGACGTCGTTGGGCGGAAAATACGACAGTGAGATCCACCTCGACGGTGCGCAGTTGGAACCGACCGTGACCGTCGATGGCGAAACGCTCGTCGAAGCCGGCGAGTTCGCGATAGAACGCTGAGAGGCGACCGGTTGCCGGTAGGCCGTCTCGAATTCTGAATTCATTCGTAGTGAACGGTCGTTCGATTGAATATACAGGGAGTGAAACGGTATAAGCACGATTTCTCGAACCGCTAGCCGTCTACTGACCGATGGCTGAAATCACATCTTCTCAGCCGTCAAAGCGCTCTCGTTCGGAGGAGCTGAACAACGCTTATTGTGGAGCGGTGTGTTCGCGTCTAGTATGACGGACAATACGATCGACGCGACGAAAACGTCGTTCGAGATTCTGGAACACCTGAAGGAGAACGACGGGAACACGATCACGGGAATCGCACGCGCGCTGAACCTTCCGAAGAGTACCGTTCACAATCACGTCTCGACGTTGCAGACGTGTGGTTACACGATCAACGTCGACGGGGAGATTCAACCGAGCCTGAAATTCCTCGATTTCGGCCAGTATCGACGACGACAACTCGACATCTCTAACGTCGCCAAATCCGAAATCGATCAACTGGCAGCCGATACCGGCGAACAAGCCGACCTCGCAGTCGAGGAACACGGAAAATGCGTCTACCTCTACATCGCGCACGGAGAAAACGCGATCAAATTGAACACGTACACCGGTCAACAATTCTACTTGCACGCGACGGGCCTCGGGAAGGCCATGCTCGCCTACCTTCCGGACGAAGCGGTGTCACGAATTATCGATCGACACGGACTTCCACGCATGACGGACAATACTATTACGGACGAACGGCAACTCCGGGACGAACTCGAAGAAGTCAAAGAGCGCGGGTTCGCGTACAACGTGGAGGAGAACACCGATCAGATCTGCTGTATCGCTGCCCCGATTCTCGACGATTCCGAGACGGTTCACGGTGCAATCAGCGTCTCGACACCTGCGCAGAGATTTCACTCGTCGGGCAAAGAAGAAGACATCAAAGACGCCGTCCTCAACGCAGCGAATATCATCGAACTCAAGCTAAAACACGGTTAATCGGCTGTTCGAGGGAAGGACACGAGTAATAGAAGACTGATTAATTGCCCTATATTTAAAATATTAGTATAAATAAATATCAGTATTCAAATAGATAGTTTTGAATTCCATTCGTCGGATGGGTCAGACGACGCTGAGGCGGTTCTCGAAAACGAATTCGAGGGCTGCACTCGTGGACAACGATGACACATCGTGAACGGAAGCCATATCGTCGATCTGCCGACGAGGACGCGGCTACCCATCGAAAATTGTCGTTAATTGTAGATGTTCGGAAGAGATTGGCACGAAAGAACGCTAGCGGCTATTTAGCAGCATAGTCTTCGGATTTGTGGGCTGATCAGTGAACGTGTCACATGGAGACGATCTCGACGCCGTTTCAGCTAGCGAACGGCCTCGTGACACTCCCGATGGTATATCAATCTTATTTCTTAGGTATGTTATACCAAATAAAAATACATATATTTATTCTGTGATATGGGCCGTGTCGCCGGTTACGAAAGTGCGCGGCGCAAGCCTTCGTCTCGCGGGCGGGGAGGCACAACGCGAAGCGACGGGCCGGGAGTTTGTGTGGGTTTAACGTGACTGCTGGTCGTCGTCTCGAATATGACCGACACGACACCCGTCGTCGCGGCGGCCTGCCGAACGCCACAGGGCAAGGAAGACGGCGTCTTCGCCGACACCCGTAGCGAGGACCTCTCGATACCGCTGATCGAACGGATTCTCGACGACACCGGGCTCGCTCCCGACGACGTCGACGACCTCACGTGGGGCTGTGCCCAGCAACGCGACGAGCAGGGCAACAACCTGGCGCGGGTCATCGCGCTGCTGTCGCCGCTGGGCGAGGGCGTGCCCGCGGCCACGGTCAACCGCTGGTGTGCCTCCTCCGCGCAGGCGGTCATGTCCGCCGCCGACGCCGTCGCCGCCGGCCAGCGCGACGTCGTCATCGCCGGCGGCGTCGAGAACATGTCCCGCGTCGAGATGGGCCAGAACACGCACAACGTCCACCCGCGGCTGGCCGAACTGTACAACGTCGGGGAACTCCAGATGGGCATGACCGCCGAGAAGGTCGCCGAGGAGTACGGCGTCACGCGGGCGGCCATGGACGAGTACGCCCTCCGGAGCCACCAGCGGGCCGCCGACGCCACGGATTCGGGACGGTTCGACGCCGAACTCGTCCCCGTCGAGACGGACGACGGCACCGT
Organism: Haloarculaceae archaeon; assembly: GCA_042217765.1. GTDB lineage: Archaea > Halobacteriota > Halobacteria > Halobacteriales > Haloarculaceae > JARUKX01. Next base: position 14,741 of record JBDGSB010000111.1, on the reverse strand, counting down.
CACCGAAGACGAGGGCATCCGTCGCGACACCGACCTGGAGACGCTGGCCGGTCTGCCCACCGTGTTCAAGGCCGACGGGACCGTCACGCCCGGCAACGCCTCCCAGATCTCCGACGGCGCGGCCGCAACGCTGATCACTAGCCGCGCGTTCGCCGACGAGCACGACCTCGACGTGCTGGCCGAAGTCGGTGCCCACGAGGTCGTCGGCGTCGACCCGACGGTCATGGGCATCGGCCCCGTCCCTGCCGTGCGGGCGCTGTGCGACCGCACCGGCTACGACCCAGCCGACTTCGATCTGGTGGAACTCAACGAGGCCTTCGCCAGCCAGACGCTGTACTGCCAGCGCGAACTCGGTTTCGCCGACGACGTCTTCAACGTCAACGGCGGTGCCATCGCCATCGGCCACCCGCTGGGTGCCTCGGGCGCTCGCCTCCCCGTGACGCTGGTCCACGAGATGAATCGCCGCGGAGCGGAGCGAGGGCTGGCCACCGAATGCGTCGGCTTCGGACAGGGAGCGGCCATCGAGTTCCGGCTGGCGGACTAGGGGAGGTCGGCGGCTTTCGCTGCTCGCTCCCTTCGTCGCGAGCAGGTGTTTTTTCATCCACGTTTTTACGGAGACGTGCTATCGTGTCACAACCTCGTGTACCGAACACATACAACACTCGGGGTCTTACCCAACGCAACAGCGAGGCGGCACGTCCGACCGTGCAGTCCTCTGCTTCCATGACCTGGCTCACTCCCGCAAGGATTCGCCTGCTCGCACCGATCGGCTGTGTGGTTCTCGTGATGCTGATCGTCGCGACGACGCCCGCGCTCGCCACGGGCGACGACACGCCGGCCAGTATCCAGAACGTCACGTACGCCGGCGACGGGAGCGTCGGCCTCGCGGGCGACGGGACGGTCCTCTGGCAGTCCGCGTCCCACCGGTTCACGGTGACGGTGTCGACCACGGCCGAGGTCGACGCCGAGGCGTGTCTCGTGATCAACGCGACCGGCCGCGAAATCGGGTGCGAGAGAGCGACCGTCCCGGAGAACGCGACCCGGTCACTGGCGATCGATCTGGCGCCGTGGCCAGCCAACGTGACCGGCGAGCAGGACCTCACGGTCGTGCTCCGGGATTCGAACGCGTCGACCCTGCTCGACCGGCAGGCGCTCGCGGTCACCGTCCTTCGGGCCGACGGCGATCTGGACGGAGACGGTCTCACGAGCCAGCACGAGGTGTCCATCGGCACCGACCCGCGTCTGCGAGATACGGACGGGGACGGTCTCTCCGACCGTGCGGAGGTACTCACCTACGCCTCCTCGCCAGTCGTCGCCGACAGCGACCACGACGGGCTCTCGGACGGGGCGGAGATCGAGACGTACATGACGAACCCGACGCAGGCGGATACCGACGGGGACGGGTTGCCCGACGCTCGCGAACTGGCTATCGGGTCGAGCCCGTTCACGTCCGATAGCGACGGCGACGGGATCACCGACGCCGTCGAGGTCAACACCTACGGCACGAACGCGACGCGGGCGGACACCGACGGCGACGGTCTCGACGACGGCGCGGAACTCAACGAATACCGGACGAATCCCAGAAACACCGACACCGACGGTGACGGGCTGTCGGACGCCCTCGAAGTCATCACGTACGAGACGAATCCGGGGGACCCGGACACCGACGTCGACGGGTTGAGCGACGGCGCGGAAGTCACCAACTACCGGACCGATCCAACGATCGCCGACACCGACGGCGACGGCCTCGACGACGGTGCCGAAGTGAACACCTACCGGACCAATCCGCTGAGCGAAGACACCGACGGCGACGGGTTGAGCGACGGCGCGGAAGTGCATCGATACGACACGAACCCGCTAGCGATCGACACCGACGGCGACGGGACGAGCGACCGACTCGAGGTGCAGACGAAGACGAAGACGGGTTCCGAAACCGACGAGTTCGGACTGATCGCCGCCGCCGTCCTCGTGACCATGCTCACCACGACGGCCGTCGTCTACTGGGCGAGCGACCGCGTCTCGTGGCGAGCGGCCGTCGCGTCGCTCGGGGGCGAAAGCACCACGGACGGCGACGAGAATGAGACGGGCGGCGATACGCAGTCGACGCGAGACAGCCGCCACGGCGCGGAGACCGATTCGTCCGGTAGCCCGACCGACTCCCCTGGCGGCCCGGAACCCGATCACCCGACGGCGACCCAGCGTGCATCGACCGCCATCGACCCGAGCGCGGACCTCCCGCCCGAACTGCTCTCGAACGAGCAACGAGTGCTTCGACTGCTCGACGACAACGACGGCCGGATTCGCCAGTCCGCCATCGTCGCCGAAACCGACTGGTCGAAGGCGAAAGTCAGCCGCGTGCTCTCGAAGATGGAAGACGAAGGAACCGTCGCGAAACTCGACGTCGGCCGGGAGAACATCGTCGCTCGTCCGGACGACCTCCCCCCGGGGGCCGACTCGCCGACCGACTCGTGAATTGCGGTTCGCAACGGTAGCCCGCCCCGTCACCGACAGCCTCATCTTCGCTCGGAACCGCCGTCGGACCGTGATTACCGTCGTTTCGGACACCCACGGGACCGACGATCACCGCCTGCGGGGGCGGACCCTGACCGCCGTTCGCGAGGCCGAGCTGGTCGTCCACGCGGGCGACTTCACGACTGCGGCCGTCCTGGACGCCTTCGAGACCGAGGCCGATCGCCTGCTGGCCGTCGCCGGCAACAGCGACCGCGCCGCCGTCCGCGAGCGACTCGGCGAGACGGCCGTCGGCGAGGCATCTGACTGCCGCGTCGCCGTCGTCCACGGCCACCGCCACGACCGGACGGCGCTGTCGTTGCTGGGGCGGCAGGCGGAGGCCGACGTCGTGGTCGTCGGCCACTCCCATCGCCCCGGCGTGGAGCGGCTAGACGACGTGACGCTCCTGAATCCCGGCAGCCACGCCGACCCACGAGGCCACACTGCCGCCCACGCCGAACTCGCCCCCGACGAGAGCCGTGGACGACTCGTGACGCCCGACGGCGACGTCCTCGAATCGTTTTCGCTGTTCGCGTGAGCCGTCCACGACAGTCGGTCGTCGTGAGCGCGTGACACCGTGAGAATGGACACTGCGGAGAAACGAGTCGCGCCGTGCGTCGAACCGCTGGCGTCTGGCGGCATCCGCCGACGTTCCAGGCGAACCCTGGGAATCTACGGCGTCTTCGGGCAAGCGTCGGACGCGCGATCGGTCGAGCGCTGGACACGCGATCGGACGGACGTCGGGAAGCGGTTGTACGGGCGTCGGGAAGCAGTTGTACGGAAGGCCCGAGCGACGAAGGGAAACGAGAGCAGGGACCCGATGAGGCGGCGGGAGGGAACGCGGTCGGGGGAGAGCGCAGTCGGAGGGCGACGCGGGTGGAGGGCAACGCGGGTGGAGGGCGACGCGGGTGGAGGGCAACGCGGGTGGAGGGCAACGATCGCGAGGCCGTGGGGGTGGAGGGCCGAAGCGGGTCGACGCACTACTCGCTACGGACGGGTACATAAAGACTCCGGCGTAAACTCAAACGGTAGTTTGACGTATCGGTCCTGGACGCGACACCGGGAACCAGTGAGCGCAGTCAGTACGAGCCAACCGCTCGATCGGAAAGGGGAACCCTCACCGACCGACGTACCACAGCGCGAAGACGGCGAGCAACACCACGGCACCGCCGGCGAAAAACAGCAGGCCGGGCGGGAGTCCGCCCGCGGAGGCAGCCTCGACGCCGCCGCTCTGGATCGTCGTCGGGAGCGGCGTGGCCGTGTGGGTCTGCAGCGCCGTCGGTTGCGGGGTCGCACTTTTCGCCGGCATCGCCGTCACCGTCTCTTTGGTGGTTTTGGTCACCTCGGCGATGCCCACGCTGCCGCCCTCGGGCGCGGTCGTCGGCGCTTCGGTGGGGACTGGCGTCGAGGTGGCCGTCGGGGTCGAGGTGGCCGTCGACGTCGGCGTTCCGGTCGCCGTCGGCGCACCGCTGCTGGCCGTGCGCCCGAACGGGAGGGACACGCCGCCGCCGAGCCACTCCTGGACGAGGAAACTCCCGACCAGGAGGATTCCGAGACTGCCCAGCAGCCGCGACAGCGCCGTCCGGAGCGGTCCCCTGGCGTCCTCGTCACCGGCGTAGATGACCAGCGGCCGATCGGCGGGCGCGTAGACGTCCATCTCCCGACCCTTCTCGGAGTAGACGGTGTCGATGACTTCGACGGCACCCGCGTCGGCGAGGTTCTCCAGGTGGTACTGGACGTTCTGCAGCGACGTGTCCACGCGGTCGGCCAATTTCGAGGGCGGTGCCGGGTCGTCGTGCAGTGCCGCGAGAATCGTCCGGGCGGTGCCCGAGGACAGCGCCGCCAGCAGGTCGTCGGCGTCCTCGCTGTCGACTCCGACGACGCGCGGGGCCGACTCCTCGGCTTTGGAGGTGTCCGGCTTGGAGGGCAACAGCGACATCGTTCCCGTGGTTTGACGGCCTCTTGCATGAGTTTTGTCACTGTCGGCGGCGTGATTTCGTCTCGACGTCCGACCGGCCCGACAGGTTCGCCTGCGAACGGGGCCGACCGGCGACGACGGGGCCGACCGGCGAGGAGTTTCCGTTCTCGCGCGCGTTCGACGACCCAAACCCACTTGCCGACGTAGCCCCAGACTCCGGCAGGAGGCCCCGACATGGGAGGACGCGAGCACCTCGCGGAGATCGACGTCCCCTTCGACCCCGCGGCGGTGGCGATCGACGACGCGGACGTGCTAGAACTGCTGGACCCGGTGGTCCGGGAGTGGTGGGTCGAGCAGTTCGGCGATTTCGTTCCGGACAACGGCGGCTTCTTCACCCCGCCCCAGAAGGAAGCCATCCCGCTCATCCACGAGGGCACGAACGCGCTCGTCTGTGCGCCGACGGGGAGCGGCAAGACCCTCGCGTCGTTTCTCGGCATCATCAACGAACTGTTCGCCCGCGACCGCGACGAGGGGCTGGAAAACGCGGTGTACTGCCTGTACGTCTCGCCGCTGAAGTCGCTGGCCAACGACGTCCACCGAAATCTCGACGTTCCGCTCTCGGAGATCACCGCGAAACTCGACGCCCGCGGCGAGGACGTGACCGTCCGCCACGCCATCCGCCACGGCGACACCGGCGATGCCGAGCGCCAGCGCATGCTCGAGGAGACACCCCACGTCCTCAACACGACGCCGGAGACACTGGCCATCCTGCTGAACGCGCCGAAGTTCCGCGAGAAACTGCGGACCGTCGAGTACGTCGTCGTCGACGAGATTCACAGTCTCGCCGGAAACAAACGGGGGACGCACCTGTCGGTGTCCCTAGAGCGTCTCGAGCAGTTGGTCGACGGCTCGCCGACCCGCATCGGGTGTTCGGCCACCGTCGAACCGCTAGACGATATCGCGGCGTTTCTGGTCGGCCGAGCATCGCCCGGCGGGCCGCCCCACGAGTACGAAATCGTCGACGCCCGCTTCGCTCGCGAGTACGATCTGCAACTGTGCTGTCCGGCCGACGACCTCGTGGCGACGCCGCGGGCGGCGATCACCGACCGCTTCTACGAGCAGGTACGCGCCCTCGTGAGCGACCACGACACCACGCTCGTGTTCACCAACACCCGCTCGGGTGCCGAACGTGTTCTGCACAACCTCCGGGAGCGCTTCGACTACGACGCCGACGACTCGGCGTGCCACCACGGCAGCCTCTCGAAGGAGCGCCGCCAGTCCGTCGAACGGCGGCTCAAGGACGGCGACCTCTCGGTCGTCACCACCTCGACCAGCCTCGAACTCGGCGTCGACATGCCCGACGTCGACCTGGTCGTCCAGGTTGGCTCGCCAAAGTCCGTCGCCGCGTTGCTCCAGCGGGTCGGTCGCGCCGGCCACCAGCTCGGCGAGACGGTGACCGGCCGCGTGTTCGCACTCGACCGCGACGAACTCCTCGAGTGTGCGGTCATGCTCGGCAAGGCCGAGGAAGGGTTCGTCGACCGCGTGTTCGTTCCCGAGAACGCCCACGACGTCGCCGCCCAGCACGTCTACGGCATGGCCATCGCGGCCGTGCGACCGGAACGCGAGGTCCGGGCCACGTTGCGACGGGCCTACCCCTACCGGAACTACGGCGACGACGACTGGGAGACGCTACTGCGGTACCTGACCGCCGACTACGACGGCCTCGAAGACCGCAACGTCTACCCGAAGGTGTGGCGCGACGCCAACGACCCGCCCGACGGCCGCCACCACTACGAGGACTACCCCGTCGGCGAGACGCTCGTGGGAAAACGCGGCCGCCTCGCGCGGGTCATCTACATGACCAACGTCGGGACTATTCCGGATTCGTTCACCTGTGACGTGTTCACTCGACAGGGCGACGAGTGGGTCGGGCAACTCGACGAGAGCTACCTCGACACGCTGGAAACCGGCGACGTGTTCGTGCTCGGTGGCGACCGCTTCGAGTACCGCTACCGTCGCGGTTCGAAGGTGTACGTCGACCGCACGAGCGCCCGCCCCACGGTGCCGTCGTGGTTCAGCGAACGCCTGCCGCTGTCGTACGACCTCGGTCGCGAAATCCTGCGCTTCCAGCGGGACCTGCTCGACCGCCTCGAACGCGGCGGCAAGCCCGAGGCCCGCGTGTGGCTCCGGAAGTTCCCCCTGGACGAGAACGCCGTCCGCGCGCTCGTGGCCCTGTTCGACGAACAGGTCCGCTACGCCGGCCCAGACAGCGTCAGCACCGACCGCCGACTCGTGATCGAAGAGGAACTCGACCGCGACGCCTACGAACGGCGGTACTACGTCCACTCGAACTACGGCCGCCGATTCAACGACGGCCTCTCGCGGCTGCTCGCGTACCACGTCGCACAGACCGCCACGGCCAACGTCCAGGTGGCCGTCGCCGACAACGGCTTCTCGCTGTCGATGCCGCTGAACCGGAAGGTCGACCTCGCCGGCGTGCTCGCCGACCTCGACCCCGACGCCGTCCGCGCGGACCTCCGGGCGAGCCTGGACGGGACCGACCTCTTACAGCGGTACTTCCGCATCGACGCGACCCGCTCGTTGCTGATCCTCAAACGATACAAGGGCTACGAGAAATCGGCCAGTGAACAGCAGTTCGACAGCGAGATGCTGCTGGGGTTCGCCGAGGACCTGGAGGAGTTCGCCGTCGTCGAGGAGACCTACCGCGAACTCCTGGCGGACAAACTCCACGTCGAGGCCATCGAAGACGTCCTTGCGGCCATCCGCGACGGCGACGTCGAGGTCGTCCACCACCGCGTCGACTCGCCGTCGCCGAAAGCGTTCGGCCTGGCGACGTTGCTGGCCAGCGACGTCGTGCTCGCCGAGGACGAGTCCGCGGTCCTGCAGGAGTTCCACGAGCGCGTCATGGAGCACATCGACGACGAGCGCGTCGACGAGGCGTTCGCGACGGACTAGACCAGCAACGTGTTCAGCGCGTCGGGCACCACCAGCACGTCGCTGTCGGGTTCGACGGCGTCGGCGACGCCCTCGCGGGCGTGCATGAGACAGTCTTCGACCACGTCGGGCGCGTCGCTGTCGGTGACGTAGACGTCGTAGTCCCGAAGGACGCGTGCGAGGACGAACGCCCGCTGTGCGCCGGGTTCGTATCCCTCGGACATCGCCTCGTACAGCGACTGCGCGCTCGACGCGTTCGACAGCCACTCGTCAAAGCGGCGTTCGCCGGTTCCCTCACCAGCACCCTCCGGCAGTGCCGCGGGAATCACGACGCGACCACCCGCACGGATCGGATTGTGGTCGCCCAGCGCGACGTAGGTGGCCGCACGGGTCGCCTGGTAGAGGTTGGCATCTTTCGGCGCGCCGACCCCCGTCACGACGGCGTCGTAGGTGTCCTCGACGGTGACCGACAGGGCCTCGCGCGCGGCCGCCGCGAGTTCGTGGACGACGGCCCGCGGGTTGCCCGCCGCTACGTCGAGGATGCCCGCGGGGCCGTGGGTGACGTTCATGCAGAAGTCGGGGCCGGCGAGTTCGCCCGCGCGGTCGAGCGCCTCCCGGAAGGGGTTGCCCTCGACGCGACCCAGTCGGACCCCGTCCCGGCCGAGCATCTCGGGGCCGTGGGTGTGGCGAATCACGGGTTCGCCGCCCGCGCCGACGACGACGGTCTTGGCGCCGCCCGAGAAGCCCGCGTACTGGTGAGGTTCGACCATTCCGGTCGAGAGTACGAGGTCGGCGTTCGCGACCGCCGGATTGACTTCGACCGGGACGCCCTCGAGCGACGCTCGACGAGCCCCGTCTCGTAACCTCGACGGGACACCGTCGACGTCGCCGAACACGGGAACGGCCGCGTCGGGGTCGTGGTTGACCGCGAGGTCGGCGTGCTCGCCCAGTGCGTCGTCGAGTTCCGCGTCGGTCATGGGCCGGTGCAGTCCGAGGCCGACGACGACGGTCACCTGCTCGCGGTCGAGGCCCGCCGCACGCAGGCGGTCGATGAGTACGTCAACGAGCACGTCGTCGGGCGTGGCGCGCGTCACGTCAGTGACGACGACGGCGACGTCCTCGCTCCCGGTCACGCGCGCCCCCAATCCCGGTCCCAGCGGCGCGTCGACGGCGCGTTCGGCGGCCTCGCGGACGCTCTCTAGCGGTTCGCCGCCCGGGGGTTCGGCGACGTCGACGCGACAGTCCGGCAACGACACGGCGACGCGTCCCTCCCCGAGCGGCAGGTCGAACGACATGGTCGCTCGTTCGCCGCCCCCGGAAGTAGGCGTGTCGGTCGCTCGTACGGACCGCCGGCGGTTCACTCGCCGAGCCAGCGGTCGGGCAGGTGACCGACCACCGTGGGGGCCTGGAAGACGGCGACGACCAGCAGGAAGTCCACGACGAACAGCGCCGGCACGAGCGTCGCGAACGCGGCGGCCAGTCCGCGCAGCAGGGCCACCAGCGCCAGGCCGACGACGGTGACGACCGCGGCCTCGACGCGGGAGCGCAACGGCGGAACCACCTCGAAGTACTGCATCGCGACCAGCCCGCCAACGCTCCCGCCGAGCGCGAGGACGGCGTCGGGGATCGGTCCGACCACCACCAGTGCCGGGACCGCGAGCACGGACGCCGCGAGGAACCCGCGGCGCGGCCGGTCGCGAATCCAGTAGGCCAGGCCCGCGAGGACGACGGCCCCGAGCACCACGCCGGCGAGGACGTCCCCGAGGTAGTGGACGCCGAGCAGGACCCGCGAGAGTGCAACGGCCGCCACGAGGCCCGCGACGGCGACGAGCGTTCGGCGGTCGGTCCAGCCGTAGGCGACCGCCAGTCCGCCGTAGACGACCGTCGCGCTCGTGGCGTGGCCGCTCGGGAATCCCGACGACCCCGGCGTGACCGGTAGCGGTCGGACGGTCATCGGCGGGCGCGGCAGGGCAAGCGCGTGCTTCAGCCCCATCACGGCCACCAGCGCAACGAACGCGGCGCTGGCGACCGTCGCCGTCTCGCGCCGGCGATGGACCCAGTACAGCACCGCCAGCACGCCGATGAGCAGTTCCGGGTCGCCCAGCGTCGTCACCGCACTGGCGACGGGCGCGAGCGCGTGCGGAAGCGCGTCCCGAAGCGCCGCGGAGAGACCGGGAAACCGGAACCACGCGACCGCCACGACGGTCGGCCAGCCGACCCACTCGAACGCGACCGTCATTCCGCCCACTCCGCCATCCGGCCGTAGACGGGGTCCGTTTCGAGCGCGTCACGGTCGCCGACCAGTACGAGCGCCCGTTTGGCGCGAGTGAGCGCCACGTTCACGCGCCGGTAGTCCTCGAAGATGGGGCCGTCCAGCGAATCGGTGGCGACGAAGGAGATGACGATCACCTCCTCGCTAGAGCCCTGGAAGCGGTCGACGGTGTCGACGGCCACTGCCTCGGGGACGTGCTTGCGGATCTCGGCCACCTGCGCGCGGTATGGCGCGATGACGCCGACGTCGCCGCGGGGGACTCCCGCCTCGGCGTAGGACTCGACGACGTCCGCGACCGCCGCGGCCTCGTCGGGATTGGTGTTGCCCCGCGCCCGGCCGTCGGGGTCGATCAGCGTCACGCGGTCGCGCAGGTGGTCGGGGAGCGCGTCGACGTCGACGCCGTCGAGGTTCGAGAGGTGTCGCCCGGCCACCTCGCCGGTGGCGGGGCGCAACTGCCCGTCGTAGAACTCCCGGGAGGCGAAGGCCTGGATTCGCTGGGCCATGCGGTACTGCCGATCGAGCAGCACGCTGGCGTCCGGGTAGGCGTCGATCAGGCGCTCGAACAGCGACGTTCCGAGGTCCGCGCGGCGGGTACTGCCGTCTCCGTTTCCGGTACCGTCTCCGTTCCTATCGCTCGCTGTCGTCTCACCACCGCTCGCCGTCGCGTCCCTGCCGCTCGCCGTCGCGTCCCTGCCGCTCGCCGTCGCGTCCCCATCGCCCGTCGCGTTCCACGCTTGGCCGCCCTCCGCACGGACCACCGGCGGCAACTGCTGGTGATCGCCCACGAGGACGAATTTGTCGGCCAGCGTCGTCGCCGCCAGCGTCCCTGGTTCCGTGAGTTGCCCTGCCTCGTCGACGACGGCGGCGTCGAACCGCTGGGTGCGCATCACCCGCGACCCGCAGGAGGCCGTCGTCGCCGCGACCACGGGTGCGTCACGGAGCCGTCGAGCCGTCGCTTCGGGATCGCCGCGCTTTCGCAGTCGGTACTCCTGTAGGTCCTCGCGGACGCCGCTTTCGGTGCCGACGCGCACGAGGTCGGTGAAGCCCTGTTCGATCAGCGCCTCGACGGCGTTGTCGACCGCGCGGTTCGTGAACGCCGACAGCAGGACGCGTTCGTCGCGTTCGACCAGCGCCCGGACCGCCCGCGCGAGCGTGTAGGTCTTGCCCGTCCCCGGCGGCCCGTGGATCAGCGCACAGTCCCGCGCGCCGACGGCCAACCGCACGGCCTCGTTCTGGGCGTCGTTGTTGTCGATGAAGGTGTCCGCGACGGCCTCGAACTCGGGGTCGCGCCGCCCGAACAGCACGTCCTTCTGGTCGGCCGACTGTGTCAACAGCGCGTCGTGCAGCGCGGTCAGCATCCGGTCGGTCCCGATCTCGGAGGGGTAGACGTCCAGGCGCTTCAGGTCGAAGGGTTCGTCGGCGGTGACGACGATTTCTCGCGGGTCGTCGGCCTCCCCGCTCGCCCGTTCCGAGCCGTGTGGCGGCTCGCGGCCGAGTCGCTCGACGCGCGCCAGTTCCGCGTCGCCACCGACGGGGTCGCCGTCGCTGGCGAGCACCAGGTCGCCCTCTCGAATCTTCGAGGTCGCGCCGGTCGCGCTCGCGCGGAGTTCCCACCGGCCACCGTCGAGTCGCCGCGTTCCCGTCGGTTCCAGGTTCACTAGCGCGCGGTCGTCGTCGGCCCGTTCCGCGGCGGATTGCCGCCAGAGTTTGGCGTACTCGCGGTGGACCTCGCGGCGTTCGGCCTCGACGGCCTCGTAGAAGCGCCGGAAGTACTCTCGTTCCTCCTCGGGGACGGGCTGGCCGATCTGCCCGGCCTTCGATTCCTGGGCGAGCCGTCCCGACACCGCCATGCAGGTGTCCTGTTCGAAGCAGTACTCGCATTTGGCGTCGGCCTCGTAGCCCGTCGGCACGTCCATGCCGTACTCCATCGCCGCGAGCGCGTTACGCGCACGCAGGACGAACTTCAGCAGGCCCGGCCCGATGGAGAACTCCTTGGCGGGCGAGAGGTCGCCGGTCGCGTCGCCGCGGTCGAGCGCGGCGTTTTTCGTGTAGAGGAGGGTTCCGGTGTCGGGCGGCTCGCCGCGGCGTTCGCCCAGGATCAGGGCGTAGCACGCGGCCTGCACCTTGTCGTGAAATCGTGGCTCCCGGTTGGTGTTCTTGCCCGTCTTGAGTTCGACGGGCATCCCGCGGCGAACGGCGTCGGCGCGTCCCTTCAGGCCGTAGGTCTCGCTGACCAGCGTCATCTCGCTTCGCCAGTCGTCGCCGCCGGTCAGCGTCCCCTGCCGTAGCCACCCCTCGATTGCGCTGGCGTGGTGGCGCACCTCCTCGGCGACGGCGTCGGGGTCCTCTCCCAGGAGTCCGAGGTCCAATCCGGCCTCCTCGACGCGGTCGGCGACCGCCGCCTCCAGGTCCCGGCCGCGAAGCAGGTCGCCGAACACCTCGTGGACGATGGTCCCCTTGACGACGGGGTACTTCAGCGGCGTCCCCTCTAGTTTGCCGAGGTAGTACATCCGGGGACACTGCACCCACTGGCGGACGTCGGTCACGTTCACCAGGAAGTCCGGTTCGACGACGACCATCGACTCGCTTCCCGTGGAGTACTGCCGTTCGCCACGGTACTCGTCCTCCTCGACGTCGGTCACGAGCAGTTCCATGCCCGGCGCTAGAGAGTCACCGGTCTCGGCCCACTTGCCCCACAGCGTGACCGTCTCCGGGGGCGCTTGCCCGCGGTCGGGCCGCACCGCGACTTCCAGCAGGTCGCTCTCGCCGTACTGCGTGCTGACGGTTCGTCCCTCCCCGACTTCGACGACGATACCGCGAATGTTCACGCCCCCACCTCGGGGTTCGGGGGGCAAAAACTGTTGGTGACTGCGGCGGAAGTGGACGTGGCGGCGGACGGACTCTCGCCGTCCCGTATCAGGTCCCGACCCCGTTGCCGGCCGCAACGTGCAGCGAGTACGCGATGAGCGACAGGCCGACCAGTTGGAGGACGCGAACCAGCAACCGAAACGCGTTCTGGGAGGTGATGGACATGTACCCGACCGAGAGCAGTCCCTGTCCGACCACAGCCACCACGTACGTCAGGCCGAACAGGACGATCATGCCGACCGAGAGGTATCGCATCGCCGGCTCGTCGTTCCGGCGGAGGCCGCGGTACGCCTGGTAGCCGACGTAGAGGCCGACGACCGCCGACGCCGTCGCGGCGGCACCCGCGAGCAATCCCGTAAGCGACGCGGTGGCGACCATGTCAGAACTTCCTCCAGAGCCGCGTGAGTTCGTCGGCGACGTCCGACTCCGGCCCTTCCGCGGTCCAGTCGAGTTCGCCGTCGCGGATCGTCAGTTCGAACGTCTCTAGCGCCGCGACGTAGACCGTATCGTGATGGCCGTCTCGGCGCGGCCGCGTGCCCTCTTCGAGTAGGTTCGCCGCCTGGAGCCGTTCGATTCGCCGGTAGATGGCCGACACCGACAGGTCACACCGCTCGCTCAGCTCCCGAGCCGACAGCGGATCGGCGCTCGTCGCGGTGAGTATCGTTCGGACGTGCTGGTCGCCCAGGAAGTCGACGACCTCCGACAGATCGGTGTCTTCGGCCACGGGTTCTCTGGTCATGGGGAGACGGTATAAATCGGTTGCAGCGGAGCGTCGCAGTGGCGTCCCGGCCGAGGTCGGAGCGGTCGCTTGCGGAGCGGTCGCTTGCGGAGCGGTCGCTTGCGGAGCGGTCGCCTGCGAACCGGAACGGCCGGTCGCTGTGACCGTCATCGCGTCACCTCTAGCGGGAACGAAAACAGCGATCGGTACGAGCCGTCCGGCGAGTATACGACCTCGATCCGGGTCGCCGTTCGCGTCGTCTCTCCGTCCGCCGACCCGTCGCCAGTCGATTTCCGTACCGTTACCGCCGGCTCGTCGCTCACGTCGACGGTCGCCGTATCGCCCGGTTCGACCGTCTCGACGTCGGTGAACAGCGGCTCGTGGTTCGGCACGGCGAACGCGCCGGCGTCGGGATCGAGCGTGAATCCCAACGCCAGGGCGTCGGCGGCCACGGAGTCGCCGGCCTCGTGGCGGACCGTCACCGTCCCGGCGTCGGCGTCGCGAGTGACGCCCCAGGTGATCTGCGGGGGATACGGCGGGGTGACGTTCCCGGGATGGACGCCCTCACCGGGCGGAATCTCGCCCTCGAACGTGGCCGTTCGGCCCTCGATTCGGATGTCGGCGTGCTCGACTTCGCGGGTCAGTATCGTGCCCGCGACGCTGCGCCGTTTCAACTCCCGTTTCGGGAATTCCGTCCCCTCCGGGTAGCGAAACGAGCGCACGTGATACGCCGTCCCGTCGTCGAATCGGAATCCCTCGCAACTCGTCCAGTAGCGTACGCCCGCTTTCGGCGGCACGAGTTCGACCATGCGACTTTCGCCGATCGACTCGCTGAGGCGTGCGAAGCCGTCGTTCTCCTCGTGGTACCGGTCGACGCGGCCGGCCCTGGCGTCGACGAGTGCCTCGACGTCCGGTGCGTCGTGGACGCGTTCGCTCGTCCAGACGACGACGCCGTCGCCGACGGCCGCGCGCCTGTGTACGTCCTGGCGAGCGAACAGGTCGTAGTCGTGGTACGACTCGGCCGTCTCGTAGCCGCTCTCCGTGAGGGTCCGTGCGACGGTGTCCCGGTCGAACGGGGCCAGGACGACGGTACCCGCGTCGGTGTGGAGCAACTCGTCGTACGCGGCGTAGCCGACGCCGAAGTAGTCGAGTTCGGACAGGAGCCGCTTTCTCGGCACGACGAACCGTATCGGGGCTGGATAGTCGAGCCTGGAAGGCTGCCTGTACAGGAATCGGTAGTGATCGCCGTCGAGGCCGTCGAGCGCCGATGGGGCGGGGAGCCAGCGGCGGTAGCGCGGTGGATCGGCCGGCGGGACGTCGATGCGCCCAAAGTGCTGTGGCAGTCCGACCGGCGGGAGGCTAGAGACGCAACCGCTGGCCGCTGCCAGACTCGTCGCGACTGCGCCAGCGCCCAACCGGAGGAGCGTCCGGCGAGTGTGATCGGTGCTAGAGCGTTTACGGGGACACATTGTCGCGTCCGTCCGTACGTTTTCGGTATATAA